>NZ_JADEXE010000478.1 GCF_015207265.1 Nodosilinea sp. LEGE 07298 | reverse complement strand
AATAAGCACCTGATAGCCCCACCATGGGTAAGAGGCAAACACCTGTCTCACCAACAGTCGCCCCAGCAGCACCAGCAGCAAAGACAGCACCCAGGTGATTAAAAAGACGCCCCGCGAGTAGGTTTCACTCTCGCCCGTTAAAAATAGCCCCGCCCCCAGCACCATATAGGTGAAGCTGGTTGACAGGCAAATGCGGCGCAGTTCATCGACCGGGCTAATGCCCACGGCAGGGTAGAGCCCAGCGGCGGCATAGGCCAGCAAAAATATCCCTAATACGGGCCACAGTTGCCCATATAAATGGGGAGCGTACTCGCCCCCAAACGCCAGCCGCAGATAAACGCCAACGACACCGGCCAAAAATAAGGCCAGTAGATCAGATGCACCCAGGAGGCCAACCATCGGCAGCGATCGGGTTGACATCCTCAGCGACAATATTACGGGCTGAACCGTGCGCTCCAGAGGAAACATAAATTTCCCCAATACTCCTGCAACACCGACACTACTCTAATTCATCGCCCTGCTGAAATTTCAGCCACTTCTGCATCAAATAAGCCGTTAACTCTTGCTGAAACCTGAGTTCTGAGAATGTTTCGGCCTGATAACGAATGGTTTCAGCCACAAATTGATGGCGATGCCCATCAAAATACTGCACCGCCTGCACTAGATGATCGACAGTTTGCTGACCAAATAGCACTCCGGTTTTGCCGTCTACCACCGTCTCAGCGCAGCCGCCTTTGCCGTAGGCAATCACCGGTGCCCCCGCAGCCTGAGCCTCGACCACAGTAATGCCAAAATCTTCTTCCGCTGGAAACACAAACCCCCGACAACGCTCCATATAACTAGACAACACAGCGTCGGGCGGGTTCCGCAAAAACGTAATGTTTGACTGAGCAGTCTTCTGTAGCGAGGCCAGGGCTGGCCCATCCCCAATTACCACCAGTGGCAGGCCCAACCGGTTAAACGCTTCTACAGTCAGGTCAACTCGTTTGTAGGGCACGCAGCGCGACACCGTCAGATAAAAGTCTTCGCGGGGCTGCTGCCAGCGAAAGCGATCTATCGCCACGGGCGGATAAATTACCGTAGCGGGGCGACGGTAGGTTTTCCAAATTCGGCGGGCAACGTAGCGAGAGTTGGCTACAAAGCAGTCAACCCGGTGGGCTGTCGCTAAATCCCACAGCCGCAGGTAGTGCAAGATTAGCCGGGTCAGGGCGCTTTTAACACCGCTAGTCAGGCCCGCCTGCTGAAGATACTGCTGCTGCAAGTCCCAGGCGTAGCGAATGGGGGTATGCACATAGCTCACATGAAGCTGGTGGGGTCGCGTAAGCACCCCTTTAGCCACGGCGTGGTTGCTGGAGATGATCAGGTCGTAAGCTGAGAGGTCAAACTGCTCGATCGCCAGGGGCATCAGTGGCAGGTACTGGCGGAAGTGCCGCCGTGCCCAGGGCAAGCTTTGAATAAAGGAGGTCTGCACCTTGGTGCCGGGGGGAATCAGTGAGACCGCCTCGGGTTCTAAGAACTCGACCAGGCTAAAAACGTCTGCTTGGGGGCACAATCGCAATAGCTGCTCGACCACCTTTTCTGACCCGGCGCGGCTGACCAGCCATTCGTGCACGATGGCTGTGGAGATCGGTAGCTCTGCAGGAGAAGTCAAGATAGGCGGTCAGTGGGCGAAGGGACTGGGCCGATGGGACTGGGCAGTAGTCATCTGGTAGATCTGGGTTTAGGGGGGGTCTGAGCCAGAAGATACCCCTCAGCTAGGGGCGCAGGCCCTGCGCCCTGGTTAGGAAGCAAAATCCTTGAGTATTCTCGTGGCCAGAATGGCCCTAAGGGATGCGCCTCAAAAAAAAGTACCAGCTAGAGTAACTACTCCATATGGATTCTCGCCTGCACGGGAATGACGTTGGGACTTTATTAAATTTCGAGTCCCTAAAGCTCGGCTTTCAGCTCGCCAGCGGCCACCTTGTTGCTCACCAGTTGACGCACGAGCTCCAGTTCTTCGTAGGTAACTCTGCCGTCGGCCCGCATGGTAGTGGTGATGGCGTCCCGTTCTGCTTGGGTAAGCACGCCATCAGCGATCGCCTGCTCGATCGTCTGGCGCAGATTTTCTAACTCCTGCTGCTCCTCGGTGCTGAGTTCTTTAGCCATGGGTGCTCCTGATTGGCAGTTTCACGCTCCAATCTTATACCTATTCACAGGTGGCGCTACCCTCAATGCCTGCATAGCTCATATTCACGCGCGATCCGCTGCGCGGGGTACCCCCAGACAGATCGGTCAGCGATACCGGATAGCTGCGATCGCTGGTGGGCGGGCTAGTACTGCCCTGGTAGAGCGGCTGCCCCTGGTTACTGCTGCCCTGGCGACTAAGCGTAGCATCGAAGGTGTTTTTGGTTTCCATATTCACAAACCGCACCAGGTGAAAACCATTGGCGTCGTAGAAGGCCGTCACGGTCATGCCGTCCATCAGGCCTTCGCAGGTGCTGCTGGTGTCAGCCCGCTGCGACAGCGGCGTGGCCCGCCCTTCAGTATTGATAAAATCGCCCCGAATCCAGCCTTCGGCCCCCGATTCTTCAAACTTGACGAAATACCAGGTGCCATCGCTGCGATCGGCCGATCGCATCAGCTCCACAGGGTCGCCCACCAGACCATAGCCCCTAGCTGAGGATGAGGTGGTAGGCTGCGATCGCAAATTGATCTGTGCTTCGGGCTGGGCGGCAATCAGCTGCGCCGCCTGGGGTGGGTTTACGGCTTCCCCAGTGCCGCCAACCCCCGGTTCTGGCGGGTTCGCTGGCGCTGGCGTTGGTGTCGGCGGTGTCTCAGGAGTCGGTTCAGTCGGGTCACTCACTACCGGCTGCTCGTCTGCGGCGGGGGGAGCCTCTACCACCGTATCGTTGCGGTCTCTACAGCCGATCGCCGTTAGACTCAGCACACCGCAGAGCGCCAATGCCATCCATCCCTTGCCCCGTACCATGACGATTCCCCAAAAATTCCCAGAGATCTAGCATAGCGCCTGGTTTTAGGGGATTTTGGATTTCGAATTGGAGATTTTAGATTGTCACACCCGCAGCCTCCAGACCAGTCTCACCGCGCTATGCCCACTTACCGACCCACCTACACATCCACACATCCACACATCCACACATCCGCTCAGCCACTCCTACCGCCCAAACCGCACCACGCCC
>NZ_JADEXE010000064.1 GCF_015207265.1 Nodosilinea sp. LEGE 07298 | reverse complement strand
CGAACTCAGACGTGAAACGCAGCTGCGGCGAAGATAGTGAGGGGGTTGCCCCTTGTCAAAATAGCTCGATGCCAGGTTCCTATTCAAAACCGTGCGACATCATTACGATGTTGCACGGTTTTGCTTTTCAGGCTAGCTTTCTGGCCTGTTACGTTACCTCGGATTTTTCCATCAGATCTGGTTTGGATATTTCTACACCAGGTCTATAGGATCCTTAGCGAGAATTTCCACCACTGGGGTTAACCAGTGCTAACTCTGTTACAGCCGAGAAGGACCCGCAATGAACGGGCTGTTCCTGATCATTGTTGCGATAAAACCGCAGGGTTAGCATTGTAGGCTCTGTGCCCGATCGCTTTCAATGAATTTGGTAAACCGTTGATTTGTAGCCCCAGCCTGATATTGCCATTTTGCATCTGCCTGGTGCAGGTTAGATTTTGGTAGCTGGTGGGAGAGCGACTGGAGGCTGGGAAATGGCTTGCTGACCGCTGAATGAATGAAGAAGGGTTGATCATCTAGAGTGTCGTTTGACGAGATGTTAGTGATCGAGTTGTTCATGCTGTACAAACATGGGCGGGTTCTTAGGCATCTGCGTTGCCCGAGGAGGTGAGATTTAAGACGATTTCCTTTGCGGTCTTTCAGGTCTGTTGCCCTGCAGATGGAATATTACTGCCATCAGTGAGGCAAGCTGACGGCTCAGCGCTGTCGTCAGGCTGCACGGTCACTGAGTCAAGCGAGGACTGGCAATGAGCCGTGCACCATATTGGTAAAGGCATTACCGAGGTTGACTTAAATCAGTCTCAGTACGGCCTTTGGCTGGAGCTTGACATTGTCCTATGATTCAATCGTGAATCTTCACAAGTTACAGGAACGGATGATGGGAGACGGTGCGTTTAGGATTGGCCTGCCGAATGCTCAAGCGACCCATGGTTTGGGCATTCGCCTAGGGCAGCTTTGCCCACCGGGTACGGTGTTGCTGCTGTCTGGAGATTTGGGCAGCGGCAAGACCACATTAGTGCAGGGAATAGGGGCAGGCTTAGGTATTGCTGAGCCTATTAGCAGCCCAACGTTTACGCTGATCAATGAATATTTGGAGGGACGCATGCCTCTCTACCACGTGGATCTGTATCGATTAGATCCTGACCAGATAGGCTCTTTGGAGCTAGAGAGCTATGGGGACGCCAAGGAGATAGAGCCTGGTTTGCTCGCAATCGAATGGTCGGAACGGATGCTGCAGCCTCCCCGTTCGGCGATTCGGCTGCGGCTAGAGGCCATCACCAGCGGTGGGCGGCTGGCTACGCTGACAGCGGTTGGAGAAGAACATACTGCGTTGTTGAAGGAGGTAATTGGCGATGGCCTACTGGCTGATGAAATCTGAACCCGATGTATACGGCATTGCAGATCTGGAGCGCGATCGCACTGAGCTTTGGGATGGTGTGCGCAACTATCAGGCCCGCAACTTCCTCACCAGTATGGCCCTAGGCGACAGAGCCTTTTTCTACCACTCCAACACCAAGCCACCGGGAGTTGTGGGGCTCATGGAGATTGTAGCAATCAACGTGGTTGACCCTACCCAGTTTGACCCGTCTAGCCAGTATTACGACCCTAAGTCTTCACTCGATAGCCCCCGTTGGCATACAGTGACGGTGGGCTATTTGGAGACATTTGCCCAGGTCGTTACTCTAGATCAATTAAAGGAGACGTTTATCCCCGACGAACTGTGGGTAGTGCGGCGAGGCAATCGACTGTCGGTGATGCCGATCGATGATGCGATCGCCGAAAAACTGCTACAGATGGCTCAAACATCTAGGGTTTGAGGCTATGATGCCAGTCTTGAGGCTGCTTCAAACCGTCAATGCCGGTTGTGCCATCGGTATTGACTCGGTTCCAACCTTCTTCATTCCGTATTATGCAACTCCCCGACGATCCTGAAACCCCTCTGCAAATCAATATTGTGCCGATGATCGATGTGGTATTTGCGGTGCTGGCATTTTTTATCCTCTCTAGTCTGTTTCTGACCCGCAATGAAGGTCTTCCGGTAGCGCTACCTGGGGCCGAGACAGCGGAGGCCCAAGCCCAGCGACAGGTGGTGGTTACTCTAAACGCAGCGGGGGAGCTATTTGTAGGCAGCCAGTCGGTAGGTGATGGACAGCTACTGGAAGCAATTCAAACCCTGGGTACTCTAGCCGATGGCGGTTTGGTTGTGATTCGGGCTGATCAGTCAGTGAGTCATGGTCGGGTGGTGGAAGTAATGGATCGGCTGCGATCGCTGCCTGGGGTGCAATTGGCGATCGCAACTGAAGGAAATCAGCCCTGAGTTAGATGCTGCTTATAGAAAAATTAACCCTTTTGCCGCTGTATTTCCAGATATCTCAATCCTATAATCAATGAGTTATGGTCAACATAAGCTCAAAGCCATAACAGAAACTGTAGAAACAGCATTTTGATTTTAGACTATGGCACTACAATTCATGGCCCTACCAACGCAGGTGGTAACACTAGTACAATTTCTACTGGTGCCTGTGTGTTTTGTATTGGCCTGGGGGCTGGTAGGAATAACGGCTTGGAACCTAATAACGGCTATTCGGGATGGGGTAGGCCGAGCTACAGTGATGCATAAAATTCCCTGTGCTGAATGTCGCTATTTTACCGGTGACCATCGGCTGAAATGTCCCATTCATCCCAAAGTTGCTCTTTCTGAATCTGCGATTGATTGTACTGATTTTGAGCAAGCAGGCCTCACGTAGCCTGCATAAGGTCTTCTTGTCATCTACCCAAATGCTAGCCCTATCTATGTAATGGTAGCTAGGACTGTTGCCTCAAGAAAAACGGCTATGTTTGAAGACCATTTAGGCTTAGGTAAAGAACGTCTTTGTTTGGAGTTGCTTTAAGGCTGTTCTTGAATGATGGGTACAACCCGAGTAACAGCCTCTTTGATAAAGGCTTTCATAACTGCGTCGCGCTTATTGAGACGAAACTGCCGTTCTACTACAGCGCCTATGCCGCCGTCGCCCCAGTTTTGATTTTGGCGGAAGTATTCGATAAAACTTTTGCCGGCAATGCGTGTAAGGTAAGCGCCGCTTGTGCCCTTTAAGGCCCGCCCTGCTAGTACTGTAGCTAGATTAGTTTGAAGACCTAGAGCTAGCAGGTCTACAGAGCCTTTAACCAAGCCCAGCCCTGTGAGGGTTTTGGCTATGGACAGAGCTAGGGCTTTGCCTTCTTCGAGGCTGACCTCACAGTCATATATTTGGCTAAGCTCAACAACCATTTGGGCGTTGATGGCTGCTGTGGCTAAAAAGTCGAGTCCGGGCAGTGGGGTGACTGCGATCGCCCCAGCACTCAACCACTGATACCGCTCAATAGTAGCGTCGGCCTGTGCCTGGCGTTGGCTATCGATAATTTGACGGGCGGTTTCTCCAATTTGCTGAGTTTGCAAAAGTAGGTTGTCAGCGATGAGGCTTTCACCTTCCTGTCGCAGTAAATCGACTAAGCGAGCCCTTAGGGGCATTAGGTTTGGCTGCATTTGTAGCCAGCCACCACCAACCTGGGGTAGGGGTTGTGGTAAAGCCGCTACGGCAACGATATCGTCATGGCTAAGGGGGGGGGAGACTCGCGATCGCAGTCGTTCTAGCAAAGCCTCTAAGTCGGCTTCAGGATAGCGATCGGCTTTATTGAGCACCAAAAGCACTCGTTTACCCATGCTTATCAATGCTTGCAGTACAGTGTATTCTGCCTGCCTCAGATCGTCATCAATAACAAACAAAATCAAGTCTGCTTCAGCAGCAGTTGCGCGAGCGGCTTGCTCTCTTTCTGTACCAGCGATTCCTGTTTCTGCAATACCTGGGGTATCAATGAGTTGCAGTGCTTTAGATCCATTAGGGAGTTGCCAGGGGTAGGTCTGCTGAATTTGAGTAGTGCCTAGGGCCGCACCTACTTGACCAACAGGGCGACCTAAAAGTTCATTAATTAGCGCAGTTTTACCTGCTGACCCTACCCCAAATACAGCGATAGTAAGGGCTCGATCGGTGGTCGAAGACCGTAGGTTCTGCGTTTTCTCTTGCAAAGCCTGGCGGGCCACTCGATCTTGAATTTGATCGACCTGGTTCTGAACTAGGCGTAAGTTAACAGCGGCTGCTTCTTCAGGGTGACGAGGAGGCTGAGGAATCTGCCTCTGTCGGCGAGGGCGTAAAAAAGGCCACAAACGATAAAGGCTAAAACCGGCCAAACCTACTCCAGCAGCCAATATAACCCCTAACACGACTCGGGCCAGTAGGGGTGATAGCAGCGCCAAAATGGTATACAAGCGCAGCAAAGCATCGGCGAGTAGCAGCACTGCCCCTAAGCTCACGAGTAGCCCGATCAGGAGTAATAGCCAACGCCACCGTGCCATAGTCACCCTGTTTCATCAACGGCAGTGAGTGGAGAATAGCGTAAATTAAGCGTTAAAAACCAGTATGGCAGAGGCATTCATTGAACGCCTCTGCCAAAACAATAGAGCTTAACCTATCTCAGCAACTGGCCCAATAGCAGTAGGTAGACGCCTAGAGAGGATTGTGGGAGAACCGATTGCTACGGTTGGGACGGCCGTCGTTACCACCGCCGTCTTCAGTGCGGGGACGAGCTTTGTTAACGCGAAGTTCGCGACCTAGCCATTCAGCCCCGTCTAATTCGGAGATAGCCTGGTCTTCCTTCGCTTCATCGACCATATCGACAAAGGCAAAGCCACGTTTTCGACCGGTTTCGCGATCGATGGGTAAGCTAATGCGAGTGACCTCGCCGTATTCAGCAAAAACACTCTTAATGTCGTCCTCAGACGCCTGAAAGGACAAGTTCCCAATATAGATAGTCACGAGTCTCTCCGAACCAAAATACCAAGGTGTTGAGCATTGAACCCTGGGTTGGGAGGCTAAAAGCCCTACCCATTAGCCCTTAGGTGCAATATTTGTTGCTATGATAGCCGATCACATCGTGGCTAGCAGTAGCGCATCTCACACCTATGCACCATCTGTGCCAAATTGTGCAACGACTTTCCTTGGTTATGTCTGGCCTATGCGGAAAGGAAGACTAGGGTGAAACTAGTGACATTCACCTTCAGCTGACTTGTTCATCTTTGGGCGCTAGGCCATGCCGAACGAAGTCAGCCGTTTCTAGACAGAAATTCTTTGCCCCTCGAACAACTTGCAAAGCTGGAGAGACAGCGGGAATGCCATCTAACCGACCTGGATTGAGGTTGCTGACGCTGCTTAGAGGCCAGCCTAGATTAGGCACAGCAGCCAGAGTAACGAGATCTGGATGGCGATAGCGAATTTCGTTCATGTACCCATCAAAGTAGGTGGGTCCACAGTCTGGATGGTTCATGGGTCGCTCAAATGAGGCTTCCATAAACTCAACCAGCTTAGGAATTGCTTTACCTTGACAGGCCCAAAAATGGGTCTCGCGAATATTTTGGCGAACATTCACCTGGGAGAAAAAACGGTTGGGCACCGCATTGATTGAAACCTTTTTACTGCTAGGTTCATCGTTAGAGTAGGCTTGACAGCCAAGGTAAGCAAAATCCCAGTTGCGGTTGGCTAACTCTTCAAGAATGCTATGCTCTTGACGAATAAGTCGCTGGCTCAAAACGCAATCTTCTTGAAACAGTAGTAATCTTTCAACCTTATCTTGGGCAGCCTGACGCAAAAGCTCGTAGTTGCTCATGACACAACCCCTAACGCTGGCTTTGGGAAATTGACCAGCTTGATTAAATTTCAGGCCTTTAAACCAGTGCACATTGTCTTCTAGGCCCAACCGCTGGACCTGACGCTGAATGCTTTTGAATCGTCTTCTGCGTTCGGGCAGGTAAACAATGGCGATGCGATCAAAATAATCTGTGAAATTCATTGGTTTACTCCGATGAGGCAATACGACAGTGGATTGCTGAAAGTAGTTGTCAAAAAATGACAAGCCAAACCAGCGTGCTCATTCCTGAAACCATGAATCTAACCATATGCATAGACAGGAAGGCCAGTCATATTAAACGGTAGAAACTTGGCGAAAAAATGGAAGCCATCGTTGGAAGGATATTTAAACCCATCTGCCGGTATACATTTGAAGGAAAATATCTTTCCGTAGTCGAATTGGCTTACGCTTTAAAAACTACTAAGCAAATCAGGAATTCAGAGCTAACCATTCTAAAGAGACAGCTAGTGATCAGGCTGCAATAGATAGTGCCAACATACTCGCAAAACTCAAGCTTTAGGCCGGTTTTGCATACCCATGACTACAGTAACTGAAGGCTTACTAAAATGACCCAAACATAGCTTTGGTGTAACTAGCGACATTTTTGGTTGAATCTGAGTGATCTCGCTGCTTAAAGTGAAACAACGCCAAAGAGCACTAATTCAATTTAATTTCTATCACAAGAGAAATAAATTGTTGAGTATTGTTGAACACAGTATCGGTGCAGGTTGGTTAGTGATTTTCAAGGAGATGTCCTAGCCCTGCAGGATTGGTATGCGTGTGCTTAAGACTAAGACAGTTTGCAGAGCATATTGTTCCGGCTGCTAAATATTAGCCCTATCGGGAAATAGCAATCAAAATTGCTGAAACTTCTATAGGCATGGCCTTCAAGAGTTTTATCTCAGGATCGCTGAAAGCTACGCTAGGAGAGACTTTGAAGGATGTATGGGCCTATGGCTCAATCACTCTATTTGGTTGATTATTCTCTGGCTCCGCCAAAATTGGCGAACTGGAGCTTCTAGACCCTTAGGAATATGTCTAAAGGCGTATTATGACCAGTGGGGCTTGGGAGCCACGCTAGCCATCTGCTTTTAGTTGAGTTTTGTTTGGTTACTCTCAATCTTATCGGTGCAAATGCCGATCCCGCTAAGGCGCTGTGCTTTGGGCTAGCACCCACTGCACAAGGGTGCGTACGCCAAAGCCTGTACCGCCGGGGTTGTTGTAGCCATTTTCTTTTTCTGTCCAAACGGGGCCGGCTACATCCAGGTGCACCCAAGGGGTAGCGGTGACAAACTGCTTGAGGAACAGGGCGGCGGTAATTGAGCCGCCAGGGCGAGGGCCGGTATTTTTCATATCGGCCACGATGGACTTGAGCCCGTCGAAGTATTTACCTTCCATGGGCAAGCGCCAGAATTTTTCACCGGTAGTTTTGGCGGCGGCGGCGATCGCCTCAGCTAATTCCTCGTTTTCGCTAAACAGTCCGGCGATATCGTCGCCTAGGGCAATGATGCAGGCTCCGGTAAGGGTGGCGAGATCGACGATCGCATCGACGCCCAGCTTTTCGGCAAACACCAGGGCATCGGCCAGGGTGAGGCGACCCTCGGCGTCGGTGTTGTTGACCTCGATAGTTTTGCCGTTGGAGGCGGTGAGAATGTCGCCGGGGCGCATGGCGTTGCCGCTAATCATGTTTTCGGCGGCGGCGCTGATGAAGTGAACTTCGACGCTGGGCTTGAGCTGGGCGATCGCCTTGGCAGCTCCCAGGGTAGCGGCGGCTCCGCCCATGTCAATTTTCATCATTTCGATGCCGCTGCCTGCCCCTTTAATATTGAGACCGCCCGAGTCAAAGGTGAGGCCCTTGCCTACGATCGCCAGCTTGCGCGTGGGCGTGCCGCTGGGTTTGTAAGTGAGGTGAATAAACTTGGGCGGCAGGTCAGAGGCCCTGGCCACCCCTAGATAGGCTCCCATTCCCAACGCCTCACACTGCTCTTGCTCCAGAATTTCTAGCTCTAGGCCGTGGGCCGTAGCGATATCCTGGGCGGTTTGAGCTAGGGTTTCGGGGGTGACCATATTGGCTGGGGCCGACACCAGCTCGCGGGCCAAAATGACGCCGTCGCAGATAGCCTGAGCGGTTTGAAGACTGCTTTCTTGGCCAGACAAATCTAGGAGATGAATGTGTTCAACGGTGGGTTTACCGTTTTTGTCCTCGGATTTAAAGCGGTTGTCTTGGTGGAGGGCCAGCAGGGCACCCTCGGTGAGGGCCTGAGCCGTAAGGGCCGCGTCGTTTTGAACGGTGGGAATGCTGAGGCCGAGGGAGGCACATTTCTCTTTTTTGGCCAGGCGAGCGGCGGTGGCGGCGGCGCGGCGCAGGGTATCGGCGGTAATAGCGTCGGTAGCCCCCAGTCCTACTATCCCAAGCTTGCGGATCTTGGCCCCGGTTCCGACTCGGGTAATGGCGGTGGAGCCTTCTTTGCCGGTAAATTCAATCTCGTCGAGCAGCTCTTGCAGCAGCCCAGAAACCTGGCTGTTTAGCTCAGCTAGGGTGCCTGAGAGGGGGATTGCGTTTTCGCTGAGGCCGAGGATGAGGGCGTCGCCAGACCAGTCTAAACAAGAGGTACCAGATGCGTGAAATTCCATTCAACCTAGGGGCTAGTTTCTCTGTTTACTATAAACCTTGGGCAACCTCCCAGGGTGAGTTTGCTGTAGATAAAGCCAGCCGCCAGTAGGTTCGCTACTATAAGACGGATTAGCGGTTTGACCCTCCAGGTTGTGGTTGGCGCTACGGGCTAGATTTTTTGCTATACACCTTCAGCAGAGTTGATGGGCAGGCCATGGTGAAACGGTTAAAAGCAAATTTGCCCCTGGTGGCGATCGCGGGGGTGAGCGCCCTCTCGCTAGGTATGGGGGCTGCTCTGGTCAATACCGTGTCGTCGACCGGCGACTCCTCGGTGATTTTAGAAGAGTCGCTGCTGCCCGGACTGGGGAACTTGACGGCTCACAATGCCAATGACCCGGTGCTAGCGCTAGCGTTACAGCTGGCTGAGCAACGGCAAGAGCCGCTAATGGCCGCCATTGAGGGCAGAGAGCCATTGAGCCGCAGCCGAGCCCAGTATTTACTGGCGCTGGATCTAATTAACAGCGATCGCGGCGGTAGCGCCATTCCCCTGCTGGAAGGGCTGGAGGCTGAGTATTCGGCGATGGCTCCCTACGTGGCGCTGGCGCTGGCCCAGGCGCAGCGAGCAGCGGGTCAGGCAGACGCAGCTCAGCAAACCCAGCAGCGAATTTTGAATGAGTATGGGGACGATAGCGCGATCGCCCCGCTTCTGTTTGATTTGGGCCAGCAAAATCCGGCCTACTGGGATCAGCTGGTGCAGAAGTTTCCCACTCATCCCAAGGCGGTGGAGGTGGCTCACCAGCGGCTGACCGCCGACCCTCGTCGGGCCGATGCCCTGCCCATGCTGATGATCATGGCGCGATCGGGTCTGCATCACCCCAGCGCTGGGGCGGCCCTGCTGCGGCTTAAGACCGAGTTTGCTGGCCAGCTTAGCGCTGAAAACTGGCAGACCGTGGGCTTTGGCTTTTGGCGCATCGACAGCTATGGTGATGCGGCGGTGGCCTATGCTCAGGCCCCGCCGTCGCCCCGCAACCTGTACCGGGCGGCCCGAGGTCACCAGGTGACGGGTAAGCGCGATCGCGCGATCGCTCTCTATAACCAGCTCGATCAGCAGTTTCCCAACGCGCCCGAAACCGCGACCGGTCTGCTGCGTTTGGCTCAAAGTGTGCCCGATCAGGCTGCTTTGGGCGTGCTCGATCAGGTGGTGAATCGCTTCCCCGACCGGGCGGCGGAGGCGCTACTAGATCGAGCCAAAATTCTAGATGAGCTGAACAGCGCTGAATCGGCCCAAGCCACCCGCGAGCTGATTTTAAAGGAATATAAAGACTCCGATGCGGCGGCGGATATTCGCCTAAAAAATGCCCGCAATGCCGCTGAACAGGGCGATCTGACTATGGCGCTCAGCTGGGGCAGTGATGTGCTGAAGCACAGCCCCGACAGTGATCTGGCCGCCGATGCCGGTTACTGGGTGGGTAAGTGGGGCCGCCAGCTGGGTCAGGCCGATGTGGCCCAAAATGCCCTAGAAAGTGTGATTGCCCGCCATCCTGAGTCGTACTACGCCTGGCGAGCGGCGGTCGCCCTGGGCTGGAATGTGGGTGATTTTACGACAGTGCGATCGCAGGTTCCGGCGGTAGCCCCGATGGCCCAGCGCGAGCCTTTGCCAACAGGATCTAACACGCTGCAAGAACTTTACCTGCTGGGGCAGGACCAGCGGGCCTGGGAGCGATGGCAGATAGAGTACTCCAACTACCAAGACCCAACCCCAGAGGAGCAGTTTACCGACGGGCTGATGCGCTTGGGCACCAACGACAATATCGACGGCATCTACCAGGTATCAAGCTTGGGCCTGGCCGATGACCCGGCAGATCAAAAAGTGGTTCAGAACTTGAAGCAGCGCCCAGACTTTTGGCACGGGGTGTATCCGCTGCCTTACGCCGATTTGATCACCACCTGGTCGGCCCAGCGCCAGCTCAACCCGCTGCTGGTGGCGGCGCTGATGCGTCAGGAGTCGCGCTTTGAGGCCAAGATTCGCTCTGGGGTGGGGGCGGCTGGCCTGATGCAGGTCATGCCTGCGACTGCTGAATGGATTAAGGACCGGGCCGGGCTCGATACCTACGACCTCAACAATCCTGAAGACAACGTCAAGCTGGGCACCTGGTACCTCGACTACACCCATGCCGAGTACGACAATCACTCGCTGTTTGCGGTGGCCAGCTACAATGCCGGACCTGGCGCGGTGGCCAGCTGGATCAAGCGAGGTGGCTATGTCGATGCTGACGACTTTGCCGAAAAGATTCCTTATCCAGAGACCAAGGGCTACGTGCAATCGGTGTTTGGCGGCTACTGGAACTACCTACGGCTGTACGATCCGGCGATCGCCCAGCAGGTCGAAACCCTCAAAAAGCGCCACCGAGGCTGGGGGGGATAGAGCAGGGAATAGCTGGATACTGGACTTATCCGCTGGTCTGGCTGTGTATAGCTATAGTCACGTTGGTTAGGACATCCAGAAACCCTATGAACGTTCAAACGTTTGAACGTTCATAGGAGACCTGTCTTAACCGGACTGGCCACAGCTATGTAGGGCCAATCTACTGCTGACTTGATCGCTGAGGGGGATGGCTAACTGGAATTAGCCATCCCCCTCGTTTTTTTGTTGGCGGTGGGTCTAAGCAGCCGTGTCGCTAGCTTTGGTGCGGCGACGGCCCAGGGCTTTGAAGCGTTCGCCTAGCTGGTCGGCGACGCTCTTGAGGCCGGGGGAGTGGCGGGCGGCGGTTTTGGCGTAGTCGTAGACGAGCAGGCTGCTGCTCATAGATTCGCTGCCAACGGCGAGTAGGGTGTCGTCGACGGTTTCGTTGAGCTGCTCTAGCAGGCCCAGCACTTCGCTGAGGTCAACGGTGAACTGGTAGTCGCGGCTAAACTCGGCGATGTCAAAGTTGCTGGGCACAATGCTGGAATTGTTTTGGGTAGCGGTGACGCTGTTGCGGACGAAGGCAAGGCTTTTGTCGCCCATTTTGAAGCGCTTGCGGCGTTCGGCGGGGGTGAGGTTGATGAGAAAGGGTAGGTTTTTGTGGATGGCGGCGATCGCCCCTTTGATCTCGGCTATGGACTGGTCTGAAATGGTGGCGCTGATGTTTTCGTAGGGCATACCCTGAAGTCTCCTTATTTTGAGATGCGGGTAAGGTTGACTTGAGCGGGCAGAGCAGTTGAACTGTTGCTCGGTTATAGGTGAAACATGCCCTACGATCGGCGGGAGAGAGCGAAAGTTGCTTTTCCGCTGGGGTGATTAAGCCTAATGTCTTTGTGTAGACAGCCTTGGTCACTAGCGGGGTAACCGCTAAGAATTGAGATAGACTTAGGAGCTTGATTCAAACGGCAACTATAATACAAAAGAACTAAGCCAGGGGTAACAAGTGCTGCACCGTCAGAAAGCGTTACTTGAAATTCTTCAGCAGGTAGGGGGACAAGCAACTACTTTGCAATTAATGAAGTGGGCATTTCTGCTAGGACAGGAGACGCAGTCTCGTGGCGGTAAGACTTTCTACCAGTTCATCCCGTATCGTTATGGCCCTTACTCGTTTACCCTGAACCGCGAAACGGATACATTGGTTCGCAATGGTTTTATGGAAAAGACGGCTGATAAGGTTTGGCAGTTAACGACTGTAGGCAAAGAGCAGGAAGTTAAGCTACCCAAGACGATCGCTCAAGATATTACGGCTGTCACTCAACAGTACGGCAGTTTCTCTAGCTCCGCTTTAATCGATACGGTTTATGCCAACTATCCCTGGTTTACGGTCAACAGTGATTTGCCGGGGAAACGCCAAGAACATCGTCCTATAGCTGATCAGGCAATTTACACCGCTGGGTATGAAGGCAAAACTGTTGATGAGTTTTTGAATCTGCTGATGCGATCGGGCATCCGCAGGTTGGTTGATGTTCGCTATAACCCGATTTCTCGTCGTTATGGTTTTCATAAAAGCACTTTGCATCGGTTATGCAATGCGCTGGATATTGATTACCAGCATTTGCCGGGGTTAGGGATTCCAGGTTCAGCAAGAGCAGATTTGTCCTCAACGGATAGCTATATTGCTCTTTTTAAGGAATATCGGTGTGGTTTGTCGAATCGCTGGGATGACTTGCAAAAGGCAATGTCGTTACTGAAGTCTGAACCAAGCGTTTTGGTGTGTATGGAAGCGAATCCGGAATGCTGCCACCGGACTGTGCTGGCTCAGCATTTAGAGGGCATGATGAAATTGCCAATTAAGCATCTCGGATAAGAGACATGAGCGATCGCCCGATTAAAACAAAAGTTCTGATTACGGTGATGACCTATCCTCATCCATCGCGAGGATATCAAGAACTGGTTTGTACGGCGGGGATTACTGAAGCTGATGAATGGGTGAGGCTGTATCCCATTGACTATCGATATCGACCGAGAAATCAGCAGTTTCGTAAATATCAGTGGGTGGAGATTGACCTGTTACCGCATGGTGACAAGAATGATCGCCGCAAAGAGAGTAGAAAGCCACTTTTGGACTCTTTACAGGTACTGGGGGAGCCGTTATCGACCAAAAATGGTTGGCGGAAACGTCGGGAAGTCATCGACCGCATGCCGACTTACACGGTGAAGCAACTGCGGGAGCTACACGAAACTGAACGCACTTCACTGGGGATTGTGCGACCGACAAGGGTGCTGGATCTCAAAATTGAGCCTTCTGAACCGGAGTGGAAACCGGAATGGCAAAATCTGTTTGATCAACTGGCGCTATTTGGCCCGGTACAAAAGCCGCTTCGGAAAATACCGTATAAGTTTAGCTATGTGTTTGAGTGCGAAGACAGCCACAAACCGCACAATGCCATGATTGAGGATTGGGAATTGGGTGTGCTTTGGTTAAATGAAGTGGCTCGATTAGGTGATGAAGAGCAGGCGGCTTTGAGTGTGAAACGCAAATTTTTTGATGAGATTTGCAGCGCCAGGAGAGACACACTGTTTTTTATGGGGACGGTGTTTCCTTACAATACCTGGGTTGTTCTGGGTGTTTTCTGGCCACCTAAGCTAGAACAATCGCAACCTGATTTTATTCAAGGTTCGTTGTTTTAGGACTGCACACGGGATGCAGCTAAAGCTAAAGAAGGCACTGGTCTCTTAAGCGGTGACAAATCTCCAAAGCCTTTGTGTAGCAATGGATTGAGGTGATTCAGCCTAAAATCATGAAAACACTTGTCTAGTAAGGCTTTCAGTTAGCCATCTCCTGTTAGCGAACCAGTGCCGGCGTTTTCACCTGACTCGTCACTGCAATCAAAATTAGGTCTGGACGCGCCGCATTATATTCACTTGAGCTAATGATGACTGAAGGCCGCTTCTTTTGTGAATTTTGGTTGGTAAAAGGAAAGAGAACCAAGACCACCTCGCCAAACTCATAAGTCATCGTAGGCAGCATCCTCTGGGTTATCCCAGACCGCAGCAAAAGACGCTTCAGAGACCTGCGCTGCAGCCATCACCAACGACTCATCTTGATAGTCTTGCCGCTCATGCCCAGGCATCTTAGCCTCAGCCCACTGGAGCAAACGAGTGGCTAGATGAAACTGCTCTTGCCAACTCAATCGCTGAGCCTCTTGCATAAGCTCTTGTAGCGTCATTCTGCCAATCTCCTCAAAAGCCTAAATCTATTGTGGCATCAGAGACTGAGCTTCACAGAAGGTGTCTAGCATTTGTAGCCTCTTCCTAAAACTCAGCCTCGTCAAGTTATCGGCCGATATCGCGCAGCAGCAAGCTAAACACCTCGCCCTGCTCCGGGGTAATCAAAATCCCCGACTCAGGAATCGTAAACTGGCGGCTCCACTCTAGCCGCTCGGCGTATTGCAGCAGATGCAGGTGGTTGATCGCCCCCTGCACCCCCTCCGGCGAGCCAATCACCAGATGGCGCAATCGTTCGCGCCCCGGCTGGGGGCTAGGCGTAGCAAGGCGCAGGGGAGGTAGATCCCCGAGTTCTTCAAGAACTCGGGGATCTTGATGGGTAAAACACAACATAATCGGGTTCCTTTCCGATGAAACGACGGGTAAGAAACCCAAAAACTTGGCCGCCCCAGACATGTGCAGTTCAGGGCGGCCAGGTAAAATCAACCTTAGCCTCCGAGACTGTGTACGCAGTCGACGGGGTTAGCCGCTGGTTGGTGTTGGTAGCACCTTCCAGTGGCGTTAGACCAAATTTTTGGGAAGACAAGCTGCACGCACACAGCTATAGCTCAGTAATTTAATCGATCTAATCCCCCCATGCAAGTAAGATTCGTTACGTTATCTGTGGTAGACAGCCACTAAAGCCGAGTAGTCTCTGAACCTAGACGAGTAGTCTCCGAGCCTAGACGAGTAGTCTTTGAACCTAGACGAGTAGTCTCTGAGCCTAGACGAGTAGTCTCTGAGCCTAGACGAGTAGTCTTTGA
Organism: Nodosilinea sp. LEGE 07298; assembly: GCF_015207265.1. Taxonomy (GTDB): domain Bacteria; phylum Cyanobacteriota; class Cyanobacteriia; order Phormidesmidales; family Phormidesmidaceae; genus Nodosilinea. Next base: position 11,483 of record NZ_JADEXE010000064.1, on the reverse strand, counting down.
ACCTAGACGAGTAGTCTCTGAACCTAGACGAGTAGTCTCTGAACCTAGACGAGTAGTCTTTGAACCTAGACGAGTAGTCTTTGAACCTAGACGAGTAGTCTCCGAACCTAGACGAGTAGTCTCTGAACCTAGACGAGTAGTCTTTGAGCGAACCTGTGGTCTACTCAGCATGGCCAATTCCATAGAGCCCAGACAGCGTTGGTATTGAGGAATGATTGCAGATGATTGAGGGTGTTATGCCGGTGCTTCGGCAGGTGCAGCGTGTGAGCATTGTCTTGAGCTTTGGTGTATTGGGCTCAATTTTGCCCAGTTCCCAGGCCCTTTCTGCCCTGTGCCCGGCCCAGCTGACGACCCAGATCGATGCCGCCCTCAATCAGGCTCCGCTAGATACGGCCTATACCGGCCTGGTACTGCAAACCCAGGGGCAAAATCCTCGCACGCTGTACAGCCGCAACGGCGATCGCCTCTTCACCCCGGCTTCCAACATCAAGCTGCTGACCACCGCCGCCGCCGCCCACCAACTCGGGGGGTACTACCGCCTACGCACCTCCATCTACGGCAATCCCAATGCTGAGGGCAGCACCGCGCTGCGCGTGGTGGGGCGGGGCGATCCGAGCCTGACAACAGTGCAGATCGACAGTCTCGCTCAGCAGCTGGCCCAGGCCGGGGTAAGACAGATCAGCCGCCTGGTGATCGATGACTCCTACTTCCCTGGCTTTGCCACTAACCCCACTTGGGAATGGGAAGACGCCCAGTGGGCCTACGCCGCCCCGGTCAACAGCCTAATTCTCAACCGCAATGCGATCGCCCTACAGCTAGCCCCAACCCAGGTGGGCAGCCCGCTGAGCCTGATTTGGCCCCAGCCATTACCCGCTGGCCCGCTGCCCGTTGTCAACGATTCCACCACCGTTGCCGCTGGAGCTACCCCTGTTTCCCTCGCGCTATGGCGTCCGGGAGACTCGCCCACGGTGCGGGTGACAGGGCAGATGGTCCAGGGCAGCAATTCGCAGACCTTTAGCTTGGCAGTGCTTAACCCGGCCCAGCAGTTTGCGGCGGCTATGGAGCAGGCGCTGCGGCGGCAGTCACTGCCAGTGGGGCAAACGGTGATCAGCCAAAATTCGATTCCTATTGCAGACCTAGAGCTGGCGGCGGTAGAGTCGCCCGAGGTGCGAGACCTGATGCTGGTGGCCAATCGCGACAGCGATAACCTCTACGCCGAGGCGTTATTCAAAACCATGGGAGTAACGGCGGGGGGCAACATCACCGAAGGGGATGACGTGGCTGAGGCGAGCCGGGCTGGTGGTGAAGCCGTCAAGGCGGCCCTGGCCGAAATGGGGGTAAACGCAGCGGCCCTGCGGTTAGCCGATGGCTCGGGGCTGTCGCGCCACAACCTGGTATCGCCTGCCGCGCTGGTGGAGACGCTGCAAGTGATGACCACCCATCCCCAGGGGCGGTTTTTTCGGGAATCGCTGGCGATCGCGGGCCAGAGCGGCACCCTTAGCAATCGGCTGCGGGGCACGGTGCTGGAGGGGCGCTTGCAGGGCAAGTCGGGGGCGCTAACCGGAAACGTGTCGCTATCGGGCTACCTACAGCCGCCGAACTATGAGCCGCTGGTGTTTAGCATTGTGATCAACCACTCCAACCAGCACGCCAGCGTACTGCGGCAGAAAATTGACGAGCTTTTGCTGCTGGTAGCGCAGCTGCGCGAGGATTGCTGAGGCAAACTTGAGTAAAGCGCTCCTAATAGGTGGATTCCTAAGCAATAGGGCCAATCGTCGGCACTAGCTGTCTTGAAACCGGGCCTATGCCTTAGTGGGGATAGCAGCGCTAAATTTTGGTGGGAAAATAGATTTATTGGAGTAGAGATTGCCTTTGGCCTGGGCCGATCGCGGGCTGGTGAGAGCTTTCGTCTATACTCGTGTCATTCCAAAACCGATTTGGCGATCGCGGGAGGTAGTCAGTATGGTGACGGCGAAAGAGGTGGCTACGGCTACAGAACCGGCGAAACTGCAGGTTGACGATTCTTTACGGTTTCAGCAGTTTCAGAAGCTGCTGCGCGATCGCTGGGAATCCACTGACGAATTTGATACTCAGGAGCGCCACATTGTGGTGGTGCCCTCCCTTAGCCTCGACCAGGAAGAGCTGCAAAAAATTGAGGGAGTCAACCACTACGAAGAGCGGCTGCTGTTTTCGCTGATTCGGCTGCGCAACCCCAACACGCACCTAATTTACGTCACCTCGCAGCCGCTGCACCCCAGCATTATTGATTACTACCTGGAGCTATTGCCCGGTATCCCTAGCTCCCACGCCCGCGATCGCCTGAAGTTGTTCGCCGCCTACGATGCCTCGCGCAAGCCCCTCAGCCAAAAGCTGCTGGAGCGGCCCCGCCTGCTAGAGCGCATTCGCAAAGCGGTAGATCCCCAGCGGGCCTACATGACCTGCTATAACTCCACCCATTGGGAGCGCGAACTCTCCCTGGCCTTGGGGCTGCCGCTGCTGGCCCTAGACCCTGACCTGTTGTACTGGGGCACCAAGAGCGGCAGCCGCGAAATCTTTAAGCGCTGCGGCATTCCTCATCCCATCGGCAGCGAACTGGTGTTTTCTGAAGATGAATTGGCCACCGTCACGGCCGAGGTGTGGGAGCAAGACCCCAGCCTCAAGCGCATCGTGATCAAGCTCAACGAGGGCTTTTCGGGCGAGGGCAACGCCCTGCTCGATCTACGCCCGCTGCAAGACTTCGCCCCAGGGAGTGCAGAGCATGGCGATCGCGTTCGGGCGATCGCCAAATCGTTCCCCTGCCTCAGCTTTCAGTGCGATACCGAAACCTGGGATCACTTCTCGGCCAAAATTCCGGTGCTGGGGGCGATCGCCGAAGCCTTTGTCGAAGGCGACCATAAGGAATCTCCCAGCGTGCAGGGCCGCATTACCCCCCTGGGCGAGGTCGAAATTCTCTCCACCCACGACCAAGAACTGGGCGGCCCCGATGGCCAAATTTTTCTCGGCTGCTCCTTTCCGGCCCGGCTCGACTACCGGCTGGAAATTCAGGAAATGGGGCAGCGGATTGGTGAAGAACTAGCCCGCCAGGGTGCTTTAGAGCGCTACGGTGTCGACTTTATCGCCGTTGCCAAAGGTGACCCCCAGGCCCCCAAGTGGGATCTGCAAGCGATCGAAATCAACCTGCGCAAAGGGGGGACCACCCACCCGCTAATGGCGATGAAAATGCTCACCGAGGGGCAGTTTCACCAGAGCGACGGGCTGTTCTATACCAAGCAGGAGCAGGTGCGCTATTACCGCGCCTCCGACAACCTGCAAAAACCCCACTACCGGGGCCTACTGCCCAGCGACCTGATGAATATCATCGTCACCAAGCAGCTGCACTTCAACTCGATCAGCGGTGTAGGAGCAGCTTTTCACCTGATGGGCTGCCTATCGGAGTACGGCAAAGTGGGCCTCACCTGCATCGGCACCAGCCCCGATCACGCCCGCGAAATCTACGATCAGGTGGTAGCTGCTCTGGATGAATCTACGACGTGACCACTGCTGTCAAACGCTTGAGCCCACGGCTACTCGGTGGTGGTTTGCCAGCGTCGACAAAGTACCAACTGCAATATCTAGGCCTGCCTTAGCCTAAATCATGCAGCTAGTTTGGCTTGGATACCAGAGGGCGGTAAGTAGCCAGGCTAATTTAAATGTAGGATGGGTTAGCGATAGCGTAACCCATGCGGGCGTTGGGTTTCGTGCCTCAACCGCAACCTACACGGTCTTATATTTGATTGGGTCTTCCTACTTAGTTGCATCCGGGGAAAGGGCTTAGTCTACATCTGATGCCTTTGTGTTGTTTCGATAGAAGTGCGGCATAAGTCCTGCAAGAAACGTTTACCTTTAAGTATTCTTAATGCTGCTGATTACATAGCGAATAGTGGATCGTAACCTGTAGGGCTTATCATGCTCGACTGGGTACTCTAGAATTTGTCAGTGGCTTACTGATTTAATACCTCCAACCGATCAAATCATAAATGTTTTTGGCGTTCAGGGTGGCTTCTATCGACTTGTCGTAATGTTGTTCCAGAGCTTAAATGGGTTTAGTGAAGCTTAATCCAACGATAAAATTGCCATCAATATTCTTTTGGCTCTATATGTTGCACGTTAACGACATGCCCTGGTTGCCCGTTATAGCCATAGTCACGTTGGTTAGGACATCCAGAAACCCTATGAACGTTCAAACGTTTGAACGTTCATAGGAGACCTGTCTTAACCAGACTGGCCACAGCTATAGATAAAAATTGCCAAGAAAAATTCAGGCAGTGCGATCGACACCAAAGCGTCATAGGCGTGGCTTTATAAAGTCTCTGGTAAATTCTTTCTTAATATGGCTTTCATGTTAAGTACGGCAATTTCATCTGTTACTAGGGAACGTTAGAACGTTGTAAGGGAAAGATGTGATTATGGCAAAAATTCTAGTCATTGAAGATACTCAAAGTCTTCGAGAAGGCATTGTCCAGTCTCTAAACTGCCTCGGTTTCGAAGCAATTGGAGCGGAGAATGGCAAGACTGGAATTCAACTAGCAAAAATGCATTTTCCAGACCTGATCGTATGCGACATTATGATGCCAGAAGTGGATGGCTATCAGGTCTATAAAATCTTGCATCAAGATTCGGAAACGATGGTCATTCCGTTTATATTTTTGTCGGCTAAAACTGACAGATCAGATATTCGTAAGGGAATGAATTTGGGTGCGGACGATTATCTTGCCAAGCCATTTACGACAGCTGAACTGACAGATGCAATTACAAGTCGGCTGCACAAAAAATATACGATTGTTGATCCTTACATCGCGGAGATGAAGAAGGCAACTGATCAAATTAGTGCCTTGGCGTATCAGGATGCACTAACAAAGCTGCCCAACCGTATTCTGCTATATCAAAAATTTAAGCAAGCTCTAGAAACGGCAAAACGTCGCCAACAGATGATGGCGGTTCTATATGTAAATATATGCCAATTTAAAGCCGTCAACGATACGTTTGGACACTTCACGGGAGATTTGTTGCTTCAAGCCGTAGCTGAACGACTGACCAAAAGTTTAGGCGAGGACGACATAGCAGCTCGAATCAATGCTGACGTATTTAGCATGATTTTGGTTAATGTCTTAGACAGGAAATCTGTTGAGGATCAGGTCAAGGCGATCTTAAATAGTCTTGCCAACCCCTACTGGCTCAATGATCATAAGATTTTGGTGCAGGCTAATATTGGCATTGCTCTCTATCCCAATGATCAAAGTGACTTTGGTAAATTGTTAAGCCAGGCCGAAATGGCTATGGGTTTTGCCAAGCGATCTCAAAAAGATAGCTATTATTTCTATCAGATGGAGATGGGAGCTAAAACTGAGCAAAATAGTTTGATAGAGAAAGGATTAAATGTTGCTTTAGAGAACTCTGAATTTCAGATTTTTTATCAGCCTAAAATTAATTTGATTACTGGACGCATCATGGGGGCCGAAGCTTTACTGCGATGGCATCATCCTGAGCTAGGGATGGTTGATCCAAATGTCTTTATCCCGATCGCAGAAGAAAAAGGCCACATTATTGAGATTGGTAACTGGATTTTAGAAACCGTTTGTACCCAAACTCAGATCTGGCAAGATCTTCACCCTATTCCACTTAAAGTATCTGTAAATTTATCAGCATTTCAGTTAAGGCAAGAGGGTTTAGTTCAAACTGTTACACAGATCTTAGATCGGACTCGACTTGACCCAAACTGCTTGGAGCTAGAGCTTACCGAAACCAGCTTGATGGAGGATATAGAATCTGCGATCGCTATACTAGAAGAGCTCAAGGCTGTGGGCATTAAGATTTCTCTTGATGATTTTGGCACTGGTTATTCATCTTTAAACTACCTCAAGCGTCTACCACTTGACACTCTAAAGATTGATCGCTCTTTTATTAATGATGTTTTTCAGGCTCCCCAAAATGCCACAATTGTTACAACAATAATTGCGATGGCTCGGGGCTTAAAGTTACGAGTTATCGCTGAAGGCGTGGAAACTCAAGAACAGTTTGATTTTTTGCGAGAGCAGGGCTGCCAGGCGATGCAAGGCTACTTGTTCAGTCCGGCTGTTCCCGCAGAACAGTTTGAAGCCTTCTTAGTCGAAGATAAGCGTCTATAGCAAGCTAAAGCACCCTTAGGAAGATTCTTTTTGGCTTGTGATCTAAAACAAAAGCAGAATCAAATGAGAATTGCCCCTCTTCCAGAAAACGAAGCAGAAAGACTAGACGTTCTACACAGCCTGAGCATTCTCGATACTGCTCCTGAAGAAAGCTTTGATGATTTAGCTCGCCTGGCTTCCCAAATTTGTGGCACTCCAATTGCTCTTGTTAGCTTAGTCGATACCGATCGCCAGTGGTTTAAATCTAGGGTTGGAATAACTACGACTGAGACTTCTCGCGATATAGCTTTCTGCTCTCATGCCATTCTACAAACGGATTTATTTTTGGTATTAGACACATCCATTGACGAACGATTTTCTGACAATCCTTTAGTTACCGGTGAGCCGCACATTCGATTTTATGCGGGTACTCCGTTAATTACTTCTGAGGGTGCTGCAATTGGTACCCTTTGTGTCCTGGATCAGGAGCCACGGTGGTTGAGTGTTGAGCAGATAGAAAGCTTAAAGATTATCACCCGTCAAGTTGTTAGGCAAATTGAACAGCGGCGAGACTTAGCAAGTATCGCTCAAATTAGCTTAGATATACATCAAGTTGGAGAAAAGCTACGCCTTAGTCAAGAACGATTTGAATTGGCAATTCTCGGCTCTAGCGGAGGAATATGGGATTGGAATATGAAGACCAAAGAGGTCTTCTTTTCACCTCGCTGGAAAAGCATTTTGGGCTATGCAGACCATGAAATCCCCAATCATTTGGAAGAATGGACTCAGCGATTACATCCTGAAGATGGTCAGCGCGTACAAACTGCCCTAGCTGCTTATCTGAAGCGCGAGATTTCAACCTATGACCTGGAATATCGTCTTCGGCATAAAGATGGAACTTACCGCTGGATTTTATCCCGATCGGCTGCCCTCTGGGATGACCAGGGCAAACCTTACCGGATGGCCGGTTCCCATATTGATATCACAGACCGTAAACAAGCGGAGGAAATCGTTGAAAAAGCGTTTCAAAAAGAACGAGAACTCAGTGAACTGAAATCTCGCTTCATTTCTATGGCATCCCATGAGTTTCGTACCCCTCTGACTAGTATTGTTCTATATGCTGAACTTTTAAAGAACTATAGCCATACCTGGGATAAGAAGGAAAAAGACGAAGCTTTTCAGCGAATTCAAGATGCGGTTCAAACGATGACCGACCTCATGGATGGAGTTTTGGCTGTTGGTCATATCGAAGAAGGTAAGCAAGCCTTTCAGCCCAAGGTGCTTGATCTTTCACATTTGATTCAAGATGTCATAGAACAAGCAAAACTTCTTTCTCAAACCCAGTGCAATATCTTTTTTGATGCTCGCCCAAAAAATATCAATGTTGCTTTGGATGAAACAATTGCTCGACAAATTTTGACTAATTTAATCTTTAATGCAGTAAAATATTCTCCTGATGGAGGGGATATAAGCATTTCGTGCCGCCATCAAGGAAGTAGTCTAACTCTGCAAATTCAGGATCAGGGTATTGGTATTCCCAAAGAGAACCAAGACAATATATTTGAGCCATTTTATCGAGCAGAAAATGTTGATTATATTGCAGGAACCGGGTTGGGTTTAGCCATTGTGAAGCAGGGAGTCTATGCTCATCGAGGCACCATTTCTGTGGAGAGCGAGATGGGCCAAGGAACAACATTCACCATCACACTACCCTGCGATACTGAAAGTCTAAAATGACCATACTTCGAGATAAGCCACCCCCTCATCTTGTCATGGCAAAAACAAAGCTGCATCACCGAAATTATGTTGGTGATGCAGCTTTGTTTGCAGAAGTATCTTTAAACCGAACTCGGCTTATTGTGTAGCCAAGCCTTTGCTACGACTGCCCCTCACCGACGATCGCGCGCATACCCTCCAGCGTGCCCGGAATGCTGCGCGGGTCCATAAACATCACCTTGCTGCTGTCGCTGCTGCCAATTTTCAGCCCCATTTCCATGTAGTGCTGAGCCACTAGAAACTGCAGCGCCTCGCGCATACCGGGGTCGGTGGCAAGGGTTTTAGCAATCACCTGCATGGCCTCGGCGGTTCCCTGAGCCTGCAGCAGCTGCTCCTGGCGGAGAGCCTGGGCGCGTAGCACGATGGTTTTTTGCTGGGCTTCGGCATCTAAAATGGCTGCTTTTTGGCGAGCTTCGGCGTCGAGTACTGCCGACTCGGCCCGGCCTCTGGCTGAGTTTACCGCCGACTCGCGCTCGCCTTCGGAGGTCAGCACGGCGGCCCGCTTTTTGCGCTCGGCGGCCATTTGCAGCTCCATTGAATCTTGCACCGTTTTGGAGGGCACAATATCGCGCAGCTCGACGCGGGTCACCTTCACCCCCCAGGGGTCGGTGGAAATATCTAGCTCGCGCAGCAGCAGTTCGTTGATTTCAGAACGGGCGGTAAAGGTTTTATCTAGCTCTAGCTGACCCATTTCAGAGCGAATTTGGGTGAGCACCAGGTTGACCATGGCCGACTGCAGATTTTCGACCTTGTAGTAGGCCTTTTCCATGTCTACAATTCGCCAGTACACCACAGCATCTACCGAAATCGACACGTTGTCGCGGGTAATACACTGCTGAGGCGGAATATCGAGCACTCGCTCGCGGATGGTTTGCTTGAAGACTACTTTGTCGAGAAAGGGCACCAAAAAGTTGAGGCCGGGGGTGAGCTTTTTGCCGTTGTACTTGCCCAGAGTTTCGACCAGGGCCTCGTCGCTCTGGTTAACGATTTTGACCGAGCTGGCAGCGATCGATCCGCCAAAAATTAGCACGATTAGAAAACTAAAAAAGCCGCCCATAGGGGTAAGTCCTTAACTGGTTTGCGATGGAAGGGTTTGCGGTAGTGGGCAAGTAAAATTGGGCTCGCCGTCTAAGCTCTCAGCGCGCTTTCGGGGATCACGTATAGCGTATTGCCCTTGCGCCTGGTCACCACCACCGGCTGATCGGCACCAATGGTGATGGTTTCGTCGTCGCAGCGGGCCTGCCAGGAGTTGCCTTCGTAGATCACCCGGCCGGTCTTGCCGGGGGCGATCGCGGTCAGGGTGCGAGCTTCGGTAGACTCTTGCAAAATAAAGGGGGTGCGCGTGGGCACAAACCGTCGCAGCAAGAAAATAAACACCAGCGATAGCGCCACCCAAAGCACAATCTGGAGGCTAAAGATCGGCACCGCCAGGGCAAAAAAGGCCACAATAAACGCGCTGATGCCCAGGGTCGATTCGACAAACCCCGTAGGTAGAAACAGCTCCATCAGGCAGAATACGGCCCCCAGAATGGCCCAAAATAAGGGATAGTTCATGGCAACCCGGTAGAGAAACGGAGGCGCTACAGACGGACAACTTCAAGTCGGGTGAGCCCGATTCCAGATTGCCGGTCAGAAAGTTTCGCTATCCTCATAGGATTAATCTATCTTTAGGGTCGAGCCTAATGGGGGCTTGATTACGTTGTCTTAAGACATTCCTGGCGTTGAAGTGTGCCGATCGCCCTATGAACCGTGTAGAACGCCGTCCCTCTCGCTATAAGCCTTACCTGTGGGCCATAGGCACAGACCTGGAGACTCTGCCGGTAGATGAGCTGGTGGGCCAGCGTTATCGCGTGGTAGCCCCCTACATCTGGCTCGACACCCAGCCCGACCAGCGCCCCAGCGCCCCCGATACCTTCCCTGCCGAGGCCGTGCCCTACCTGCGGGCTCACCCCCACCGGCTGCACGTGCCTGGGCTCTACGGCGTGCTGGAGCGCACTGGGGCACCGCCCATTTTGCTGCTCGACAATGCCCCTATTCATCCTCAGGCGGGGGCGCTGCTGCCAGAGCTAGAGGCAGGACTGTTTAGCGCTTCACCCCTGCGCCAGGCCAACTGGCTCTGGCAGCTGTGGGAGTTGTGGAGAACCCTGGGCGAACTGGGCCTGGCCAGGAGCCTGTTGATTTCAAGCAACCTGCGGGTCGATGGCTGGCGGCTGCGGCTGCTGGAGCTGGTGCCGGATGGGGAACCCCCAGCGCTGGCGGATTTGGTGGAGCTGTGGCGATCGCTGCTTTCCCCCCTGCACCTGGCGGTCTCAGAACCGCTGCGCGCGATCGTCAACCAGCTCGACGCAGGCACCCTCGACCCCGATACCCTTTCCCTAGAACTCAACCAGATTTTGCTGCGCCAGGCGGCTACAGTCTCGACCCGCATAGCCCTGGCGGGGGCCACGGCCAAGGGACCAACTCAGCCGCGTAACGAAGATGCCTGCTGGCCCCAGGGCATTCAACCTGAAGCCGCTAGTCTACAGGTGGCGATCGTGTGCGACGGCGTGGGGGGCCACGACGGCGGCGAAATTGCCGGCCAGCTGGCGGTACAGTCGCTGCAAATTCAGCTCCAGGCGCTGCTGGCTGAGGCCCAAAACGAGCTGCGGGTGCTGCCACCCCAGATTATTATTCAGCAGCTTGAGGCCGTTATACGTGTTGTCAACGAGCTGATTAACTTTCAAAACGACAACCGGGGCCGGGTAGGTCGCCAGCGCATGGGCACCACCCTGGTAATGGCGGTGGTGATTCCGCAGCGGGTGCAGACTGAGCAAGGCTGGGAGCGAGTCAACGAGGTCTATCTGGCCCATGTCGGCGACAGCCGCGCCTACTGGATTACCCCCGACTACTGCCACCCGCTCACGGTAGATGACGACATTGCTGGGCGCGAGGTGATAGCCTGCCGCCAAAGCTGGCCCGTGGCCCAGGAGCGCAGCGACGCCGGAGCCCTCACCCAGGCCCTAGGCACCCGCAGCGGCGAGCACCTGACGCCCCACATTCAGCGCTTTGTGTTCGACGAGACGGGCATTTTGCTGCTCTGCTCCGACGGCCTCAGCGACAACTACCGGATTGAAGATGCCTGGGCCAACTACATCGGCCTGATTATTAAAGACATCGTTACCCTTGACTCGGCGGTAGCCTCGTGGATCGAGTTGGCTAACCAGAAGAATGGCCACGACAACACCGCCGTGGTGCTGATGCAGCATAAGCTCTTGACCCCGGCCTCGGTGCAGGGCGATCAGGGCCTTCCCGCTGGGGTTGGGGCCGATTCAGGAACGGTGCCACCAACTGGGGCCAAGCTCTACGGCGAAAGCCAGCCCCAAGAAGAGTTTGTTGCGGCTCCAGCGGCATCTGCACCGCCACGGGGCGTACCGCGCTGGATACTGGCGGTGTCGGGGTCGATACTGCTGGTGGGGCTGCTGGGCTGGTGGTGGCTGGCGAGTCGATCGCCCGATGTTCCAGAGTCACCGAACGCACCGCCTGCGGCTCCGGCTCCTTAGGTGGATGGGTGGATGGGTGGATGGG
>NZ_JADEXE010000477.1 GCF_015207265.1 Nodosilinea sp. LEGE 07298 | reverse complement strand
CGTGCAGTCGTTCTTCGAAAGGCGACCACTGCTACAGCGCTCATGAACGGGGGTGCTGACCTTCTCTCAGACCCTGCAATCCGCCAATCTAGCTGTCGCGTCACCTCTATGTACTTGACATTTGATAGTCGTATACTCCAAGTCCGTTTGGTCTAGCTGTTTCATTTGCGTACACAAACCCCGCCCTTCACTCTGAACAGAAGGGACCACACACTATCTATGTGCAGCACACGCTAGTGTGAGCTTTAGGAGAATGTCGAGGGATAGGTGATAAAACCTTGCTCAGTGTCACCTATCAGTTAGTTCTGCGCCCATGGGGATGGGCTTACTTCTTAACTACGGCGCACTGGGAAGACGAGCTTTTGCGTGCATAATGCATCTCCTGAAAACAGAAACCATCCGATTAATCCAGGGAAACTTTTGCCGTCAACTCCTAACCAACTGACTGATCAAGCTCCAGAAGGATAGTCACTTTGTACTAGCTTCTGGATGTAAAATTAGCATAAACCATATTTTTGCCGTGTGCGAACAGACCTAGTACAAACACTCCGTTTGCTGCCAACTTGGGCATTCCCAACTTGTGCTTCACATTGTCTTGAAGTCTTTGAAAATGCGCTGGTTAAACTGGAAAAGGTCCCGGACAAGGGATCTTGCGGTGTGAAACAGTGAACAGCACACCCCAATTTGGCCCCAACTTGGGGCTTCCCATCTCATGGCAGACCCAATCGTAACTTTGTCGGAAGAAGAATGTGGACGGCTTCGGCAGGACTTCCGCAATACATTTGCAAGACTAGGTAACGTGAATCACACCTCCCTCACAGCAAAATGTATTGAACTTAAACACTGTGCCCAAAAAGACGTGTGCAAGTCGAAAACCTGTAAGGCGCTAAGCCATCAATCCCGTCGTAATCTCATCTCAAATACTTCTGTTCGGTTTCGACAATCAACCGTCGAATTCCTCTGTAAGTTACTTTACCAAAAGTCGTATTTTGAGTGGAAACAATCGACAGAGCTAGAAATAGATCTTGAGGCGATACCGATTTACATCCAAAACGTCCCCCCCTCTGGCTTTGTAAAGATCAACAACCCAGTCGACTATTACAATCAGGCTGTTTTCATACTACAAGAAGCAATGGAGGAAGTATGGCTTTACGATTATTCCTTGGAGATAAGTCTCGGTCCCACAGCTGACCATTTTCAAGAATGCCTACGAAAAGGGGTAAAGATAAACGTTCTTTTCCTAAATCCCGAAAGCGAGCATATCTCTGACTTTGCGCGCCTCCTAGATGAAGAAGAGAACATATTAAAGAATGCTTGTGAAAACAGCGTAATTCGTGCACTTCGCCGCCTTAAGCAATTCCATTCAGACTCAAAAGAACATAATGAAAATTATCATTTATTATTCAATGTAAGGGTAACTGAAGATTTGCCGCGCTTAGGCGCTTACTTGTATGATCCAGATAGAAACGGTGGAAAAAGTTTTTTCCTGCCATCAGTCAATCGGATTCCTACAATGAGACTTCCTATATTTGAATTTCAGAATCTACCCGCAGGTGTGAGCAGTATTTATATGCAGGGAATTAGGAAGGAATGGGAAGGAGCAACTACGCTCCACAACTTCCTCAAGCAGAACACCCACTTTGTAGAGAATCATTACCAAACATTTTTTTCAGATTATCCAGAATAGCTGAAAGCTAATGGCGGCCAGCCGTTCCACAACGATCGTAGTGACCCTTAAGAGATCCTTCAGATTAACCGCAGTCATATTCTTCATTTCAAAGCACTTTAGTGCATTGGTGTGGGAGCTTTGATTGGGTAAAAAAGGGGCCTTGAGGTGGTAAGCAACTGGTGAATTCGCTGGGGAGAAACTGGGTAGATGACTGGTGAATTGCCCAGAATGGCCCAGTGAGTACCCTGTCGGGTACTCACTGGGTAAAAGTTCAATTTAGTAGCCGAGTAGTAGCTCGCAAGCTTCATCTGTTCACTAAAAAGGCAAGGCCTCCCGATCCTGGGGTGCCTCGCCTTTCATTCATTCAACCTTAGTATTCACTTGGTAACAGAAGAACCCCGGTGCTTGGCCTGATAACATCATCGTCATAGTCGTCCATGCCCTCCATTGAGTTAGCCTTCCAGAAGCACCACATATGGGCCAGGTAAAACCGCATAGATGGCAGTGGAAAGTCTGTGTAGCTAATTTTTTGTTCAATCACTACCTTGTTTTTATCGCGCTCACACCGCATCACGGCCCTTGAACTACGTGTATCTTTCTCAAGCGTCCAGAACTGCATGTCCTGAAGCATCTTATCGTTCTTAATCTTCGGATCCGTTTGCCAAGAACCAATGACATCAAGCATCCAGAAAGCTTCTCCATAGTTCACCACGTAGTGCACTCCGTCGGTGTACACAAACGGATGCCAGGGAATCCCCGTTTTATAGTACCTTTCGGTACCCGTAAACTGACGCAGGTCTTCCTCTCGAAGTGTTTTTTGCGTATCTTCAGTAGTCATAGCAATGCCTTTTTTGGGGCCATCCGTAATCGGTTGTGCGCTTGTGGATGGCCTCGTTTCTTTCTTTGGGCTCACTTCCGAAACTCGTTTTCGGAAAGTGTGCCGCGCACACTTTCCTTAACAGCTGGATTTTTTAAGGCTGGGTGAATCGTCAAGGGGAAGCTTCGCTGGAGAATTTTGGGGGGTACCCGCCTGGCGCGTAGCGACAGGTGGGGGGAGCCAAAATTGTCTAGTGAAGTCCCTTGACGAGAGGGGCCGCCGCTAGAGGCCCCTTTCCTAAAAGAAGCGCCTACACAAAGAACCACAGCGAAAAGCGGCCACAGAAGTGCCAGGGCAGCACTTTATGCCCACAAAAAAGGATCTGAAGTTTTCCACAGTAAGGCGCTCCCTTTGTATGTAGGGCCTTGCTGTGAGGAGCAAATTCCCAAAGCACCACTCCTCGCGTGAGGGATCGGAAGGGGCCGCCTTGGCGGCGTCCGTAGGACCGAGCGAAGCGAAGCCCTGAAAGAGCCCGGTTCCCCCGTAAGGGGGGACACGCCCATTGTGTTTGTTCTCCTCTTTAAGTCCGTCACAACGAACGACCAACCCACGCGCTAAGAAAGCCACCTTCGCCAAACAGCATTTTTCACTTCACGAACCACATCGAACGTTTTTAGAATCTCTACCGGCGGCGCTGGCTGGCAACGCGCGCGATCAT
>NZ_JADEXE010000476.1 GCF_015207265.1 Nodosilinea sp. LEGE 07298 | reverse complement strand
GATCTATGGGAAAAGTCTTTGGTTGGTTACTCTGTATCGCTTTAGCCCTAGTGGCGGGTTGCCAGCGTGAGGCGGCGGTGCTGTGGCAGAAGACGACGCTTTCTCTAGAGACGTTAGAAAACCTGGCTTACCCATCTTTTTTAATGGATGCGCAAACGGCCTCTCGCTACAGGCAGGAGGGGCTGGCGTTTCGGCAGCAGGGCGATTTTGAGCGGGCGATCGCAACCCTGAAAATTGCTACTGCCCTCAACCCTCGCAACCCCGAAGGCCAGGTGCTATTGGGCTGGACTCAGCACCTGGCGGGGTACCCTACCCCCGCCATCGATGCACTGCAAACCGCCCTCACCCACAACCCCGAATACGTGCCCGCCCTCAACGCCCTGGGCATTGTTTACCTAGTAGACGGCCAGCTAGAGGCGGCGGTAGATACCCACACTCTGGCGGCCTCGCTTGAACAAAATAACGAAATCGCCCACTACAATCTCAGCCTCGCCTATCAGCGGCTGGGACAAACCGAGCAGGCTCTAGCCCAAGCCATCATTGCCACGGAGCTAGAGCCCGGCAACCCCCACCCCTGGGTAGCGCTGGCCTTGGCCCACTGGTCGGCCAAAGACAATGCCGAGGCGATCGCCAACTACCGTCAGGCCCTGACCCTCGACGGCCGCTACACCAGCCAAGATTATTTAGATCACCTGGAGCAGGCCGGGTTCAGCCCAGAGCAGATCGAATCGACCGAGGCCATTCGTCAGGCGGCGGGGCTATAGAGGTTTGAGGTGTAAGGTTTAGGGTTTAAGGAGTGCCTTGCACCTTGAACCTTACACCTTGAACCCTCCGCTCTTGACCTTCGCGTAACGTAGCTGTGGTAGTACTAAAGCTAGCCTCTACCTTTAGATAGGCATGTCGCCGGTCACGCTGTGAGACCCTGCTGTAAACAATGCCGGTATTTGAGCTATGCCCTCTGCCACTCTGCCTGAGCTATCGGCCCAAAACGTGCTCTACGCCCGCGCCCGATTGGGAGAAGGCCCGTTGTGGGATGGCGACCAGCAGGTGCTCTACTGGGTCGATATTCTCAATCACCGCGTTCATGTGTTTGAGCCCAGCAGCGGCGATGACTGCCACTGGGAGCTAGACGATGTGTGCAGCACCCTGGCCCTAATGAAGCGCAACAAGCTGCTGGTGGCGATGGGCAACCGCATTAATAGCCTTGACCTTACCTCTGGCGCAGTCGAAACTCTTCACACTGTTGAGTTTGACGCCCCCGGCACCCGCTTTAACGATGGCAAGTGCGACGCCCAGGGCCGCTTTTGGGTTGGCTCTGTAAGCTCAGACAGTCCTGGGAAGGCCGCCCTCTACCGCTACGACCCCGATGGCTCAATGCACACAATGGAAACGGGGTTGACGATTTCTAACGGTCTGGGCTGGAGCCCCGACGGCGGTACCTTTTATTTGACCGATTCGCCCCAGCGCAAAATTTTTGCCTACCGCTTTAACGGCGAAACTGGGGAGATTAGCGATCGCAGCGTTATTGTCGACTTTGGCGATGAGCCGATCGAGCCCGATGGCCTGGCGATCGACACCGACGGCAATCTTTGGTCAGCCCTGTGGGATGGCTGGTGTGTGGCCTGCTTTAGCCCCACAGGCGAGGCCCTGGGCCGGGTTAAACTGCCGGTGCAGCGCCCCACCTGCCCCACCTTTGGCGGCCCTAATCTATCGACGCTCTACGTCACCACGGCCTCGGTGGAGCTGAGCGAAAAGGATATGCAGCAGGGGTTTTATGCGGGTGATGTGTTTGCGATCGCGGTCCCCGTGCCGGGGCTACCAACTAATCGATTTGGAGGTTAGCTGGAATCGGAGGTGAGCGGTACTTTGGTGTTGCTGATCAACGGTCAGGCGGCTGTGGCTAACTCAGGAGAGGCACAAGTACACTAGAGACAGTCATCACAGCCTCAACGCCATGCCAACGATTACTGACATCGGTACGCTTGTGTCGTGCAGCCCAGAGGTAGGGGGTGGCCGCCCTATGGTCGCGGGTACAAAAACGTCCGTCAGGCGCATAGCGGCGCTTTACCGGCAACACGCTAATGCTGAAGAAATTGCCCGCCGCATGAGTCACCTAAGCCTTGCCCAAATTTATGCAGCCCTAGCCTATTACCATGCCAATCGAGCGCAAATCGAAGCAGACTTAGCGGAGGAAGAGGCTGAATACGAGCGCTTAGCGGCCTTACACAGCCATAACAGCTAATTTTAGAATGGACAGAATCACGCTGTATCTCGACGAAGACTCCATTGATGAAGATTTTATCCAGGCTTTGCGATCACACCATGTAGACGTTCTAACCGTCGCAGAGGTCGGCATGTTACATCGTTCAGATAGCGAACAGCTTGACTGGGCCAAACAAAACAACAGAGTACTTTTTAGTTTTAATACCAAAGATTTTTATCAGCTACATAACCAGCTCATTGAGCAGGATTTAACTCACGCAGGAATTCTTCTAGCTCCCCAACAGCGCTACGGAGTTGGGGAGCTAGTGCGTAGAATTTTACGGCTAATGGCCGTCAGAACTGCGGAAGACATGCAAAATTATGTTGAGTTTTTGAGCAATTGGAATCCTTAAAAAGCGGCTCGCTTACCCTCTGCGAGCAATCGTTCGTTCCGCTCAGCTTGACAATGGACATAGGGGCTAAATCTAGCGTCTGATATAGGCACTGTTCGAGAGAGCGGCATTAGATTAACCGTCAGCAGTATCTCAATTCGAGTAAATGACTTCTCCCGCAGACCGCAACCTAGCCTCACAGCCCTCCTTGTTCGATCGCATCTTTCGCGACTCCGAAGGCAACATTGTTATTGGTCAAAAGCCCAACCTACCAGCCGTGGTGGCCGTGGTGGCGACCCTCCTGCAAGCCATTCTCCCCAGCGGCACTCTGCAAACTGCGATCGTGTTAATTGCCTTTGGCACCTGGTATACCTGGGCCTGGCAAGAACTGTTTGCCGGGGTCAACTACTTCCGGCGATCGCTGGGGTTATTGACCTTAGTCGGTCTCATTGCCCTCACCCTGAACCTGATCAGCCGATATTAGCGAGCCACTACGGCTGCCCGGTTGGCTCCTGCTGCTGCTGACGCACCAACTCGACGCCCCGCGAGGTGCCCAACCGGGTAGCACCCTCTTGCACCAATGCCACCGCCTGAGCGGCTGTACCAATGC
>NZ_JADEXE010000475.1 GCF_015207265.1 Nodosilinea sp. LEGE 07298 | reverse complement strand
AGGCTACATTGACCACCGAATCAGCGCCCTGGCCCTGGTAGGGGCAGTAGAAGCTCTGGGGGAAGGGCTGGTGAAGGTAGACCTGTTGCAGCAGCCGACCTTTTTGGCCATGCAGGCGGCGCTGGCGCGGGGTATGGCCGAAAACGACCCCTACGAAATCGTCCACTTCGACGGCCACGGGGTGTATGACCGGCGGGTGGGGCTGGGTGCCCTGTGCTTTGAAGACCCCCGCGATGGCGACAAGCTGGGGCAGCGACGGCTCAAACTCGTCCACGCCCCGGAGCTGGCGGCGGAGCTAAACCAGTACGGTGTGCCGCTGATCTTTTTAGAAGCCTGCCAGACGGCCCAATCGACTGCCGACCCCATGGCCTCGGTGGCGGCCCGGCTGCTAGAAGAAGGGGTAGGCTCGGTGGTGGCCATGAGCCATGCGGTGCTGGTGGAAACCGCCCGCCGCTTTGTGGAAAAGTTCTACACCACCCTGGCCGAGGGCAAGCGGGTGGGCGATGCCATGCTGGCCGGGCAGACCGAACTCTACGGTAACCCCCACCGCTTCAAAGTGATGGGGGCGGGGGATCTGGAGCTGCAAGACTGGTTTGTGCCGGTGCTCTACCAGGATGCCGCCGACCCGCAGCTCTTTACCGTCACCGCGGGGGAGGCGGCGGCCCGCCTGGCCCGATCGCGACGACAGGTGCAACTGGGCCAACTGCCCGAGGAACCGGAGCACCAGTTTGTGGGCCGCAGCCGCCAGCTACTGCACCTGGAGCGGCTGCTGGGGCAGGAACCCTACGCTGTGGTGCGCGGCAGCGGCGGCCTGGGCAAAACGGCGCTGACGGTGGAGCTGGCCCGCTGGTTGGTAAGGTCGGGGCGCTTTGGCCGGGCGGCCTTTGTCAGTGTGGAGTCGCAGAATGTGCAGGATGTGAGGGGGGTGCTGGATGCGATCGCACGTCAGCTGGTGCCCCAGTACATCGTGGCCCAGTATGGCGATGACCTGGCCGCCGCCCTGCAACCGGTGGAGCGCGCCCTGCGCGACACCCCCACGGTGATTGTGATCGACAATATGGAGAGCGTGCTGCCCGATGCCCGGGGCCGCCACCCCGCCGGGGTGGCGGATGTGACGGAGCTGCTGGCCCTCTGCCAAAAACTTTTGGCCGCCGACCCCCGCTGCCGCCTGCTGTTTACCAGCCGCGAACCATTGCCCGCCCCATTTGCTAAGGCTAAATGCACAGTGGAACTGGGGCGGCTGAGCGAACGGGAGGCCATACAACTGGTGGAGCAGGTGATGGCCCAGCACGGCTGGGAGCCCCCCGCCAGCGACAACGCCACCAACCCCGAGGAGATTACCGAACTGGTGGAAACCGTGAACCGCCACCCCCGCGCCCTGGTGCTGCTGGCGCGAGAAGTGGCGCGGGGGGTACGGGCAACAACGCGGAATGTGGCGGCTCTGATGGCGAAGCTGGAGGCGGAGAATCCGGGCGACAGAGAAAACTCGCTATACGCCAGTGTGGAGCTGTCCCTACGGCGATTGCCGGGGGAGGTGCGAGAGTGGGTAAACCGTCTGGCGGTGGTGCATGGCGGTGTTCATCTGTTTGTGATGGGCCAGTTGACCGAACTAGACTTCGAAGACACTACCTCAATCGCTGCCATGCTGATTGAGATGGGCATGGCCGAAGAGCAAGAGTATGACTACATGAGGCTCGATCCAGCACTGCCCGCCTACCTACAGCTAGGGCAATCTCCAGATCAACTGGCCCATCTCACCACCACTTGGGCAGAGGCCATGGTGCAACTGGTCAATTTTCTGTATCTCCAAGGTTTACAGGACAGCACGATGGCCTTCCGGCTGACGCTGCTGGAGCTGCCCAACCTGATGGCCTTGCTGAACCATCTGGGGCAGCGGCTGGCTACCGATCGTGACCTGGCAGAACAGGTGGCCGATACAGCTGGCAGCATTGAGCAATTGTTAGCCAACCTGAACCGCCCCCAAGCTCTGGCGCGGGCAGTGGCCCTGCGGGAACGGGCCGCGGCGGCAATGCCAGAGTGGGGCCACGCCCGGTTTGAGAATGAGCGGTTGCAGATTGAGCGCCTGCTGGAGCATGGGCAACTGCAAGCGGCCTATATCCAGGCCCAGACGTTGCTAGCCAAAGCCCAGACAGTGGGAGCGACTGCTTACAGCGGAGCTGATTATGATTTAGCGATGGCTTATCTCATGCTTGGTCGGGTGCTGAGATTGGGTGGACAGGCAACCCAATCGCTGGAGCTGTTAGTAGAAGCTCAGCAGCTATTTGAGGCTTTGGGCAAGCAAGGAGAAGACATGGCATCCGTCACTTTGACCGAACAGGCTAACTGCCTTCAGGAATTGGGGCGGCTAGACGATGCGGCGGTCAAGTACGAAGAATGTGTCAGACGAGACAAGGGATTAGAGAATTTTCGGGGAGTGGCGGTTAAGAAGGGACTGCTGGCTAATCTTCTAAGGCAACAGGGGTTTTATAAAGATGCAATCGCAGAGTACGAAGCTGCTCGCACCATATTTGAAGAGCTGAATGAACCCAAATCAGAAGCCATCGCTTGGCACCAGACCGGCCTCGTATACCAAGAGGCTGAACAATACAATGCGGCAGAAACTGCCTACCGTCAGTCTCTACAGATTACGACTCAAATTGGCGATCGGGCTGGACAAGCGAGTAGTTTAGGACAGCTAGGGCATCTCTATGGCACCTGCTTAAATCGTCCGGAAGAGGCGGTGGCCTTTTACCAACAGGCAGCGGATATTGCTGTTGAGCAGGGTGACTTAAAGAGCGAAGGTGTGCGCCGTAACAACATTGCGGATATGTTGCGTAAACTTCGACAATATGACGAAGCTCGAAGGGAGATTCAACGGGCGATCAAGTGTAAACAAAGCCTAGGATATGTAGGTGCTGTTTGGAATACCTTCAACATCCTACACGACATCGAAACCGCCACCGGCAACCCCGCAGCAGCTCAGGCGGCATGGCATCAAGCCCGCGATGCCTACCTGGCCTACCGGCAGCAGGGGGGCTATGCGCAGTACGGCGGTGGTCAGCTGGTAGACCACGTTCTGGGTCTGCTGGCTCAGCAACAGGTCGATATGCAAGCTCTATGCAGTGAGCTAACGCAGCTTGCCAACGAACCTGTCAAGTCAGCCTCCCTCAAGCAGCTCACCCAGGTTATTGTCGCCATCCTCAACGGCACCCGCGAC
>NZ_JADEXE010000474.1 GCF_015207265.1 Nodosilinea sp. LEGE 07298 | reverse complement strand
CCCCCTACCCATCCACCCATCCACCCCTATGCCCACCAAAACCTGGAACGGCCTCCCTTTTACCGGCCTCAGCGAAGACTTTGACCCCCAGTGGTTGCTAACGCCCGAGCAGCAGACGCTTCAGGCCAAGCTGATTGAGCTGTGTGCGGCGGTGCTCAGGCCCAATGCGATCGCCTCCGATCGCAACCTGATCTACCCCCGCAAAAACTTCGAGGCGCTAGCTTCCCTGGGTTTGCTGAGCCTGTTTGTACCGAAAGAGTGGGGCGGCCTGGGCGAAAACCACATCTGCGCCGCCATGGTGGTGGAAACCATCGCCCGCTACGGCTGCCCCAGTACAGCGATGTGCTACACCATGCACCTGGGGGCGGTGGCGGCAGCCCTATTTCGCGCCCATGAGAGTCCTGAACTGCAAGGTCTATTAAAGCGATTGGATAATGAGGTGCTGATCGGTACTCTCTCCTACTCTGACCCCGAGACTGGCTCCCACTTCTGGTATCCCGTTTCCTCAAAGGCGACGGCGACCCCCGACGGCTGGCAGGTGAACAAGAAAGCTTCGTGGACGACTTCGGCAGGGTTTGCCGACTGGTACATTGTGCAGACCACCAGCCCCCACTTCGACGGCGATTTCTCAGACCTCTCCTGCTTTTTGATCTACGCCGATGAGGTGCAGGCCGAACCTCACAAGTGGGATGCCCTGGGCCTGCGCGGCAACCAGTCGGGCACCCTGCTGGTGGATGGAGTGACGGTACCGCGCGATCGCATGGTTGGCCCCGAGGGCGACGGCACCGCCTCTAACGACGAAATTGTGGACCCCTTCTTTCTGCTCTGCTCGTCGGCCTGCTGGAATGGGATAGCGCTGGGGGCGATCGACATTGCCAAGGCCCACGTTACCCGCAAGAAGCACGTCGATGTCGGCATGCGCGTCGCTGACTACCCCACCATTCAGGACTACTTCGGCGAGGCGATTATGGACACCAGCGCCTGCCGCATGTTCACGCTCTCCATGGGCCAACTCATGGATCAGCTTACTAATAACTGCGACTGGGCCATCCACGCCGACACTAGCGCCCTACCCCGCTCGGCTCACCTGCACTGGTACTGGCAAATTAAGTTTGAGGCCGCTAAGAACGTCGCCCACGTCTGCGACAAAATGCTCCATGCCTGCGGCGGTTCCGGCTTTAAGAAAGACATGGAAATCGAGCGCTACCTGCGCGACGGCAAGGCGGGCTGGGTAATGGGGCCAACCAACGAGGTGCTGCGCCAGTTCGTCGGTAAGTCAGCTCTGCTGGGCTTCGACTCGCTAGACTACTGGAACCAGTCGGTCAACGAGCGGGTGCTGCACAACGAGCTAAAGAAGCTCGACCCCGACGCCAAGCGCAAGCTGGCCGAGTCGCTGCTAGCGGATTTGGAGGTAGCCGAAACTGCCACCCCCATCCCCGTCGCCGCCGCGTAGGGTGGGCACCGCCCACCACTCACCCCAGCCAAAATCCCTAATTTTTGCCAAGGATGCCGCGATCGCACCATTAGCCGCGTAGGGTGGGCACTGCCCACCACCCACCCCAGCAAAAGTCCCCAAAATGTTGCCCCAAAATCCGCGATCGCACCACCAATAGGAGTTTCGTCACGTCAAGAATAATGCTTAAAAGTTAAACGTTTGTAGCCCAGAGGAATGGTGGGCATTGCCCACCCTACAGAATCCATTCAACTACCCATTAGGAGCCTATCCATGACCGTTGCCCAAGAACGACCTACCGCGATCGCCGTAGCTCACCCCCTCGAACCCCTCACCCCCGCCGAGATCGCTGCTGCCGTTGCCATTTTGCGCCAGGAAAAATCCCTGGGAGCTAGCACTCGCTTTGCCACCGTTACGCTTAACGAGCCCTCTAAGGAAACAGTAATGGGCTTTAGGCCGGGGGATGACATTGCGCGGGAAGCCTTTGCGATCATTCTCGACAACGCTACGGCCCAAACCTATGAGGCGATCGTGTCGCTTACCGAGGGCAACGTTACCTCGTGGAAACACATTTCTGGCGTGCAGCCGCCGATCATGCTCGACGAGTTTAGTGAGTGCGAGAATGCGGTCAAGGCCTGCCCAGAGTTTATTGAGGCGATCGCAAAACGAGGTATTACCGACACCAGCCTGGTCATGGTTGACCCCTGGTCTGCCGGTAACTACGGCCTAGAGGACGAAGAGGGCGTGCGCCTTTCCCGTGCCCTCTGCTGGGTGCGGGCCAACCCCACCGACAACGGCTACGCCCGCCCGATCGAAGGCGTTATTCCCGTGGTGGACCTCAACAAGATGGAGGTGATCCGGGTCGAAGACCACGGCGTGGTACCCCTGCCGCCCCAGTCGGCCAACTACTCTCAGGAATACATTAAGAACTTCCGCACGGACCTCAAGCCGCTCGAAATCATTCAGCCCGAAGGCCCCAGCTTCACCGTCGAGGGCCACCAGATTTGCTGGCAAAAGTGGAAGATGCGCATCGGCTTCACCCCCCGCGAGGGGCTAGTGCTCTATACCGTCTCCTACACCGACAGCGGTGAAGAGCGGCCCATTCTCTACCGCGCCTCCCTGGCGGAAATGACCGTGCCCTACGGCGACCCCCAGCCCCACCACTACCGCAAAAACGCCTTCGACGTGGGCGAGTACGGCGTTGGCACCCTGGCCAACTCGCTCAAACTGGGCTGCGACTGCCTGGGCGAAATCCACTACTTCGACGCCTTTATGACCAACTCGCGGGGCGAAGTGGCGCAGATCGAGCACGCCGTCTGCCTCCACGAAGAAGACTTTGGCATTCTCTGGAAGCATGTGGACTGGCGCACCGAAGAAACCGAAGTGAGGCGATCGCGCCGTCTGGTCGTCTCCTTTATCGCCACCGTGGGCAACTACGAGTACGGCTTCTTCTGGTACTTCTACCAGGACGGCACCATTCAGTACGAGGTCAAGCTGACGGGCATGGTCAGCACCGCCGCCGTAGCCCCCGGCGAAACCCCCAAATACGGCACCCTGATTGCCCCGCAGCTCTACGCCCCGGTGCACCAGCACATCTTCAACGTGCGGATGGATATGTGCGTCGACGGCCTGCAAAACTCGGTCTACGAAGTCGATATCGAACCCGAAGACGACGAACTCAACCCCTATGGCAACGCCTTCTACGCTAAATCGACCCTGCTCGCCACCGAACAAGAGGCCCAGCGCCTGATCGACCCCATGAAGGCCCGCTACTGGAAGATCGTCAAC
>NZ_JADEXE010000473.1 GCF_015207265.1 Nodosilinea sp. LEGE 07298 | reverse complement strand
CTCCCCATGCCCCCTACTTCCTCTACCAAACCCTCCCCTGTCAAGCTGTATGATTTTCACCCGCCTGTAGAAGATTTTCGCAGTGCGGTGTTGCGGGGGCTGAGCAAGCCTGAAAAGACAATTTCGCCGCAGTTTCTCTACGACAAGCGGGGGTCTGAGCTGTTTGATGCCATTTGCCAGCTGCCGGAGTACTACCTAACGCGCACCGAGATGGCGATTTTACGGGCCAATGCTGAGGATATTGCGGCGGCTTTAGATCATCGTGCCCTGGTGGAACTCGGCAGCGGCAGTAGCCAAAAAATTCGCATTTTGCTGAATGCGGCCCCCCAGGTGCAGACCTACGTAGCGGTCGATATCTCGCGGCAGCATTTGCAGGAGGCCTGTGCGGCGCTAATGGCAGATGTGGAAGGGCTGGAGGCGATCGCAGTCTGCGCTGACTATACCCAACCGCTGCCGATTGCCACCATTCCAGAGCTGCGCGATCGCCCCACTATTGGCTTTTTCCCCGGTTCTTCAATTGGCAACTTAGAACCCGCCGAGGTGATTGCTTTTCTCAAAACCGTCGCGGTACTGGGCGATCTGATCGTGGGTGTAGATCTAAAGAAATCTGCCAGCCTGCTCGAACCCGCCTATGACGATGCCCAGGGGATTTCTGCCGCCTTTGCGCTCAATGTGCTGGTGCGGATCAATCGAGAGCTTGGGGCTGATTTTGACCTGACCCAGTTTGAGTATCGGGCCTGCTACAACGAAGTGGCGGGGCGAATTGAGATGGCGATCGCCAGCCTAAGCGATCAAACCGTGCGCCTGGGCGATGCCGAGATTCCCTTCAAGGCGGGCGAAACCTTGCGTACCGAGCACTCCTACAAGTACACCATTGATGAATTTCAGCTTTTGGCCATGGAGGCCGGTTTTAAGCCTGTGCAGGTGTGGACGGATGCTGAACAGCTCTTTAGCCTGCACCACCTAAAACAGATCTGAACTAAATCTGAAACTGGGGCTTTAGACGCTGGGGCTTAGCGCTTTAGTATTTTCTGGATTGCTCTCAAGTTTTTTGGCCAGCTCTTTTAACCGCTGAATGCGATCTTCGGTTGAGGGGTGGGTCATAAACAACGTCATCATCCCTTCTTTCGATAGGGGGTTGATGATAAACAGTGGCGCAAAGGCCGGGTTGCCGTGAATGGGCACCTTTTGCCCCATCTCTTCCAGTCTTTCTAATGCCCGCACCAGGGCCAGGGGGTTGTTGGTAATCTCGGCGGCCCCGGCATCAGCCGCATACTCCCTCGTTCTGGAGATTGCCATGCGGAGTAAACCAGCGGCCATAGGCGCAATCACCAGCAAAAACAAAATGGCGATTGGGTTGTTGCCGCGCCGTCCTCCGGCTCGCGCCACCGGAAAGTAAAGCGCCCCAAAGGTAAGAATGCGGCCCAGAAAGGTGAGCGAACCGGCTAGGGTGCCCGCCACCGCCTGAGTCAATGTGTCGCGGTTGCGCACGTGGGTCAGTTCGTGGGCGATGACGGCGTCGAGTTCGTCGTCGGGCAGTAGGTCAATCAGGCCCTCGGTGAGGGCGATCGCGGCATGGTTGGGGTCGCGCCCGGTGGCAAAGGCGTTGGGCGACTCTGAGGGCACCAGGTAAAGGGTGGGGGTGGGGATGTTGGCGCGATCGCACAGTTTCTCCAGCCGTGCAAACAGTTCTGGGGCCTCTTCTCGGGGGGTGGGCTTGGCCTTAAAGGCCGATAGCGCCGCCTTGTCGGAGTAGTACCACGAGCCAAAGCTGCTCACCGCCGCAAAGCCCAGCCCGTAGTACAGGCCCGTTTCGTCGCCGACTAGCAGATAGCCCGCCAGCACAATTAACCCGCTGAGCAGCGCCAAGAGTGCCAATGTTCTAAACTGATTCATTGCCGCCATAAGTAGCCCCACCGCACATGATGTTTATCCTTCAGCATCTCAGAGGTTGGCGCAGCTGAGATCTACCTGGGGAAGGAAAAGCTGAAAGGGCTAAAGATGAGAGGGCTGATGGCCCAGTGGGTTTAGGCTATGATCGGCCCATTGCGGAGATTGGGGCAACCGATGACAACGCTGTTGATTCAAACTGAAAGCGTACCGTTAACGGTCAATTTTCCGACCAGCGCTGAAATGACGACAGCGGAATTTTATGCATTCTGCCAAGCCAATCAAGATCTGCGAATCGAGCGATCGGCCACTGGAGAAGTGATTGTCATGCCGCCCGCGTTTTCCGATACAGGCAATCGCAACCTCAAAATTGCCCAGCAGTTGGCCAACTGGGCTGATGTAGATGGTACTGGCGAAGCCTTTGACTCTAGCGCTGGGTTTACGCTGCCCAATGGTGCCACCCGTTCCCCCGATGCCGCCTGGGTACGTCTAGAACGCTGGACTGCGCTAACGGAACTTGAGCAGGCATCCTTTGCGCCCCTGTGCCCAGACTTTGTGGTGGAGCTGCGGTCTGCTAGCGATACCCTCAGCAGACTTGAGGCCAAAATGGAAGAATATCTAGCCAATGGTGCGTCGTTGGGCTGGTTAATTGATCGCAAAACCCGCCAGGTTCACATCTATCGCCCCAATCAAGCCCCGGAAGTTCTAGAGAACCCCGACACCGTCTCTGGAGACCCTCAGTTACCAGGCTTTGTACTGCGAATGGCTAAGATTTGGTAGAGAAACCAGGTTTCTATGGCAGTCGCATTGGCTTTGTTGGCTACCCTGAGAAACCCCCTTTCTGGCGGCGAAAGCAACTAAACCGGCGAGTCAATCAGCCCTGGATGATTCTGCGGGCGAGGGCCAGAGGTGTCCCAGAAGAAGCGGCGGTCTGAATCTGCGATCGGCTTGTCGTTAATACTGGCTTCGCGGCGGCGCATGAGGCCATTTTCGTCGAACTCCCAGTTTTCGTTGCCGTAGGCGCGATACCACTGCCCCGCGTCGTCGTGCCATTCGTACTGAAACCGCACAGCGATACGGTTGTCGCCAAAGGCCCACACTTCTTTGACCAAGCGGTAGTCGAGTTCTTTATCCCACTTGCGGCGCAAAAAGGCGCGGATGGTGTCGCGGCCCTGGAAGATTTCGGCCCGGTTGCGCCAGTGACTGTCTTCGGTATAGGCCAGAGCGACGCGATCGGGGTCGCGGCTGTTCCAGGCGTCTTCGGCCATGCGGGCTTTGGCGATCGCGGTCTCTTTCGTAAAGGGGGGGACGATAGGCGTGGGCATAGGGGTGGATGGGTGGATGAGTAAGGGGT
>NZ_JADEXE010000472.1 GCF_015207265.1 Nodosilinea sp. LEGE 07298 | reverse complement strand
GGGATGGGGTTTCAGTCATCCCAGAATTTTACCGGAGCGGGTTAATTTATAGGACGTGATGCCATGGGCAAACGACCGTTTGCCCCAGTTCTCCATTAAATAGCTCGTAAAAATTCTCTGTGCCGTCGTCGTAGGCCAGATAGTCGTCAAAGCTGTAGAACCTGTGCCGAGTTTGCACCATAGGAGTGGTCTATCGGGATTATGCTCAGTCTAATGGGTGATCGGGGTGCAAGGTTTAGGGTTTTAGGTGCAAGGACAGAGCCAAGCCCTAAATCTTGCACCTAAAACCCTAAACCCCTCTTAACCTGTGCGGTAGAATCTAGGCCAGCCTGTGACAGACTATCATTAAGAAAGTTGATGTAAGTAGGTTGGCAGAATCAACGCCCCCTCGGTGCTAACCTTCATTGAGCACGCAGACAGACAGATAAGGAGACGCCAGAGCGAATGGGAAAAGTAGTTGGCATCGACCTAGGCACGACCAACTCAGTGGTCTCTGTAATGGAGGGTGGCAAGCCGGTGGTAATTGCCAACGCTGAAGGGATGCGCACAACACCTTCGGTGGTGGCCTTTAGCAAAGAAGGCGAGCGCCTGGTGGGTCAGATGGCCCGCAGGCAGACGGTGCTCAACCCCCAAAACACGTTCTACGGCGTCAAGCGCTACATGGGTCGCCGCTACGCTGAGCTAGACCCGTCGTCTAAGCGGGTGCCCTACACCATTCGTCGCGATGAGGCGGGTAACGTCAAAATTCGTTGCCCCCGCCTCGAAAAAGACTTTGCCCCCGAAGAAATTTCGGCTATTGTGCTGCGCAAGCTGGCGGATGAGGCCAGCCGCTACCTGGGTCAGCCGGTCACCGGGGCCGTAATTACCGTGCCCGCCTACTTTAACGATGCCCAGCGCCAGGCCACCCGCAACGCCGGACGAATTGCCGGACTAGAGGTCAAGCGCATTCTTAACGAGCCCACGGCGGCCGCCCTAGCCTACGGCCTTGACCAGGCTCAGAATGAAACCATTCTGGTGTTTGATCTGGGCGGCGGTACCTTCGATGTGTCCATTCTCGATGTGGGCGATGGGGTGTTTGAGGTGCGATCGACCTCGGGCGATACTCAGCTGGGTGGCACCAACTTTGACACCAAAATTGTCGACTGGCTAGCCGACCAGTTTCTCGAAAAAGAAGGCATTGACCTACGCAAAGACCGCCAGGCCTTGCAGCGTTTAACTGAGGCTGCCGAAAAGGCCAAAATTGAGCTGTCGGGTGTGGCCAGCACCGAAATTAGTCTGCCATTCATTACCGCAACTCCTGACGGCCCCAAGCATATTGAGACGCGCCTCAGCCGATCGCAGTTTGACGGGCTGTGTGGCGATCTGGTCAGCGCCTTGCGTGCTCCCCTCAAACAGGCGCTAAGTGACGCGGGCCTCACCCCCAACGACATCGACGAGGTGGTGCTGGTGGGCGGCGGTAGCCGTATGCCCATGGTGCAAGATCTGGTGCGCGGGTTAATTGGTCTCGAACCCAGCCAGGCGGTAAACCCTGATGAAGCGGTGGCGGTTGGCGCAGCGGTACAGGCGGGCATTATCACCCAAGAAGTTCAAGACATTATGCTGCTCGATGTCACCTCCCTATCGCTAGGGTTGGAGACCATCGGCGGCGTGATGAAGAAGGTGATTCCCCGCAACACCACGATTCCGGTGCGGCGATCGGACATTTTTTCGACCTCCGAGAACAACCAGACCTCGGTAGAGGTGCACGTGCTCCAGGGCGAGCGCGAGATGGGGGGTGACAACAAATCGCTGGGCCGCTTCAAGCTGATGGGCATTCCTCCCGCGCCGCGCGGTGTGCCCCAGGTGCTGGTGTCCTTTGATATTGATGCCAATGGCATTCTGCAAGTCTCGGCGATGGATAAAACTACCGGGCGCGAGCAGAGCCTGACGGTGCAGGGCGCTTCCAACCTGGAAGAAGGCGAAGTGCAGCGCATGATCCGTGAGGCGGAGGAGTTTGCTGAAACCGATCGCCTGCAGCGGGAGCGGGTCGAGAAACGCAATCGGGCTGAGGCACTCACTTTCCAGGCCGAGCGGCTGCTGCGGGAGGTGGCGCTTGACTTTGGTATGCAGTTTGCCCGCGATCGCCGTCGCCGCATCGAAGGACTGGTGCAAGAGTTGCGCGACTACCTGGAGCAAAGCGATGAGCGCGGTATCGACATAGCTCAGGCCGAACTGCAGGACGAACTCTACGATCTCAACCGCGAAGCCTATCTGTACGAGGCTGAAGATGCCCCTGAAGGCGGCATTCTAGGTCAAATTGGCAACACCCTGAAGAAAACCTTCGCCTTTGACGACGACCTGGATGCGCGACCCAACTACGGCTACCAGGGCAATTCCTCCTGGGGCAACTGGGACGACGACTGGGACTACGACAATCGCGGTGGAGCGGGTGGACAGCGCTACGGCAGCCCGGCCTACGACAACCGCGCCTACGGTACGACCGGCTATAGCGGTCAAGGCTATAGCAACCAGGGTTACAGCGCCCAGGGTTATAACGACTCGGGCTATGGCAGCCAAGAGTATAACGACCCAGGCTATGGCGGTCAGGGCTACAGCAACCCCGGCTACGATCGCCCTCCAGCCAATCGTCCCCAATCGCCCGCCGCAGACTACAGCCAGTCTGGTTATGACCGCCAGGACTACGGTCGTCAAGACTACGGGCAGCCCGACGAAGGGCGTAGGCCAGCCCCTGGCTACGATCAGTCGGGCTATAATCGCCCCGACTATGGAGATCAAAACTCTGCCCCAGCCCGGCGTGGCTACGATGACTCTGGCTATGATGGCGCTGGCTACGACAACGCTGGCTACAATGATCCGCGCTACAGCGATCCCCGTGACCCAGAACGTAGCGGGGGCTACGGCAATGCCGGGTATCGAGATGACGGAACAGGCGGGGCCGGTACGGGTACGCGCCCCGAGGCAGCTCCCGATCGCTCCGTAAATCGCGGCTACGATGCTCAGGGTTACGGTACTCAGAACTACGATCCCTATGACCGTCCCAGCTCGCCGACCGCAGCAGCGCCTCCAAATAATTGGGATGACGACCCCTGGGGCCAGTCGGCACCCGCCAGCCGCCCCCCCGAGACGCAGGCTCCTCAAGGCCAACCCCGTCCTGCCGCCGCCCCAGAACGAGGAGATGGCATTACTGGAGTAGATCGCTCTATGAATCGCCGACCGGCCCCCCGTTACGACGACGACAACTGGAGCG
>NZ_JADEXE010000063.1 GCF_015207265.1 Nodosilinea sp. LEGE 07298 | reverse complement strand
CGTGCAGTCGTTCTTCGAAAGGCGACCACTGCTACAGCGCTCATGAACGGGGGTGCTGACCTTCTCTCAGACCCTGCAATCCGCCAATCTAGCTGTCGCGTCACCTCTATGTACTTGACATTTGATACTCAATGGCTCAATTGGGCTACAAAGGTGACATGCTCCCGGTCTCCACGGCATCCAGCCGGTGTTGTGACCCGCCGACCTGACCCAAATTTTCCATGAGGTGGTACCAGTCTAGAATCTCAAGTCGCTGCACTGGCGGTGCGATCTGGGCAAAGAGATTCCAAATCCCGTCGTGCCCATCGCCTAAGCACACCACCGGAGACGCCAATGGCTGCTGATTGACCCACTCGACCAAGGCATCATTCGCTCTAAAGAACGCCGCTACACAGCCTTGATGCAGGTTAACGGCCTTATAGTCGCGCCAAGCACTCCGTTGACCTTTGGGCGTCCGTAATCGCACTTTGCCCCCATCAATGCTCATCTCTTTAACGCCGAAATCGACCGCCTCAGGCGGGAAATCGTGACGATGCACGAGCCGCTGCTGAGTGCTCTTGGAGACCGATATCCCGGTTAGCACCGCAATGTCACGAGCCGTGTCTTCGTAGGACTCGTTGGCACTTACTAGCAAACAACACTTCTCTAACTGCGGACTCCACTGAGTTCGGGCTTTCAGGCCTAGCTGCTGTCCTTGCTGTTCGCTGATGCTCAATTGGCCGATGATGCTGGTAACACCTCGCTGGCGGCCTCGCGTTGTGCCGCTGCTTGCGCGGATAAAAAATGACCGAGTTCTGGGCCGACACGCTCGAGTAGATGGCCCCGCACGACGTTCTCGATGCCTTCCAATGTCTTAACGTCCTCGGGGGCAGTCTCCTCGTAGAGCAATTCGGCTAACTCCTGCGTCAGTGCTTTAAGACGGGCTTCTTTGGCGGCATCCATGGGAATGAAGTTCCTATGCTGAACTGCTCAAAGCTTAACGTTCATGCACCTGGTCAAGACTAAGTATTATTGCTCATTGCATAACTGGGATGCACCCTATTCTGAATGCCTAAGCTATAAAATCCAAAACGCCCAATTGGCGTGATTGAATCTATTTTAATTGCTTCATAAAGCCAGGATAGAGAAGCCAAATAATTGCCGTACCGATTACTCTGACGAGCTAGGTACATATAAAAACTGCTGCAAGATAAGCGATAGAGAAAATGTGGAATATCAGGGTGCTTACTTTGCACGAGCTGCAGCATTAGCTGGTGTGACTTTGCCATTTGGCGAAAATCGCTCGACATACTGCTAGATACTTTTCGATAGCCCACTGTCAGCTCAGGAACCACACAAAACCCATAGCGTTCTGATATGCGTAAGTATAGATCCCAATCTTCACAGCCTTGAGCCTGCTGAGCTTTTAGAGCTGTACTATAGCCACCTACAGATTCAAAACAGCTGCGTCGAATTAAGGTGCAGCTGGCATTACCAATAAAGTTGTGACAAACTAACGTTCTTAGTACATCTCCCTGAATTGAGGAAATTCGAGCAGCTCCTGTTGGTCTATTGTGTTCATTGATATCTGCTGACCAAGAGTAAACCAATCCGACTGAAGATGGTGCTTGCGAAAAACACTTGACTTGTTTACTGACGTGTTGGGGATGCCAAATATCATCCGCATCAATTGGGGCTATGAATTCTCCCGTTGACTTCTCAATCCCCAAGTTTCGAGCAGCCGCAACTCCAAAGTTTTTCTGCTCTAAGAGCTGTATTCTTGAATCTCTTTGCATGTATTCTCGAACGATAGAAGCAGTATCATCTTGAGATCCATCATCTACCACAAATACTTCTAAATTGGAATAAGCTTGAGCCAGTACCGAATCTAGTGTTTGGCAAATAAACCGCTCCGCATTATAAGCTGGTATAATCACCGAAACCAGAGGCTGTCCATTTAAATTATTGCTAGATTCAATTTTAACTGTGTTTGCTAAGGCATTTATATGTTTCTGCGCAGGCAGACTTGGAAGAGCATTAGCGAGTTCAGAATTTGATTTTAAGAAGTCTTCCTGGGTTATCATTGATGTTTTATAATGGTATAATGCATGCCGTCCAATTAATTGTTAACAGGTGAAATAGGTCTACGACTGGGCTTTGGTATTGGCGTGAATGGTAAAGTTGAAATCCACAAAAAACAGCATGTTGCTTTGAGCTATTTGCGCTCCTAAATTTTTAGCTTTGGCCAAACCGCTAGGCCCTGACATTCTGAGCGATTTTGCACCGAACTGTTCTGCAAGGCAGTTAGAGCAATCATGACAACCATCGGCGATCGCAATGATTTTTGTGGTCACCTGATGAGGCGCAGGAAGGTGACCGGCCAGGCTTTTAAGGCAGCAAGAAAAAGCAGAGCCACCGTTATAAACCGGAATAATGATCGAAATTAAGGGGGGGCTGAAGCAAGCATGGCCGATCTCGGGTGATACTCTCTTCCCTCTTTCTCAAGGCCCGAGACATTTCCGTAATTCTTCGGGTAGCTTTACGACAGCTACATTTTTCTAGGGGAATTATGGCCTTAAGGTGCTGGTTTGCTGAAGCTGTTGTAGGGATATTGAACGTTCGGGAACCTGCAAGGACGCACGGTCGATATCAGCTTTGACAACGCGATAGAGATTGATGCCCCGCCATGGAAGATCTTCAAAACCCAACTCCAAAGCCCCTTGGTCAAGGGCGTTTGCAAAGGTTTCACCACCAATATATTCAGGGTTGAGTTGATCAGGATCAATGGCCACTAGTACAGTGCGTGCCTGGGTGAGAGCCGCCAACTCAGTAGATAGATCGGTTCTGCTCGGCGATAGACGGATCACCTCATGAGTAAAATGCTGGCCGTAGAGCAAGTAGGTTTTGCTGCTGGTAGTGTCGGTGGAAAAATAGGCAATGCGATCGCCCGGCTGCAAGGCTCTGGCCAGAACCCTGTCAAGATCGCCGTACAGTAGGGTCCGGTTGGTTTCTCTCACCGGAAGCCACTGGGCCGTAGCCACGACCAACACTACGCCGACCAGCAGCAGGCTAGTACTCCAGCGAACCGCCCAGTGCCAATTGCCCAATCGAGCATGGCACCAGCGATATAGAGTGGGCCAACACCAGCCCAGTCCCCAAAGGCAAATCACCACCGTTAGCAGGGTTAGGTGCCTAGCCTCAACGGCTAGATCCAATGTGCCGAGTATTGTGCCCAGGGAGGCGATCGCCTCCCTGGGCTGCCTAGCCAGCTGCTGTACTATCTGGCTAGGCCAGCCTAGGCTCTGGTCAATGGCAGACAAATTTCGTACATGGTCGAAAAGTGCGCTGCTCAAAACACCCACCATGATGCTAACCACCACCGTCAGCGTAGTCCATCGCTGGCTTAGACGCAGCTGGGTAGCACTGCTAGCCGATACCGCCCCCAACACCCCCAAAGCCGGGAAACCGTAGCGCATATTGTTACCTGTTAGGGGGGTGAGCGCTCCCTCTGGGTTAGTTGCCCCTGAACTATAGGGCAGATTCCAGTAAAGCAAAAACGTGATCAGCAGTAGCAGACCCAGGCCTGCCAGCTGGCGTCGCCCCCGAATACTAGGGCATTTATACCAGCTGTAGGGCAGCAGCAGTGCTGGGGCCAGCAATGCCAACAGCGGTAGCTGAAAGCGCACCAGCGCTTGACTACCTACCAGGCTCCAGTGCTCCAGGTTGAGAGGATTAAATTGACTGGTCAGCGTATGGCTTTGTAGATATACAACCTGCTCCCAAAGGCGTTGAAGCCAGCTGGTATCATCCCCCAAAATAGGAGACACAATGTCGGCCGTCCCCGTAGCCACTAGCTCGGCTGACTCCGAGACCAAATTGAAGCTGGTACCGAGATACCAAAAGCCGCCTAGCCATACCCCAAGGACAATGCCTATCCCTAGCAGGACGGGCTTAGTCGTAGATCTAGGTCGAGAAGATCGGCCCCCAGGCAAACCAAAACTCCAAAGGAACAGCACCACAATCACGGCAGCATAGAGCAAGCCTGCAGTTTTAATACCCACCATCAGTCCAGCCATGACCAGGCTTAAACAGGCATCCCAGCTATGGTGGTGACGGTGATATGCTAGCCAGCAACACAGGCTAGCGCAGTAGACAGCCGCTAGCGGCAGATCGACATACAGCGTGGTTACCTGGTTGAGTAAAAAGGGGCCTACCAGCACCAATGCCGCTGCAGCGATGGAATAAAACCGTGCAGCTCCACTGTAGCGACCAAGCAAATAGACTGAGAGCCCTAGCCATACCCACGCAAACAGCATCGGCAGGGCTGCAAACAAGTCTTGCCCCCAGGGCAGTAGACACAACAGCGATAGCACATGCCAGGTATAGGGATAACCCTGGGCCGTAGGATGGTCAATAATCAAGTGGCCAAGGGGGTCTAGTTGCGAAAAGGAGGCGGTTTGATACCAGCGGGCTACTATCGGGCCGTGAAACCATAGCGTGTCATAACTATTGAAAGGCTGGGTTGCGATGCGTTCGAGCAGCACCAGCGCCAAGCTGCCCAGTAGCAGCAGTAGCAGCAGTTCATAGGGGGCTAGCTTTACCCGACCACAGTTCCACCGCAATCTAGCCCAGCCCTTCGTCCAGCGATAGCTCGCGATCAATCCGGCGATCGCCAGTGTGGTCTCTGCTGCCAAGACAGGTCGCAGTGCCAAGAGCCCTAGGCTACCCAGCACTAACCCTAAACAGACCTGACCCAAACACCACAGCGTGACAATCGAAAAAACCATCTTGACCCTAGTTTCCTCAAGGTCACGGGGTTGATAACGATAAGTGAGGCCAACTGCCAGAGGTACAGGGCCAATCGCCAGACTTAAGAACAGCAGCCAGCTGAGAAAAACTGCCACCATTACGTCAGAACCTCCATGCTACCTAAGGACTAATGCGGTGCTGTTTGCAAGATTTGCTTCGGTCTTTGGCCGGGTTGTTCCCCCACCAATGCCCATGCGCCCTAGCCCCAGCAAGCCAATGCCCATAATCACCAGGTTGCTGTTGCTGGTAAAACTAGCCTTTGTAAGGCTAGGATTGGCGTTGCGCCTCAGAGTTTCGGCTTGGGCGTCGATAGTTTGCAAAGCCTAAGCAAGTCTTTAAGAGTGACATCGGCGTTAATTTCTGAATTGTTATGGCCTTGCTCCATCTGGTTTTTCAACTGAGTTATCTCCCGGTTAATGCGATCGCCCTGTTGTTAGGCGGGGCTAAATTGAGGCGTAAATTTTCGTAGGGGTAAGTGGCCGTTTACCCCTACGAAAATAGAATATGGATAGATCACTTTCGCAGCTTCTTGGCGCTGCGGGTTCTCGATCCACCCCCTGTACCCACACCTAGGCGACCCAGGCTCAGCAAGCCAATAGATACCACCACAAAGTTGCTAGTGCTAGCAATGCCGGCCTTAGTAATGCTGGTTTTGGCATTTTGTTTAAGGCTCGCGGCCTGGGCATCAATTTGCCGCAAAGCTTCGGAAAAATCGTCGGGGGTAGCATTGGGAGCAGCATTGGGATCAGATCGATTTTGCTCAACTTGAGTTTGCAGCTGGGCGGCCTGAGTACCGATAGACTCGACCGCTTGGTACTGGAGCGAAACGCTATCGCGCACGACCAGCATGCAGAGCAGCAAAAATAGCGTTCCTAAACTCAGGGAGACAAAGCCCAGCGGCTTGCGTAAAGCCGAACTTTCCCAAGCACTGTAGAGCAGCAGCGCAATACCAATTAACAGCACAATGCTGCGATCGCCCATCTGCTGCAACAACCCTACTCGCCAGGCCGCGCCCGCCTCCAGCGGAAAGGTGAGGGCAGTCATATCTACAATAAAGCCGAATACACAGGTCAGGCCCACAATTCGAGCAATCGCCTGACCGCTAAATGAATAAGAAGAGAGCGGATTTGCAGTACCCACCATACTAAAACTCCAGAGTTACAACTGCTGGTCCCTAGAGTAGAACATGTGCACGCTACCACCAGGGGACAAGCTTACTGCAACTTTTTTCAGCAGATCGCGGAGGTTTCCGCCAGGTTCGATCTAACTTCACCCGATATTTATAAGGCTGATGGCTCAAGTCAAGAAAGCCCCTGCCGTTCGGCAGGGGCTTTTGCATAGGCTTTAGAAGAAGCGCTGCTTACTACCAAGTCCGAGTTCAGTGCCCCCGAGCGAAAACCAGGCCACGTTATACGGGCAAGCGGCATTTACTCTGCCCTATTGAGGCAACTATCCCAAACTCGACATTAAGCAAAATAGTTAGACACGCTCAAGGTCCCAGCTGTAGCATCGCTCCCAATCAGCCGTATACCGGTAACTTCAGCTACCAAATCGGCGGTTTTAGAAAAAGCGGTGGTACCATCGTTAACGGAGAAAAACGTGCGGGTTCCCCAGCGGAAAAATACCGCCTGGTTTGCCGCCATAGCCTGCGCTCCACTGGTCAATTGGTTTTTGTCGTTATACGCGGCTAGAGCAGCCTGCTCTAGGGTGGCACCCGTCTTTAAGCCAGCATTAAACAGACCCGACGGGCGCTCAGAGGTGAGCAAATTGTGGTTGTAGTCGAGCTGTATGCGATCGCCCTGGGTGGCATCGAACCCCACAATACGATCGAGCGCCGCTAGGGTTGACTGGCCGTGGGCCTCGACCTGTGATCGCCCCGTATAGACAATGCGA
Organism: Nodosilinea sp. LEGE 07298; assembly: GCF_015207265.1. GTDB lineage: Bacteria > Cyanobacteriota > Cyanobacteriia > Phormidesmidales > Phormidesmidaceae > Nodosilinea. Next base: position 19,636 of record NZ_JADEXE010000063.1, on the reverse strand, counting down.
TCGGCCCCAGCACCACCAGTCAGCGTGTCGGCTCCGCCCAGACCTAGTAGAGTGTCGTTGCCACCGCTGCCAGACAGACTGTTATTGGCTGAGGTACCTAAAAGCACATCGTTGCCGCTGCCCCCCGTAGTTGGCAGTCCGCCGCGCTCAAAGGCTCCTACGTCGGGCTGGCTGTCACGGGTAAACTGGCGCTGGTCTTGGGTAGGCACATTGCTGGCTTTGACCCCAGTATTGATCGCCGGACTGCCGACCAGTAGCGGATGCACCAGGTCATCGCCAATCTTCATCAGCGGCCCCAGCATGGGATCGACAATACGACTGTTAGTGGCTACTCGCGGCCCAGAGTTGACCGGTGCTGGAAACTCAATGTTGCCGCCACCATCGCGGGGGGTATAGCCCACCTGGTTCTGCCGCTGATCGACCGCCCTGTTAAAGGCGACAATCGAATTGCGCAGGGTAATTGAGTCTTTATTGCCGCTGTTCATCCACAGCGCCCCATTGGCCCGCCCGGCAAAGTTGTGGACAATGGTGGAGTTGATGATATTGACTGGAGGAGAGGAAACGGTGTTTAAGAACATAGCGCCTCCTGCGTCTTTTATCACCCGGTTACTCGAAAAGGTGCTATTGGTAACCGTGACGGGCAACCTGGTCTCAACCCACAACCCACCTCCTTGGGTTTCAGCGACGTTGTTGGCCACCGCTACGTTGCGGAGTGTGACGCTGCCGCCATTGACTTCAAGTCCACCCCCTCGTCCCCGGCTATAGGTTCCCGGAGTTACGGTATTACCTACCAACGTGCTATCTTCTACCCGCAATTTGTCAGGCCCATAACTCCAAATGTATAGAGCACCGCCGCCATCAGTCGACTTGTTGCCTTCAAACCAGCTATTGGCAACGTAAATTGTGCCGCCCTGGGTCGTGCCAGCGCCGCCCGGGCCAGCACCATCGGAGAAAATTGCTCCGCCCTCTCGTTTAGAAGTATTGCCCAAAAACGTAGAATTTCTGACCGTCACAGGGCTTGATATGTTGTAAATTGCTCCACCAACATACCCCTTGTTGTTAGTGAACTGTGAGTTTTCAACAATCAAGAACCCTAAGCCTCCGGCTCCTCCGGCACTGTTGGTAGAGATGGCACCGCCACTTTTACCGTTATTTGTAAGGGTGCCATCATTGCTATCAAATACGCTGTTCCGAATGGTGACTTGGGCTCCAGCACCTACCTGTAATGCCCCACCACGGCCAGCTTTGTTGTTTTTCAGCAAGCTGTCAACCAGAGTGATGGTGACAAAGTTGGCACCATTGATGGCACCTCCCATACCTGGAACTTGAGCACCCTGGCCGTTGCCGTTGACTAAGGTCAACCCTTTAAAGGTCGCCTGTACAGGCGACGCAGAATTACCTACCTGAAAGATACGGCTGGTATTGTTGCCGTTGATGATGAGGTTGGGAACTCCTATCGCATCAATAGTGATGTTGCGGCCCAAAAAAATCTCGCCGCTGGTGAGCTTGATGGTTTTGTTGGCCAAGGTCGAGGCAAACTTAATTACGCTGCCTGCCGGGGCTGAAGCGATGGCAGCCCGTAACGACCCCGCGCCACTGTCGGCGGTACTGGTGACAGTGATGATATTGAGGTTGCTAGCGTAGCTAGCTTGAGCCTCGGCGCTCAGGGCTACAGCTGTCTCAATAGAGCCAGTAACCAGCTCAAAGTCCCAGTCGCCCGCACCGCCTGTAGTGTTGTTAGAGGCAGCGATATCGGCTCCGGTGAACTGGCTGAGGCGGTTGACAAAATCGAACCCGCTTGAGCTAGCACCTACGTTGCAACCGTAGAGCAAAATATCGGCCCCATCGCTGAGCGATTGCCACCACTGACTGAGTTGCGAGCCATAGCTGTCGAGGGTATTGACGTTGAGCGCCGTTGTTCCCACGGTTAAACCACCCGCTTCACCATGGGACAGAAGGTGGATGCTATCCAGGCCAGAGCGCGATCGCAGTGCCTCAGTAATTTGGTCAATACCATCTCGAGCCGAGTCAAGAAACACCACATCTAGGCCAGGGTTGAGGCCTTTGAGCAGGGTATCGGCATCGGCGATCGAGTCATCTACAAAGACAAGGCCTTTGATCGGGCTAGGAACACTTTGAGTTTGAGTCGTCATTTTTTCTCCAACCTACAGGGGATAAATGCCGTCTCAATGCCTTTACTAGAGCCTTAGATGGTGACCTAAGGCTCTTACATTTAATATGTCTGCGCTGTTAAGGGTGTGATGACTCGCGTGGCTACAATCCAAAGCTTTAGGGAAGAACCAGCTAGTGGTGACTGGCTAGATCCGTAGAGACAAATTGATGTTAGCAAAAGGCAAAGACGGCGAACGAAACTGGTAGGTAAATGCCCTAAGATAATGCACGATTGAGGCTGTGATTCAACGATATAGCTTTACAACCACTCACCTCCCTCAACCACCTTACACTAAGCCTTATGATTTCTCATTGCCTTCCGTATACTTACCCAGTATTTTCCGCAAACAGATACTTAAAGACGTACAAAATACCACCTAGATTTTGCCACAGGCCAATGTTAGCAAACCTAAAACTAATAAAAGCGCTATCTCATAAATGAGATAGCACTCTCAACCATCAATCAGGCCAAAAGTTAAATAGATACCCTAGGCAACTTCATCTTCTTCTTGCTGACGCTTGCACAAAGCCGCTACACTCATACCTAGTAGGTCCAGGGTAAGCGCAAGAAAACCGTTCTGAAGTTGTGCTAGGTTGCACAGCCTGCGGCCAAAACAATGAGCATGTATCAGATCTCATTGAGGCCCGCTTAGCCGTCTTTCGGGGGGGAACCAAAGCCTTGACTCATAGGAGATCTCGGAGATATTCGACCGGGCGGTGTCCCCTAGCATCTTATAAGCTTATTTTTCTTGCGCTTATCCTAAATTGAGGCTCAGTACAATGATCTAACCATCAGCCCCAGCTAGCGCCTGAAGTCGATATTTTAGCGAGAGGTGCTTGCCTGAGCTTTACTACGCTCAATCATTGCCATCATCACATAGTAGTAAAGGGTGAGTAGCAAACCTACAAAGATTTGCCCGCCCCAAAAACCGTGCCAAAAATCAAACCACCACGGCCCCCAATAGACATGAGCCAGAGTAACTAGCATTAGCCGAGGAATATTAAATGCCAAGGAAATGATCATAGAAATGGCGATTAAAATTACCATTTGGACTCGATTTTGCTTATATATTATGCCCATAAATAAGCCTGTTGCTGCGATAGAAAGTGCCATATCAAGACCATTACATCCCCAGCCTACTTGCACAGCGCCCTCCGGAAATGTAATATAAATGCCTTGGTGAGTAGCCGGGAAGCCAATTGCCTGCATAGCCAAACTGCTAATTTGTGCCATTTTAATTTCAAGAAACTGATAGGGCGTTAGAAAATCCCAAACAAATCGAGAAATCAAACCAATACGTGGATAAGTTGTGCTGCCAATAAAAACCGTTGGCAGCACGAATTTCGCAAATACATTAGCTCCCCAGGTGCTACAAGCTATACCAGCTAAAATAACTAGCCATAGAAATGCCTGCGGCCAAATATCAAATCGGCAAAAGGGAAATAAAACTACCCCAAAAACAATCAGAAGGTGTCCTAACAACTGATCTTCTGCAGAGGCTTTGAGGGTTTTGAGTACCTGCCGACGGTTCCAAAGTTCGGCACCCGCCAGCAGTAGCATGCAGGCAATCAAAAACCAGCCTACCTTGCCTCGCAATGCCCTAGGTATCAAATAACCTATCCAAATGGGAAAGTAAGCTAATCCAATACTAAGCCCAAGTAAAACAAACCGGCCATGATGCTCCTTGGCGAGGGATATAAACCACAAGCCAGCAAGTTTCAAATAGGGCTGCGTTTTCATATCAGCAAAAATAATTAGGTCAAGGGTAAACCAGGGAATGAAGGGGATGATAAATCCTTTATACTGTGCGTTTTATTCCAAACCGTCCGAGGCTGATTAGCCCCAACCCAACAACAATTAGGCTACCTGCGCTAGACACAATAGATTTTGTAGTGTTGTCGCGAGCATTCTGGATCAAGGATTCTGTCTGAGATTCAACTTGTGTCACAGCCTGCTGTAGTAGTTCAGGCGTAACCTCAGTCGGTCGGTTTGGATCATTTTCGGCGGCTTGAATCTGGGTTTGCAACGCCTGTGACTGATTATCAATAGTGGTCAGAGTTTGGTTTTGCAGTACTAAATGGTCGCGTACTAGCAACACGCAGGATAGCGGCAGCAAAATCCCTCCTATTAAGCAAGCCAGGGCAAGGGGCTTAACCAATGAATGAAAATCTAACGTGCAATAGAGCAGCATCGCTGCACCCAGAAATAACAAAATGCTGCGGTTGCCGACTTGCTGCAAAAAACCTAGTCGCCATTCTAGTGCCATTGGGCTGGGCGGAATAGCAAAGGTTGCCATATTGGCAACAAAGCAAACAATGCAAGCCAGCCCAAGAATCAAGAAGATTTTAGAGGTATAGGAGATATCTCGCAGCGGCGAAACATAGTGAGATTCAGACATGCTAGTCATCGGATTAATATAAAAATTGAGCCGTATCCGTTACCAGTAAGCCAACTGCGAAAAACTATAGATGGAGATCCGTTAGGCATTTTAGGCAGTTGACTAGCCAGGTTGTGCGATCGCCCCTTGATTGCTAGCTTCTATTGAGTTGGTATCAACTTACCCAATCAATAAAGCTGCTCAGGTAATCTTCTTCTCTCTTCAATCAGGCATTACCCAAACCGGAAACTTTCTAAAATTTATTGCTTCTGCCTTGAGGAGTTTTACCCCAGACAATTGAGCTTTAGGTCAAATACATATTTGCTCCCTCAAACAGCGTTTGGCGGTTGGGGTCGGGCTTATGGGGATTGAGCTCGTGCCACCTTAGACCGAGCAGTACAGCCGTGGAAAGCATAAACCCAGGCTCTTCCATAGTGGTAAAGATAAATCCATTGACCAAGACGTTAAGCACCAGAAATCGAGAAAAATCGTCTTTGCAAACCTTGATCCAGACGATCCACCAAATCGTTAAATAGGTACCTAAGCCTAGAAAACCAACATCTCCCCAAATGCCCACAAAACCCCAAAATGGTGAGAAAAAGCTAGAGTCCAGGTAGCTTCCATTCCACACGTTCCAAGCGGCCTGGCTAGCTGGATGGCGGGTAGCTCCTAGAGGTGCCAAAATACTGGCATAGTCGCGAATCATCCAGCCGCCAATACGGCCCAATGTGTGACCTGGTCCCAGGCCCAAAAACCAGTTGAGTAGAGATGTGTAGTAGGTCGGAATATTGCGGACAGGAAATAGTTTTTGCACCGTTGCATCACCATCAGGGCCATAGATCTCAGGACGAATCCAGGTGCGGTAGGCCTGCAGCGCATCTACGTTATAAACGCACCAGTAGAACGAATAAAGAACTATTGTGGCGATAATCACATATTTTAGGGTAGCCTTGATATCCGTCGAGCGACTGATGATAAGCAGTATCCAAGCAGCAATACCAACTAAAATGGTCTGCTTAGAATCGGCCAAATAAACGTGAAAAAGGCCACCGAAAAGAATAAAATACCGAGTCCAAGCTAAGGGTACATTTTGCCTTGTAAAATAGTACAGTGCGTAGATTAAAGAGACAGATGCTGAGACTACGTGGCCACCAGAAGAAAGATAAAATACTCCCTGCACATTATCTTCCATAGTCATTGTCGGATAGGGCATAATGCCGCTATAGAGACCAATGGCCTGAATTAAGGCAATCACTAAGTTTAATAAGAAAAATCTCAGTGCCCAAGTTCTAAATCGTTCTAGCTTTTGAAAATTCAGCGGAATGTAAACAATGGCAATCAGCACCATAAATGGCTCTGCTTGAATCATAAAATTCAAGAATATGTTGACGGCTCCTGCATTGTTGAGAAAGGCACTAGCAGCATTGATGCCAAAGTAGATGTATAAGGCAACAAAAAGAGAACGGGTCATCGCAATTTGCTTATAGCTTGTTCTGCGACAGCGTAGAAAAACGATAACGCAGGCTAATGGCACAGTGAAAAAATGTAAAAAATTAACTGGTGATGGTGCACCAAGCGATTGAATAATTCTAGGAAAAAATGCGCTGGCAAACGCGGCTAAAATTAGAGTTATATTTGAAATATAGCCCTTATGACTTGATGTTTTATAAGGATTTTTTGGGAAGATGTTGCCACTCATAATGATCCCATTTTTAGGCAGTTAACTTAACATTTGCGTTGAGCTGAGCTTGTTTATAGATCGCCATGATCTGGTCATAGTTCTGGTAGGATGTGTAGCGTTCTAAATAGGTTTTTCTGGCCTGATGGCGCATTTCAGCGTGATGTTCGGGGTGGTTGAGCATCCACTTGACACTTTGCGCTAGGCTGTAGGCATTGCCGGGCTCAAAATGAAGGCCGGTCACGCCATTTTCAACCAGTTCAGCGATCGCTCCAATGTTGGCCGCAATCACAGGCGTTCCCTTAGCAAACGCTTCTACAGCCACGCGGCCAAAGGTCTCATACCATTTGGACGGAAAGACCAAAAAGCTGGCTTCGCCCATCAAACGGTGGACTTCCGCTATAGGCTTTTTGCCAAGCCACTCTACACCAGTAAGCTCCTGGGCTGCCTGCTCAACCATTGGGGCAAGGGGACCATCACCAATAATTTTGAGTTGTATGGGCTGCTCTAGTTGCCGCCAAGCTTCGATTAATGTATCGAGACCTTTCTCAACGGAAAGCCTACCCACGTACAGGGCAAAATTACCGGCCCCGCTTCCTGGCCCCGGGTCAGGATTAACGAAGTTGGGCTTGACAACGATTTTTTGAGCAGGCAGGCCCCCCTCGATCATTTTCTGCTTCGCAAAATCAGTTAACGCAATAAACACATCGACTTGTTTCTGCCAGGTGCGCGCCAGGCGATGGCTCGTCAGCATAGCTGCTGTAACCCCGGTGACGGCTCGACTGGTTCGATAGCATCCATGCACTACTCCGGGGTAGGGAATGGGTTTGCCAAGGCAATCCTCGCAAACCTGACCATCCCTAAAAAATAAGGAATTGGGGCAGATTAGGCGATAGTTCCTCAAGGTTTGAACCACCGGCACCCCCATAGACTGGGCCGCATAATACACTGATGGAGAAATTAGCGGGAAAAAGTTTTGCACATGAACCACATCGTAGGGATGGCGTTTAAGTTTTTCTTTAACAATGTGGTACGACTTTTGGGACCAAATGGATTTTAGGGCGACCTGAAGAGACGAATACTGTTCAATGTCGTGGTTAGTTTCTTCGTAGCTATCGACAATATGACCGTTTTCTCGCAGCAGTCGTTCCTCAGAGTCGCGAGACTCCTCTTCTCCCCCTCGAATTTGATAAACGTTGTGAATGCTTAAAATGCGCATGGGGCTACCTCTCGACAAATTTCTGCATAGTGTTGAATCAACTCTTGCCCTTTAGCTGCCCAAGAAAATTTATCCTGCACTCGCTGCTGCCCCGCTTGGCCCATTTGGGTTCTAAGCTGGGGGTCTTGGGCAAGTTGGGCGATCGCCGCTGCTAAATCTTGAATCGTTTGCTGGGGGGTATGGGCCACGATCTTGCAGCCCGTTTCGGCGGTGACTTGAAGGCTAGGCCCGCCCAAATCTAAGCAAATGACGGGCAGCCCGGCGGCCATGGCTTCGAGGCAGACCAGACCGCCCGATTCGTGCAGACTAGGGTGCAGCAGCACGTCGCACTGCTGTAGCTGAGCCAAAACCTCGGTGCGGGGTAGACTGCCGAGAAACTTAACTCGCTCGCTCAAACCGAGATCGGCTGCGATCGCCTGTAGGCGCTGTTTCTCAGGGCCTTCACCCAAGATCCAGTATTCGGCCTTATCTAAATTGGCCTCGGCAAAGGCCCGCAAGCTCAGGTGCAGCCCTTTCCAGTGGAGCAATCGAGCTACACTGACAAATCGAACCTTGTCTTTGGGTGCTGTAGCGAGTTTTAGCATAGATAGCTGCTGCAGCTCCTGCTGAGACAGCCCAATGGCTGGAGAGATGCGTACATCTTTAGCGCCGATGTGTTGGAGCCGCAGGGCGGTATCTGCCGTGGTGGCCTGAATTAAGACACTGCGACGGGCCGTCATTTGGGTAAAAGGGTCAAGCTCGCCTAGGCGGTGGATGAGGCTACGCAGCACCTCATAACCCTGGCCTCGGCGGCTAAAGCCCTGCCAAAACGCGGCGGGCGCAGCCTCGCCACCCCCCACCGGTCCCCAAACAAACGGCACGGGCAACAGCGCCAAGAAGCTAGGGGTGGAGTAGCGTACGTAGGTCACATGGTGAATGAGGTCGAGATCCACCTGCTGGAGCAGTGCTTTAGCGGCAAAGTAAGCACCAATCTGCCAGCCGTAGTAGTGGGGTACCTGAGTGGGTGGCAGCCACCGGGCCGGGCCGGGGGGGTCGCAGTACAGAAAAGTGAGGTTGGCGTTGGGGCGAACCAATAGCTCAGCCTCGATCGCAGGACGATTGTTGCGGCGGGTCAGCACCCAGACCTGATGGTACTTTGCCAGTTCTTGCCCGACATTCCAGCCCACGCCAGGTTCAGACCCCATAGCGGGTTGGCAGGCATAGGCAGAAATTAATATCTTGAGCGGCTTCATAAGGGTAGGGTTTGACTCAGCACGTTTTCATAAACCTTGGCTACTCGCTCACCATGGGCTTTCCAGGTGAAGGCTTGCACATGGGCCAGTCCTTTTTCCACAAACTGCCGATACTCTGCCGGGTTTTGCTGCATCTGCATCACTGCGGTGGCCATAGCGGCAACATCGTCAGGGGGAGCCATCAACCCAGCTTCGCCGACTACCTCAGGGAGGGCGGTTGCATTAGATGTAACGACCGGAGTACCGCAAGCCATCGCTTCCAAAACCGTGATGCCAAACCCTTCATAGAGAGAGGGGGCGATCAACAGGTCGGCAGCGTTGTAGAGGTCTACCAGCTGGTCTTTACTAGGTTTACCGACATAACTCACCCAATCCGAAAGGTTTTTAGAATCAATAAATTCTTTTTGGGAAGGGGTAAAATCGGCTCCAGCCTTGAGAAAATGCACTGGAATGCCCCGCTGGTGCAGTACCTCTACGGATTGGAGAGCGGTAATTACATTTTTGCGCGGGTGGTTAGACCCCACGTTTAGCAGACAAAAGGTGTCTGGGCTCAAACCATAGTGTTGACGAAGGGCTGCGCCCCGCTCGGGCAGAGGGCGAAAGTTTGACTCGACCCCATTGTGAATCGCAGTAATGTGCTCAGAACTCAGGCCAAACACCTTAGTAACGTCGTTAGCTGTGTAATTTGACACAGTAACTATGTGGTCTGCCTTGCAAATGCCCTGCACGGCATACTTCCAAATCATGGTGCTCACCCAAGGCGCTAGAGCCTGGGTAGTGATATTTTCTGGCTGAATAAAGTTGATCAGGTCGTGGCAGGTAACCACCACGCGGTGCCCAGCCTGGCGCAAGCTATAGGCAAAGTGACCATCGCTATGATCAATAACGTGAAAAATGTCGATATCGTCGCGCTGAGACACCTGCCTCGGTAGGGCCAGATAACGCCAGAAGTATTTATCAATTCGATTGAGAATCGAGCCACTGTACTCAGAGAACGACGGCGTTAGGGCTTCGATTGACCAGTCTGGTCGGGCCTGCTTCAGACCTTCGATCAGGCCATCGGCATAGACGTCCATGCTAAAGGAAGCCCCCTTCGCTCGGCGAATTACTAATACACGCATGACGGCTAGCTGTCCTTGCTGCTGAAATGGGTCAAATGCTGGCGACTGAAACCTTAGACTGCCCTCTGTACATGCTCAACAGCCGCAGTAAAGATCGTGGTTGCCGCAGCGGGGGTATGGGCAGTCATAATTTCGGCTGATTTTGCCCCCATTGCTGTGGCTAGGGTCGGGGTTTCTAAGAATTGCCCCATCAGGTCGGCCAGTTCTTGGGGCTGATTGGGCGAGAAAACAAAGCCGTTTTCGCCGTGTATCACCATTTCGGCAGCGCCAGCGCCCTTAGAGCAGAGCACAGCTTTGCCAAAGGCCATAGCTTCGGGCAAGACCATGCCCCAAATATCTTCATTGGTAGAAAAGACAAATACATCGGCCCGCCGGAAGTAGGAGCCTAAAGCACCGTAGTCGATTTTGCCCAGCCAGTGAATAGCGTCCTCTAAACCGGCGGTTTGGGTATAGGCTTCAAGCTCGGGGCGCTGCTCGCCGTCGCCAATGAGCAGCAGCGTGAAGGGCAGGTGCTTGGTTTTGAGTTGGTGGCAGGCTTCGAGTAGGGTTCTTACCCCTTTACGCTCAATAATTTGGCCTACATGGAGAAAAATGGGTCGTGGCAGCGTTTCTGCCAACCGCTCCTGGTCGGCCTGGGGCGATCGCAGCAGTGCATCCAGGCTAGGCACCAAAAAAGGCCGACAAAAAATTTTGTCGGGGTTAGCTCCCAAAACGTTGATTAAATAGTCTTTACCCGCCTGGCTGTTGGCGACAAAGCCATCGGCCCCGGCCACAATAAACCGCCGCGATCGCAGGCGCAGAGAATTGGTTTCATAATTTGAGTTGGGAGAACCACCCTCATAGGCGACAATAACTCGCCAACCGCCCAAAAATTTGAATAGCAACGCCAGAATTGACCACACCGAAAAGGCGTTAGTGATCACTACCTGGGGCTTAAATTTAAATAAGTGATAAATAATTGTCGGCGACGCATAGGAAAAGCCAAAGCCATAACCCTGGTTAGACTTGCCTGTTTCCATAAACTGAGTGCGGCCCACGGTTTGTAGCTCAAAGCTATCTTCAAAGCCGGGCACATAGCCGACCCATTCTCCGGTAAACACCCGAGTGTTGGGAAAGATCTGCGTAAACTCCCGCAGAATGTGCTGCCAAGAGATGCCGCCCCTGCCCATAGAAGGCAGCAGCCAGGCCACACGACTGCTTTGCTGTTGATTCATAGTGAGTCTCCGGGTGAATGATCTCAATTAGCAGATACGACAATTAGCAGATATAGCCAAACGGACCAGCTAGCCTGGGCTACTCACCAGCCTGCGAATTCGAGTTAGAGACCAGCTAATGAATTTGGGGCGATGGTGGGGCGCAAAAAGCCAAACAATAACGGGCTTGGCCAGCGGTCGAGGTGCCAGGCCCACCCAAATAAACCAGGAGCTAAAAATAAGCCGCTTTTGCCAGTTAAATGACGAATAGCGCCAAATTGCCCGCAGGCCCAAGCAAGTCAGCCCCAGGGGTCGGTCGGTGGGCACCGGATGACTGGCCGGATCAAAACGGAGCGACGCTAACCGCGTCCAGGCTCGACCGACAAAGCGCATGTAAAGATCGTTCGCTACGTCGTAACCCAGTTGGTTCCCGTACTGGCTAATCAAGGCGCAGCGCTGAAGATCGTGACGAATGATGCGATGGAAGCGATCGCTGGTCACCTGGGTCATGGCCCACTGGTTGCTGGTGTGGATGCGGTAGGCACCCAGGGGGGTTTCGACTGCCGCAACCTCACCAAAAAGCGGAATTAGCACCGACAAATAATCGTCGGACGTGGTGGCAAACTCGGCGGGAATGGGCGTAACCTGGGCCAAAGCCTGGCGACTGATGGCATTGCCGCTGGTGGGTACCCCTACATAGGTGCCCACACTCAGCACCGACTGACGAATGCTGCCGCTGTCTAGAGGGCCGCCCTGGGGGTAAGAGATCTCCCGTGGCTGCCCTTCTGTGTCAACCACCTCTAGGCGGTAATGAACTTTTGCCAAGTTAGGTTGCCAGACCTCGACGATACGCTCGACGGCGTAGGGGTGCAGATAGTCGTCGGCATCGAGGAAAATAACAATATCACCCTGGCTTTTGGCAAAGCCACTGTTAAAGGCTGCCCCCTGCTTACCGTTGGTAGTGTGTAGAACAGGGACAATGCGATCGCCATAGCCAGCAATAATGTCGCGCGAATTGTCGCTAGAGAGGTCGTCAACGACAATAACCTCAGTATGTGAATACGTTTGGCCGAGAGCGCTATCAATTGCTTGGGGCAGAAAACTGCCATAGTTATAATTATTGATAATAATGCTGACTAAAAGCATTTGCTCCATCGCCTTTGCCCTGCTAATGTCTCTAAACCTTGCTCAAACCCCAACTTATCGTTTACCTACGAGTAGGTTTCAGCCTGTATCAAGCCTTGAATTCCTTGACAGTGACAACTACCCCCGTTCTGAAACACCCCCGCTAAATTGCAGCCGAAAGCGTTCTTGAATGGCAACCCACCGTAGACGCAGCATAACGACCGTAAACTGAATTTTTTGCTTAGGACCTCTAAGGCGAGCGTCTTGCCAGGTCCGCAGAAAAAATCTGAACGGCGGTTTGAGAAAAACAACTAGGTCGGTAAGTAAAGCTAATGTGGATGGGCGGTTTGACTTCAGCACATCATAGCGGCCACCAATAATTCGCACAGCTCGCTTACGGAGAGCATCCCATGTGTCTCTGGCCGGGTGGTTAACTCGTGCATCTTCGGCGTACAGCTGCTTGTAGCCTGCTGCAAATACTCTCTGGCCCCACTGCTTATCGCCTCCAGATTTGAGGGTTTCATCAAACAGGCCAACGGCATCTAAAACATGCTTAAAGGTCAGTAAGTTAGCTGTTACACCAAAGTTATCATTGGCCAAAAATTGGTCTTGGGGAAAGGCGAGCGCAATAGTTTCGTACAGCTCAAAGGGGTTAGGATAGTTAGAATCGCTTACGAATAATTCGATGTGACCTGCCACTAGCCCTACATTAGGTTTGCTTTGTAAAGCTTTAACACCGTTGGCTAACCAGGTTGGTTCGGGTATGCAGTCTGCATCAGTAAAAGCAATAATCTCTCCTTTAGCTATTTCAATACCTCGGTTGCGAGCAATATAAGATCCGGGAGAAGGCTCATGAATTAAAATAACGTTTTCGAATAGGGTCGTAACGCTGCTAACATCTTCTTTAGAGTTATTATCAACAACGATGATTTCATAATGCTCAGACGAATACGTTTGCTGAGCGATGGCCTCTAGGCAAATCTGTAGATGTTGATTGTCGTTAAAAACTGGAATAATAATAGAAACAAAAGTAGGCTGAATTAAGCACATTTACTAAATGCCCCTTAAGCGTGTAAAACTATACAAAATCTTTGAACTTAAGTCGAATCCTATAATAAAAAATAGTTAAAGTAATTTTTAGTTTTTCAAAAATTGAAGAAGAGCTTAGATAATCATCAAGCATGGCCTGACAGTCAGCATCGGTCACCTGTTGAGTGGTGTAGGTACTGCTTAGATATGTAGCAAAACCCTTTCCTAAGATCTTCCGACCAATGGCCTTGAATTCCGGAAAGTTTCTCGAAATCCAATAACCAGTAGTCGTATAAATCTCTCCAAACATTCTACGCTTCTTGCTTAAGTCGAGATTTTTATAATAATTATTGTGAAACCTATATATACCTAAATTTTCTTTAGTGACGTAGCCAGCGCTAAGACCAACGGCTGGAAGCTTGATATACAGGTCAGTAATTGCCATTCCTGAAAGGCCCTTAATTTCAGGTAAAGGGAACAACTTACTCAGCAGCTTTCGAGAGAAGCATAGATTTGATGTAGAAGGCGTAAAATTGGGCAACTGCCCCCTCAAAATATTTTTCCTGAAGTTTATTTTGCCCAAGTCTTCCGCAGATGGCTGACTGCGGATAGAAGCGAAAAGATCTTCTAGCTTACCTGGCAAAATTTCACTAGTTTCAACGGGTGCAGATTCTGTAAATACCCAATCGACTTCAGAATCTGATTGAAAAAGAGCCACTATTTGAGATACTTTTTCAGGCAAAAATATATCGTCAGCGTCTAGCAGACAAATAATTTCGCCCTTACTTGCATCAAAACCTGCGTTAAGGGCAGATGCTTGACCGCCATTTTTCTTAAAAACAGAAACAATTTGGTCGCCATATTGATTGATCACTTGGCAAGACTTATCTGTAGATCCGTCATCAACAACAACGACTTCAATGTTCTGATAAGTTTGATTTAGAGCACTATCAATAGCATTAGATAGGAAATTTTCATAATTATAATTATTGATCAAAATGCTGACTAAGGGTAGTTTTGTTTGAGTAGTCATAATGAGTCAAAAAGAAAAAACCAGTTTAGAAAAAAGCTCGGAAAGCTCATATCAAAATTAGACACATCAAACAAAAAAGCATTAGTCTACTTCTATTAATTCCAATTCTATGTCGTTAGAGTTTCCATTTATAAAATGCAATAGTTTTGCAAGCCAAATCAGTACTAAAATAGAATTGCTGCTACTAGATTTATTTAAAATCCAGTTAGTAGTTTTTTTCGAATATTGAGTTTTCCCAAAGGCTATTCCTTGCAATCTGCGCAAGATTGAGAAGTTGGCTCTTTTGAAAACTGAGCCGCAGTTAGGTGCTATATTATCTTGATGTTCCTTTGACCAGACTTGTCGTTCTTGAACGGGGCTTTTTTCAAACACTTCTGGTGTAAATTTAAGTACTGCACTCAAAATTAGCTTTGAATGCCTTCCTGTAAACATTGTGGTTCTGTGACTTATTTCAAGCTGGTTTTTCATCACAGTTTTAACATCACCTCCATCTAAATAGGTGACGCTTTCGACAAAATCATATATTGTTTGATGGTAAGATTCTCCTCTTCCAGCATTCATAGCTAGGGCACCACCAACAGTAGCAGGAACTGACGAAAGATAATAGAAAGAAGAAAGAGAATGCTCTTGGCAGTATTTCAAAACATCCATTACCTGTGATGAAGAGGATACCTCTAAACGGTTACCAGGAAGAGGTTTTAAGTATTTTTCTAGCTTATTCTTTAAAACCAGAGAGTTAATTCTCTTGCCAACAAACAAAGTATTAGAGCCATTCCCAAGAATATAAATTTTTACTTTGTTTTCTTCGGCCCACAAACAATATTCTTTCAAATCCTGAGGCGTATGTATTTCTCCAAACCGCTCAAATAAGTGATTGGTTCGGTAGTGAGAAAATTTGCTCGTTTCAATAGCTTCAACTTTTATGTTAAGAGAACTTAAGCGTACTATTTCAGCACCACCTTTCATTAGATTCCCTCATCCTTTAGTGTTTAGTGAGCAGTGTTTGGAAGCTTTTTCAGAGCTGAAATCAAAGCATTTTTTGACTCAATAATCCTTTGGTCTAAGGTTTCTTGAAAATCTTCGTACTTAACTTCTTCAAGTTGAGCCAAAAACATATTTTGATCATTAGAATTTAGGAGAATCCTCCCTTCTAATCCTATCTGGCCTAAAAGATTACTAGTCTTATTAGTCTTCTTAGAAGAAAATAAAACCGTAAATGATTTTTGGAAAATCAACGAGAAGATTGTTCCATGATAAGTATTAGTGACCACATATGTGGCAGCTTTAAATAGACTTAACCAATCGGAAGGATCTGCCGTGATAAAATTTTCGTCTGCAATTCGGTTATATTTTCCAACCGAAACTATTTTGAGATTTTTCTTTTTAGACACAACGCTAACAAATTCTTCCTCGGATTCATTTAGATCCGACTGATTATACAGAAGAATATAGTTTTCCTTATACTTAACTGACTTAAGCAAGTCATCATATTTCACAAGAAAAGTCGGATCAAGTACGACTTCGGCACTTTTTTGGCACTCGCCTTCAATGATCTCTTTACTATTCTGATCACGAACCAGGATTGTGTTAAACCTATTTACTAACTTATAAATCTGCTCTTTGTAAATATCTAGGTGGGTAGTACTCCCAAAACTAGATGCATAGCTAATTTTAGCAACTTCATCGGCTACAAAGTCAAGGAAGAATGCAGGATCAAATCCTCGAAAGGGTTCTAGACACCAAACCTGATCACTACCAACAATTACAACGTCATAACTACTCTCTAATTTCCGTAACTTGGCATTATTATATATTTTTGAACTACTAAGTTTTAGATGCTTCAATAAAAACTGCCTCATGCGCCAGGCCTTAAATATTTTTCTTGCAGCAAAAGAGTTCAACTTTAAACCCTTACTAATAGGGCTTAATCCCTTTGTATAGTACTTAACGGCGTTTAGGGGGCGGTAGTCAATAGTTTCTACATCGTGCCCTTGGCTTCGAAGAAATTTTTGCAGTGCGTAGGCCTGCAAAGTGGCTCCATAGTTGTCAACATGATGAAATGTCAATATACCTATTTTCACTTTAATCTCCACAAAATTTTAGTTCGACTTAACAATAATGTCGTCAAGCACCACCTTACTTCTTTTTTAATTAAGCTTTAGATGAAGCAAGAGACTGAAAACTTGTCTGAAGTTTTTGAAATAGACTTGGAGCAAAAAACATAACTGAAAGTAAATAAGACAAGGCACCTAGAAAAGTACAAATCAATAAAACTGATAAATTGTTTAAGTTGAGCATATAGCAAGCATATTTACCTAAATATACTACGCTAAGCATTAATAAAGTGCAATAAAAAGGAGAAAAGTATTGAGAGAGATACGATAGATAGCTAACTTTAACGAGCTTATTAATTGCCAAAATTGATAAAGGCAAAAGCAAATATCCTCGAACTACGTAGGCAGTAGCTACTGCCACAATTCCCCATTTTGCAACAATTACAAAGCCTAAAACATTAGCAATGACATTAATAAAATGTATTCCTAACCTCCAACTTGGCTTTCCCATCGCCATCAAGATTGAACTATTGTAAATAAGTATGGTGTGAACAGGCCCAATTAGCATCAGAATTTGCATGACCGGTACACTTTTTTGCCACTGATCACCAAATAGTATTGGAACCAATTCAGGAGCGAGTGCTGATATTCCCAAAAACATAGGAAATGTGACAGCACTTGACATTTTTGTCACTTCATAAAATGCTTTTACTAACCGCTCAGGTTCATTCTGAAGCTTTGAAAAGGTAGGTAGCGTTACTTTTGATATAACGCTGATTAAAACTTGGGATGCAATCAAATATATACGATATGCAACAGAATAGTAACCCAGTTCTACAGGCCCTAAATAATATCCAACAAGCAAGTCATCTGTACGTTTGTTAAAAAAGTTTAGAATGTTGAAACCAGCAACATTAATTCCAAATCCAAATAACTCTTTTCCATGCTCTATAGAAAAACTGAATTTTGGCCTCCACGAACTGGCTTGCCATAATATTGCGGTACTTGCCAAGTTATTTATTATTTGTTGGCCTACCAAGCTCCAGACACCTAACCCAGCTAGTGCCATCATAATTCCAGAACAGCCTGAAATGAATGTAGCTATAAGAGTTCTAATTGCTAAAGATTTAAACTTCAGTTCGCGAGTTAAAATAGCATCCTGAACACTACTCAAGGACCCAAACACAAATCCTATTGACAATACTCGAATTATAGGTATTAATTCTGCCTGTTTAAACAGGCTAGATATTAATGGTGCAAGCAAAAGACTGGTGATTGTTAAGAATAGACCAATTAAAAAGCTAATCCAAAAGGCTGTATTCAGATGTGCATCTTCTATATCTTCACGTTGAATCAAAGCTTGAGCTAAGCCTTGATCTAAGAAAAGTTGCATAAAAGCGGTAAAAATACTAGCCAAAGCAACTAGACCAAAAGTCTCAGGGTCGAGCAATCTTGCTAGCAAGACAAACACGGCAAGAGTAAAGGCTTGTCGCCCCCAGCTCTCACATGCAGACCAGAAAACTCCTTTTATAGCCTTATTGTGTAATCCCATTTTTAGTTAGTAGAAATACTAGCTGACATTAACTATTTTTATTACTTTAGCCTTATGACTTGAATTTGCGAGAAATGTTTCGCTTAACCCTCTTAATGGGGAGTATTTCTTTTAATCTAAGTATCCCGTTGTCTCAATGCTTAATACATCCTAAGCTTTGAAATTTTCATTAATCCCTATCGCAGTCCCTAGATATATGAGACAAATCTTGGGTGAGAGAGAGTTTTAGAACATATGGCCCTTGATAGGTGGCAAGCATCTCATCTGAACAAGAACTGTTATATAAGACCTTTTAATTAGATTGTTGTAACCCTTTACGAGGATAAGTCCAGTATTCCGGAAAGATGTAAATCGCTTGCAAAACTTGTTTAGCATTTGGTTTCCAATGAAATTTGCATAAAAATCTCAAATATGTCCTGATCTAAAAGTTCCCGAAATTTTGCAGTATTGTCCGGATAGTCAGGTTAAGGAAAGGTAAAAAGAAGGTAAAAATAGCCATAATCATCCCCAGCTGGGGATTGTGCAAATGGCTGTTGTGCTTCCGTACTGGTGCGATCGTGCCAACGCATTACCTTATTGACGTTCTTAACCAGATACAAACCATGCAAAAACACCTAAGCGAGTCCACAGAGATAGCAGTTCACTTTCACAACGCCACCCTAATTTTGATAAGTACAGTTGCCTTGGCCGCAATTGGGCACGTAGCTGTCCACTTACTGTCTTACCTATTCGATATTGCAAATACGCCCTTCGTAGGGTTCTTTAAATTCTTCAGCATGGGTCAAGAAGCCAATTTACCGTCATATATTTCGGCTCTAAACCTTTTGTTCGCTGCGGGGCTTTGCCTGCTCGTTGCACTCCACGAGTCATCGTTAAAAAAACGGATGCATCGTTACTGGCTAGGTCTCTCTATCGGAATGCTGATCATGAGCGTGGATGAAGCCGCACAAATTCACGAGGGTATCATTGGCGTGCTCTTAGAAAACTATTTAGGCCGAGGTACAGGCGTTCTATACTACCGTTGGTATCTTGCTTATATCCCTATTGTCATAGCCATCGGCTACTTGTATCTTCCCTTCCTTAAGCGATTGCCTTTGCGGTATTCATCGCGTCTTATTTTAGCTGGGTTAGTTTTTCTGGGCGGAGCTATTGGAGTTGAGATGCTAGAGTCTGTGCTCGTATACGCTGGAATTAATACAGCCATTAGCATTTTGTTCGAAGAAACCTTCGAGATGCTTGGCATTGTTATTTTCATTCATACAGTGCTACTCTACCTATCTGAACTCGGCTTTAGAATAAAGCTAAATTTTTCCACCCAAAAGTATGATTAACTGACAAGTTAACCTCAGAAAATCTATACTCTAATTGTCCAAAAGACATCGGGGTAACTGTCTCCTGGCGAAGTCATAGGTAAAGCTACCTCAGCGAAACCAGGAGACATATCAGACAGGCTCTTACCTTCCCCTTTTCGGGCGACGTTCCGTAAGCGACCTCGCTCAGCCAATTTAAACGTTGCTGATTCCTAGAATGAATCTATTTATTTCAGCCATGCGTTATTACTGGTAACGCATGGCTGAAATAGACTAGCAATTCCACCCCTGGCTCCCGAGCTCCCCGGCTCCTCTGCAATTAACAATAGCCACCTAACCACCGTTGAGTACTAGTCCTGGGTGCAGCAGATCGCCAGAAGCCTTTCTCTACCCTAGGGTTAGGCACTGCTCACTAAGTAGCTAGGCGCATTTAAACATAAAACGTTCTAGCTGATAATTTCCAGCTTTACTACGCGCTTCCATGCCGTCAATGACGGTCATGGCCAAGTCATATTCGTTATCAAACATCTGACCGGCAAT
>NZ_JADEXE010000471.1 GCF_015207265.1 Nodosilinea sp. LEGE 07298 | reverse complement strand
TTGACTCAATTGGTCTTGCAGTTGACGATACAAGAGGGGTGTTTCCATGAGACTGGCCTTGAGTTGGGGAATTCAAGCCTCTCATGAAATGCCCCTTCCCATCTACCCTGTCTCATTTGGGACTCCTTTCACAACAACCCTTTCAGGACTTTTCTGCACCACCAAGGCGATCGCCCTCCTCCGGTATCTCTCTCAGTATTTCTAGCAACTGTTCCAGTAGGTCATCTTCGCCAGCGAAGTGGGGGGTATCGAGCAGCAGTCTTACGGTATTGTCTCCAAAGGCTTTGATGACTTCAGCCAGGTGTTGACCTTCGAGGCGGGCAGCGATCACCCATTCCAACACGCGATGCCAACTACCTCTGGCCACAAAGAATACTCTGTAGAGGCGGCTCAGTTGTTGCCAGTATTTACTCTGCTCTTCAGCAACCCCAAGAGCTTGAATCCGCCATTCGTCCAGATACTCATGCAGGCGCTCGGCCTGGTCATTGTCGTCAAACTCCATTTGAAACAGAGCATCAGACTGGTCAATCAGTACATCGTCCACTGAGTCGCGCCGGTTGCGGAGCATTCGACGGTGCAGGCGGTAGGTGTCGCTGATGTGAGTCCGAATGGCGCGGACGGTGGTTGCTTGTTCGCTGGGTTCAGTGGCATCTGACTCTAGCTGGGCCTGTAATTGATCAATCAAGGAGCTGAGACGCGGATCTTCTGGGAATAAGCCTCTCAGTTTACTCAGGCTAGTCTTCAACACAAAGGTGGGCGCGGTCTCTTTGAAGGAGAGCAAGACTCGCCCGATATCTTGGCGTTTGCGAATGCGCTCCTTGAAGCCGTCCAGATCGTCAAGGCTGTATGTAGCGGGGTCGAGCAGGTGGAGCATGGCCAGAAAAGCTTGCTCATGGTTGAGCGCGGGTGTGGCCGACAGCAGCAGCACCCCTTGGGCACCATGGGCCAGCCGCTGGCACAGGGCAAACTGTCTCTGCTCGGAACTTTGGGGTGAAGCGGCCATCGCGGCGATGTGATGGGCCTCGTCGATAATCAAAAAGTGAGGCGTTTGTAAGGTGACGCGCTCTAAGTCTTCGGCGGCGACCAGTTGCACTTCATCGGTCAGGTAAAACTTGTCGGCTAGTTCGTGTCGCCACTGCTCTTGCAAAGAGCGCGGCACGATCGCCAGAGCATGGCTATTGGGGTTATCTAGCAGGAACTGCCTGAGGATGGCTCCGGCTTCTATGGTTTTGCCCAGGCCAACTTCATCGGCCAGCAGATAGCGTTGAATAGGGTCTTCTAAAACCCGGCGCACGATTTCGACCTGGTGGCGGTAGAGAGCTATGTTGGCAGAAAAGAGCCCTGGCATACCGTGGCTGATGGCCCGCTGTTCGGTTAGGCTACGCACAAAGGCCGAGCGGTGGGTGTGGAAGTAGGGCGTTTCGTGGCCTTTGAGGATCAGGATGTCGGTGGGGTCATCGATGGGGTGGTTGCAGCGGACGTAGATTTCTGGTTCGGTGGCGTAGCGGTAACCGCTGTCGGGGAGATCGATTTCGTAGCTTTGACGGTCTGGGTGCCATGCGAAGACTCTACCAACTTGCCAGCGGCCTTCGTCTTCGAGCCAAAGGTAGCAGCGGGTGTGGCGTTGGAGTGTAACAGGTTGTAACGAGGTAAGGGGGATGGTTCTTGAGATTTTGTGAGCGATAGATACCCAATAGTGGATTTCTGCGGTTGAATGGGTGGTAGAAACAACTTTCCCGACGCCTAGTTGGTTCGAGTCTGTCTGTACTAAGGCACCAATTTGCAGGGTTTCTAGACTGCGGGGTTGGGTAATCATATTAATTAGGGAGGCTTCTACCCATAGGTTTCCCAATTCAAACGTCCTTCCTAAGGTTAGATATTTTCTCCAAGCAAAAATCGATGTTTCATGGTGGAAAATTAATAGTTCTAGTGCCAGCAAATGCCTTCAATTTTTATTTCCTACCGACGTAGCGATAGCCAGGATGTTACTGAACGGATCTATGACAGACTAGTGACTCACTTTGGGGAAGAGGCGGTTTTTAGGGATGCTGAGGGCATCTCTCCGGGAGAAGACTTTCGCGAATTTATCAACCGCGCACTAGACGAGTGCAAGGTGCTGCTAGTCGTCATTGGTCTCAATTGGTTGAATACCACCGATACACAAGGTAACCGTCGGTTAGACAACCCTAACGACTGGGTGCGGATGGAGATCGAAGCAGCACTTCAGCGTGAGGATCTGGTGGTGGTGCCCGTGCTCGTCGGCAATGCTTCCATACCTAGGATTGAGGATTTTCCTAATGGCTTAGAGGAATTAGCCTATTTCAATGGTGTGAATGTCCGCCCCGATCCCGATTTCCATGTAGACATGAAGCGGTTGATAGGGCGACTGGAACAATTATTAATTGGCCCTACCCAGCAACCCCCTCAACCTCGGAACGAGCCTCAGTCGTTTCGAATGCAGAAAATTTTGTTTCTTGCTGCAAACCCTACAAACCCTACCCGCCTGCGACTTGACGAAGAGTTACGAGATATTGAAGAGGGATTACGCCGCGCCCAACATCGCGATCAGTTTACCCTCGCCCAGCGTCGGGCCGTGCGCCCCCGAGACATTCAGCGGGCCGTGCTCGAAGAAACCCCGCAAATTGTCCACTTTTCGGGCTATGGCGACGGGGCCGAGGGACTGGTGTTTGAGGACGCGGGCCAGGCCCAACGAGTCTCGGGGGAAACCCTGGCCGGGTTGTTTGCCCTGTTTACCGACTCGGCAGAGTTCTCCAATCCGATCCACTGCGTGGTGCTGAATGGTTGCTATTCCGCCATCCAAGCCGAAGCCATTGCCGAGCAGGTGCCCTACGTGGTGGGCATGACCCAGGAGATCGGCGACAGAGCCGCCATTGACTTCGCCGTCGGCTTTTACGACGCCCTGGGTGCTGGCTACAGTGTGGAATTTGCCTACAAACTGGGCTGCGCGGCGATCGACTTAGCGGGCAGACCGGAAAGCTTCACCCCCATACTGATTAATAAAAAAGCACCATCACCGTCCCCTCCCGAATCTCCCTTACCCTACCCACGTACTCCAATTCTCCAAGGCCGAACCGAACTCTACCAATTCCTTCTTCAACTCCCTGGCCTATTAGACGACACTGAACGTGGCGGGTGACGACAGCTAGATAGGCGGGAGAGGTGTTCTCCCTGCCCCTTGAGTCATCACTGAGACCGGATCCAATTTAAGCTAATAAGAAAAGACACTGAAGGTAT
>NZ_JADEXE010000062.1 GCF_015207265.1 Nodosilinea sp. LEGE 07298 | reverse complement strand
AGGAGAAACTGCCGCTTTATCTGGGGTTCTTTGAGTTCGTACACAATGCCCGTAAGCGAGGAAAGGCACTGCTGGGCAACCTATTGGAGACCTTGTTGAACTAGCTCCCCAAAATCCGTATTGAGCCTATTCTCATTGTTGAAGACAGCAAAGGCCGTCGAGAAATTGTCTTAGACGGGTCGGTTTACTCCATTGGGCGCGACCCAAAGTGTGACATTCGACTGTCGTCTCAGTTTGTGTCGCGACACCACGCCACTCTGGTACAGCTACCCAAAGACGACGATACTTTTTATTACCGAATCGTAGATGGCAACCTGAAGGGCAAACCTAGCGCCAATGGCATGCTCATAAACGGGCGCAAGCTACAGGCCCACGACCTTAAAAACGAAGACGAAATTGTCTTTGGTCCCCAGGCCCGCGCTATCTACTATCAACTCAAGCGCGATAGCCAGTCTACTCTCCCCCCCGACGAGTTCGATATCACCCTAATTAGCCCCAACATGGTAGAGGAGGGTGAAGAAGACTCGGCAGATTTAGACGACGACACGGAAATTTAGCGGCTACCCGTAAGCCCGATCAAGCCTGATTAAAATAGAAATAGCAAGGACGTTCTCCACACCCTGCTGGAGTGACGGCTACACCCCCTTGTGCTGCCCCAGGTTTGGCCAGTGGCAGTCACCTATGCTTTAGGCGCACTGTCGATCGTCGCTAAGGTCTAAGAGAACCTAAGGACCGTCTGTAGCTGAATGTCACTGAAATTAACTCTTGCAGATCGCCAGAAGTCTCGATCCGCCGCAGGGCATTGCCCACCAGCTTTAATTCAGTGCCATTCAACTTAGGGATTGTCTGTATCTTTGCCGTATTTGCCAGACAAGTAGGGCAAAGCATAGGCGTGTAGGGCCTAGACCAAGGCCACAATGGCCTCATTAACGGCGCTAAACACCTGTTCGCAATGATTGTCGCGTCTGAGCGGCAGCTCTTCATTTTTGACGACGAGATTTACGCAGCCAGAACCTGCGGCTACGGTCGGCTGATTAATCAGCACTTCAATGGTGGTGAGCTGAGATAGAGATACTCGGCCAGGCTGTTCTTTGGCGACTAAATAGTCACCATTTTCGTAGACCATATTTAACCCAAAGGCCTGCAAAGAGCTAATGATAGCGTCTCGCAGCCGAGAGGTTGTCTCAGGAACAGTCAGAGAATTGGTATAACGGGCCATAGGCGTCCTTTGCTGAGATCGCAACAACTATTACTCAGTGCCAGGTCGATGGCGACTCAAGTTTAGTTCCCCAACGAACCCATTCACCTAAGACGTGGTAAGTCCTGGGTTTGTATCTTAATGTATAGCATACCTTTTGTGGGGGGTAGGGTTATCGTCAGGGAATTGAGGCGATCGCGCTTGCCTGTAAGCTTGAGGAGGCCAACACTAGAGTTATGCCAATGCCAGGTAAGCTGCTGGTTTTTGAAGGGGTGGAAGGCTGTGGTAAATCTACCCAGCTGAATATTTTGCACACCGCTTTGCTCAAGAACCGTGGCCTTCAGCAGCTCCAGCAGCAGGGAATTGTTCCTCGCCTGCTGACCACTCGCGAGCCTGGGGGCACTGCCCTAGGACTGAGGCTGCGCCAGCTGCTGCTGGATGAGCAGGGCGGAGCTTTGATGGCGAGTCGGGCCGAGCTGCTGCTGTACGCCGCCGATCGCGCTCAGCATGTCGAAGAGGTGATCAAACCTGCTCTGGCAAAGGGATGCTGGGTACTGTGCGATCGCTTTATCGACTCTACAGTGGCCTACCAGGGCTACGGGCGCGGCCTAGATTTGGCCCTGATTGACCAGCTTAACCAGGTGGCAACCGGGGGGCTAGTGCCCGACCTAACTCTTTGGCTCAAGCTCGATGCCGAGGTGGGCCTGGCCCGCACCCGCCAGCGGGGGACCGCCGATCGCATGGAGCAGGCCGATTTGGCCTTTCACCAGCGGGTGCAGGCGGGCTTTGAGGTATTGTCTCAGCAGCATCCAGAACGCATTGAGGCGATCGATGCAATGGGAGCTGTAGACGCCGTTGCCAGCGAAATTTTTGCCGTTGTGGAAGGATATTTACAGCAGTGGTACGCGCCCAATTTGACGGCTTAGTGGGCCAGGATACGGCCATTGCGCTGCTGTGGCGAGCGGTAGACCAGCAGCGGGTGGCCCCCGCCTACCTGTTCGCTGGCCCCCACGGCGTGGGGCGACGGTTGGCGGCAGAACGGTTTGCTGAAATTTTGTTTGCCCCCCCATCTGGGGCACCGTCCCCAGCGCTAGGACGGCGGATTGCCCAGCGCAACCACCCCGACCTGTTGTGGGTCGAGCCTACCTATCTACACCAGGGCAAGCTGATTGGCGCATCGGTGGCTGCTCAGGAAGGCCTTAGCCGCAAAAGCCCACCCCAAACTCGGCTAGATCAGGTGCGGCAGATTGCCCAATTCTTAGGCCGTCCGCCTCTGGAAGCCCCGCGCGCGGTAGTGGTGATTGAAGCGGCTGAAACCATGGCCGAGGGAGCCGCCAATGGGTTGTTGAAGACTTTAGAAGAGCCGGGTCAGGCGACGATTATTTTGCTGGCCCCTGGCCCGCAGTCGCTGCTGCCTACCCTGGTGTCGCGCTGTCAAACGATTCCTTTTCAGCGGCTCAATGCGACGGATATGGCGGCGGTGCTAGCGCAGGTGGAGCAAACCGAGGTGCTAGCGCAGCCGCAGATTTTGGCGATGGCTCAGGGCAGTCCTGGTGGTGCGATCGCGGCCTACAACCAGCTCCAGAGCATTCCCCCAGAGCTGCTTACTGCTCTGCACCAACCCCCTCATAGCTTGCGCGAAGCCCTCGATCAGGCTCGCCAGGTAGCCAAAACCCTCGACACCGAAGCTCAGCTCTGGCTGCTCGACTACCTACTCAACTGGTACTGGCAGAGCTACCCGGCGGAAAGCCCCCGGTGGCTACCTAAGCTGGAAGCTGCTAAAGGCTACCTGCGCCGCTTCGTACAGCCCCGCCTGGTGTGGGAAGTGATGCTGATGGATTTAGTTAAGTCCTGACTCAGCTCAACCGCTGGAGGTGCTTCGGCCTGAACTGATATTGCTTATCATGCAACTAGGCACCCAACAAACAGAGCCGATGGAACAAATTGCCAAGCTCCATATCGAAAAACTTCCCGAGGGCGTTTATCTCGCCACCTCTGATGACATACCCGGCTTAGTAGCCCAGGGGCGTACGGTTGCGGAAACCATTGAAATCGCCCGCGATGTCGCTAAAAAGCTTTTAGAAGCTCAGTTAGAGCATTCCCCACGGCAACCGATGATGAGCCTTACCAATATTGAGGATAACTTTGATTACCCACTTGTCCTGGGTATCTAGTGGGTCGTCTAGCGGGGTTTAAGTATCGTCAAATTGTCAAACGTCTTAAGCAGTTGGGCTTTGAATTTGACCGTCAAGCGGCAGGCAGTCATGAGATTTGGTATAACTCCACCACCCATTGCTACACCACCATTCCCAACCATCCAGGTGATATGCCCGAAGGAACTCTCAGGGCCATTTTGAAGCAAGCAGGAATTACTCCAGACGAGTTTTTGAAATGAGCTCAGTAGATCTTCTGCTGGTTGTTGCTCTAGTCCTCTTCCACTATCAGTCGCCAGCGGATGGTTTGGGCAGTGACGCTGTCGATTTCGCCCAGGCGCACTTGCACAGTTTCGCTGGTGACGGGGCCGAGGGCGGTGAGCAGCGCCCGCAGGTGGGGGGTGCTCTCGCCGCTGTCCACAAACACCCGTTCAGCTAATTGGTTGATCCGTTTCCAGGCGGTGAAGAGTTTGACGGCGGTTTGCTCAATCTGGGCAGCTTGGGCCACCATGTCGGCGGCTGAGTTGAGGCAGCCGACCCGCAGGGCTTCTTCGAGGGCGAGTTCGAGATCAATACCGCTGGCTTCAAGCAGCTGCACCTGGTTGGCGGAGGCCAGATACTTGGATAGGTAGCGGGCCTCGGCGGTAACCTGCTTTAGGGTATCCAAATCAGGATTTAGCTCGACTTCGGTTTTGAGGGTGCTCTGGTGGACGGGGGGCAGCTTCTCCATCTCCTTTACCAGAGGGGCAATATAGCGGGTGGGAATGGTGTTGTTGGCGGCTTTTTCCCGCAGGGTTTCGGGGATGAGGTCGGAGGTCATGGCGGCCCACTCGTTGGCGACCTGGCGCACTTCGCGACGGGTGATGTGGTCGCCCTTGCGGGCCGAGTCGCTGACTAGCTGCTGCACTTCGGGGGCCGATTTGGCGGTTTCGACAAAGGCGCGCTTGCTGAACTGGTTAACCTCTTTGGGGGTGAGCATACCCGCGTCGAGCAGCTGGTCGGCGCTCTCGGCTAGCTCGATTAGGTTATAGGCGTGGCTTTTGGTAATTTCGCGGTCTTTGAGCCAGTTGAGAAAGCCGGTGCCGCGCCCGTCGCCGCCGCGCTTTTCGCGATCGCGCACCGTCCTGAGAATCCTTCCCCGCCAGATATCGGTTTGCAGATCGAATCGATCGCACACCTGCCAGGCGGCTTCCATCTGCTGATTAAACTCGTAGTCCGAGATGTTTTCATCGCCGGGGTCGGGCAGGGCAAAGGTAAGCTCTCCCGCCTGCATCGCTGACTCGATCGCCTCAGAAGAATAGGGCATTGCCGCCGTCATACCGTTGATACCACACGCAAAGGCTTTCCATTCTCCCACGTCTGCCCGCGTTAGGTGCGATCGCGACCAACGAGTTCTGGAAGTAGGCCGCTCGCCTATAGGGGACGCATAAATAACTGGGTGAAGTAGTAGGTGTTGCCTCTTTGCCAGACGCCTACCCCCGTTTCGGTAAAGCCCGATCGCAGAATATTTTCCCGGTGGCCAGGGCTATCCATCCACCCCTGCACGGCTAGAGGGGCGGGGTCGGGCGCGTTGGTGCTGGTAAACAAATTTTCGCCCACCATCGCGTAGAGAATCTTGGCGGTGGATACCCGCTGAGCTGGCCCATCCCCCGTGGGGCTAACGTGACCAAAGAAGTTTTCGTTGGCCATGCGCTGGCTGTACTGACGCGCCACCTCGGCTAGTGTCCCACTGGGTTGTAGTGGGTTGAGTCCTGCCTCCTGGCGAATCTGATTAATGCGATCGTAGACCAGAGTTTCCATCTCAGCCGCCGCCGCCGATTGAGCCCCTTCGGCGGCTGGTACCGCTGGCGGTTCTCGCCCAATCCGCGTGATGGGAGGAATTTGTTCAGCCAGCCTCTCTAAATCTGTAGGCTCGCAGCCGACCAGCACCAGGGCTACGGCGACAAAACCAACGGCTTGAAGCGTTTTAGCAAAACGTTTGGCGCAAGGCATAGGCGATAGTTTCAAGCTAAAAGCCCTGGCTATACCCTAGCGCAACGCACTCGTCTGCTAAGGAATAACCAGGGCCGCTGTCGAGCCGTTAGGCTGAGCCACTAGCCGTCGCTGTTGAGTCGCTCTACGATAGCCTGTTGCAGGGCAGGGTCTTGCTG
Organism: Nodosilinea sp. LEGE 07298; assembly: GCF_015207265.1. Lineage (GTDB taxonomy): Bacteria > Cyanobacteriota > Cyanobacteriia > Phormidesmidales > Phormidesmidaceae > Nodosilinea. The sequence continues at coordinate 21,051 of NZ_JADEXE010000062.1, read as the reverse complement.
GGCCTGAGCCAAAATTTGCTCAAACTCTTCGACGGTCAACTCTTCGGCCACGATCGCGGCCTGCATCTCTTCGCGGGCATCTGCTCTCAGCGTGGCAACCTGAGCGGCGGCAGCGGTAAACTGCTCGGCTTGTTCAGCGGGCACTTCGGTAGCTGTTTCGGGTGTCTGCTGTGATTCGGCGATCGCGTTGTAGTCATCTACCGTGAGCCCCTCGGCTTCAACGGCGGCCACTAGCTCGGCCTGGGCCGCTTGCTGAATGGCTCGAATGGCTTGATAGGCGCTGACAAAGCGATCGATTTGGCTCTCAGACACCTCGATCGGTGCAACCGGCTCGGATTGGGCAGGCTGCGCTGGGGTAGGTGTCTCTGGGTTCTGGGCGATCGCAGCCGCTGGGACACCCAGCATGAGGGTGGTGGCTAGCAGACTCTTGAGCAGAATTGACGGGTTCATAGCGATGGTCCTCGCATATCATCAGCCGCAAACTTCGCTGAGGAAGTTTGCGGTGGGCATCGACGGAATAGTGCCCATGGGTTGACACCCTATGGGGCCTTCATGGCTGCCCTATGACAACAGTATGACGATGATGTGACAACGGTGCGAACGGCCGCCCCCAGCCCCCCAAGTCGAACCCCAGGCTCAACCGCCAAAATTTTTAGTGCCCTAACCGGCTGTCCAGGGTCTCAGCCCCCAATGGCGAACCGATGGCAAAGGGTTGGCGAAGGGGAACTATGGCTTAAACTGTAGGGGCAAATCAAAAGCATTAGTTACCATGATTTTTCCTGGAGCTCCGGTTACGGTCGTTAATGCCAACGATATTTACTACGGTTTTCAGGGCCTGGTGCAGCGCATTACCGACGGCAAGGTAGCGGTGCTGTTTGAGGGCGGCAACTGGGACAAGCTCGTCACCTTCAATATGTCGGAGCTGGAGCCGGTTAGCTCCTCCGGCAAGCGGCGTTAGCCATGCGGTTACCCCTGCCCCAGGCCGCAGCCCAGGCCCATCAGCCCGACCACATTGCCGAAGTTATTGAAACGGCAACCACTGAGTTTTTGGCTCAGTGCCTAGATCCAGAGGCGCTGGCGTTTTCGGCCATGCCCCCCTTTGGCAGCTGGGTTACCGCCGTGGATGAAGAATCGGCTAACACGGTCTATGGGGTGGTGTATCACGCTACCACCAGCCCGATCGACTCGGTACACCGGGCTCGAGCGCTGGGCCTGTCGCTTGAAGACCTACGCCAGCAGCAGCCCCAGATTTTTGCCATGCTCAAGACTGAGTTTAAGGCTGCGATCGTGGGGTTTCGCGCTCCCGACCTGGCTGGGCAGCCTCTAGGGCCACTGTTTCAGCACCTGCCGCCGCGCCCACCCCAGGTACACCAGGCCGTATACCGCTGTAGCCCAGATGCCGTGATTGAGTTTACCGAGCAGCTCGACTTTTTAAGAACGCTGCTGGCCATGGGCAGTGCCCCGGTCGATAGTCTGGTGGCAGCGGTGCTGCGTCAGGGCTACCAGTTGCGTAAGCTCGATCGCCCCTGGCTGGTACAGGCCGGGCGCAACCTGAGCATTTTCTTAAAGGATGACTACGATCGCCTGCGAATTATTTTAGGGCAGGTGTACGCGTGAGGTCCAAGGTTCAAGGTGTAAGGTTCAAGGCAAAGAACCTGCTTTTCCCTTAAACTCAATCCGTTCAATCCTAAACCTTTACCCCATGCAAACCTTTGACTGGATTGTAGTCGGCAATGGCCTGGTGGGGGCGGCAGTTAGCTATGAGCTGGCTCGGTGCGGGCTCTCGGTGCTGCTGCTCGATCGCGCCCTAGACCCCGACAACGCCACCCGCTACAGCTACGGCGGCATTCCCCACTGGTCGGGCGGTACGGCGCTGACCCAGCAGCTTTGCCACGAGGGCATAGCCAAGCACCGCCAGCTCAGCGAAGAACTCGAAAGCGACACCCAATTTCGTGAGCTAGATCTACTGCTGACCCTGACGACAGATAGCGATCCCAAAGCGGCCGCAGAACCCTACGCTAACTGTGCAACACCGCCTCAGTTAATTTCGGCGGCCGAGGCCAAAGCGCTAGAGCCACTGCTGAATCAGGATGCGATCGCGGGTGCCTTTACCGTTCGCCACGGCCATGTCTCCCCTACTGCTCTGGTGAAGGCCTACAACCAATCGTTTCAGCGCCTGGGTGGTACCCGAGTGATTGCTTCTGTGGTCGATCTGGTTCGCATCAAAGATCGAGTGACCGGACTCTTGACCAGCGAGCAGGCCTACCCCGCCAAGCAAGTTTTAGTCGCTGCCGGTGCCTTTAGTCGCAGGCTGCTGCACCAGGCCAAAATAACGGTGCCCCTCTACTACACCCATGCCGAGCTAATCGAAACTCCGCCGCTGGATCTGACGCTGCGATCGCTGATTATGCCCGCCCAGACCCAACGCTTTGCCCTAGAGGCTAAGGCCAGCCAGCCCGAGACCGATGCCCAGTGGGATCAACCGGGGCACGAGATCACGCCTCCTAGCCTCGACAGCGGCGCAATTCAGTTTTTAGATGGTCACCTGCGCCTAGGCCAAATTAGCCGCACCCTGACCGACTTGGAGGCAGACTTGGACGCCGCAAAGAGCGATCGCAGTATGAGAACCGAGATCGCATCCCAAATTCCGGATTTGGCCGACGTACCCGGCACCTGGCGACGCTGTCGAGTCAGCTTTAGCCGCGATGGGTTGCCCCTGGTTGGCCCCATACCCGGCCTCAAGGGCATCCACATCATGGCCGGGTTTAGCGCCCCCTTTGTCTACCTGCCGCCTGTAGCCCAGCGATTTGCCCAAGCGGTAGTGGGAGAGACCGACCCTGTGATTACTGCCATGGCACTCGATCGCTTTAGTGAAAGTGAACCGTTTTAACCACGGCATGACAACGTCCATGCCGAACCCTGTGATCTGGTTCCCCAGTGGCTAGTACTCGATGACTGAAATATGCCCACCATTCCGAATCGCTTGGCTCCCTAGCCCCCCTGCTCCCTAGCTCCCGGAGAATAGTATCTAAACTTGCGCCGTCGAGTACTAGGAGCATAACTGACACCGGCAAAAACTGGTGTGAATCAACATCGCGGCTGACTGCGTTCGTTAGGGCTAAATTGCTGTTGGAATGATGCTTTGAGCCGGTTACTGTTAGCCAATTACAATGCGTACGGTTTTGACGCTGTCTTCGACAGAAACATTGACAACCTGTGGGGATGACTGTGAGATCACGCTAATATTACCGCTGGGTTCCAAACTGGCAAATTCTACCTGGTCTAAATCAGTCAGGCTACCGGTCGATCGCAGAATCATCCTGAGGTCTTCTTCTGTCAGGTGAGAGGTCTTCAGGGCGCTGTGGTTAATTCGGCCGTGTTGTATCAGCAGTCGCGATCGCCCTTTAATCCAGGGCTCTAGCTGAGGTAGCTGACATGACACAGCCGCTAGCAACCAGTGCATCCCCACCAGCACGACACCACCGGCTAACGTGGGAAAAAACGGTGCTGAGCCATTGATCGCACGGCTCAAGGTCGCACCCAGCGTAATGCTGAGAATAATATCGATCGCCGCATATTTACCAGCAAAGCGACGATCACCCACCACTCTAACCATCAGCATAGCGACGAGGTAGACCACCACAGCGCGTAGGCAAATCTGCTCGACTGAAAGGGGTGAGGTGTTTAACCCCAACAGCTGGCTGATCAAACTATTGAGAGAGTTCTGCATTAATTGACCTTAGAGACGCATGTGCCATCCATCCTATGCAAGAGCTACGCCAGGACAATTAACCGCAGGTCTGATTTCTCAGATCTTACGAACCTAATCTTACGAACCTAAGCATGGCGCTAAAGGGTGGGGAACTCGCCTACAAACTTGACCTCGGGCTCTAGCCGTACGGCCCAGCGAGCTTCCACCTCATTTTGCACGTGGTGAATTAGGCGCTGAATATCGGTAGCACTGGCACCGCCCAGGTTCACAATAAAGTTGGCGTGGCGCTCAGACACCTGGGCCTGGCCAATGCTGTAGCCCTTGAGCCCGCTTTGCTCAATCAGAGTCCCGGCCGTATGAGGGTAGGGGTTGCGAAATACGCTGCCGCAGTTGGGCTTGTCGTAGGGCTGGGTAGCTCGCCGCTGGTTTAGCCCTGCCAGGGTATCGGCGACCACCACCGCCGGGTCGTGGCCTGGTTCTAGCTGAAATGTGGCCTCTAGCACCACCTGCTGCCCCCCCTGCAAAGCCGAGGTGCGGTACTGAAAGCCTAGATTGGCGGGGGTCAGGTCTACCATACCGCTGGCTGGATCGAGAACGGTAGCAGACGTCAGCACGTCTGCCGTACAGCCGCCGTGGGCTCCGGCATTCATCACTACCGCACCACCCACGGTACCCGGAATACCCACGGCCCATTCCAGACCACGACAGCCACGCTTGGCTGCCTTCCAGGCCAGTGTAGGCAGCGGTTCGCCAGCGGCCACGGTGATACGACCGGTCTGATCAAACTGAGTGCTGCGCCAGCGACGGGTGCAGAGGACCAGACCCGCAATGCCGCGATCGCTGATTAGCAAATTTGACCCAGCCCCCAGGGGGGTGATGGGAATGCCGGCGGCGATCGCCCAATCTAAAACCTGCTGAAATTCACCCTGGTGGCGCGGCATCGCCAGCCACTCCGCCGGTCCCCCGACTCGAAAGGTCGTTAACGGCTGCAACGACACCTGTGGTTTCAGGCAGGCCAGGTTTGGTGCAACCCCGAGAGTTTGGTTCATATCCCCAGTGCTCAACGGTCGTTCCCCATGCTAGCCAAATTTGTGGGGACTGCCGCTGCTCAACAGGCCTCCTGAAGCGACGGCACCTCTGCCTCGGCATAGTAGGCCATTACCTGAGGAATAATTTGATTGAGATTGCCTGCCCCCATAAACAGCACCAAGTCACCGGGGCGCAGGCTGTGGGCCAGGGCTGCCTGAATATCGTCTAGGGTATGGCCGTAGAGCACGCGAGGGTGCGCGCAGGCTACGGCATCGGCTAGCTGACGCCCCGACACCCCAAAGGTATTGCTCTCGCCAGCGCTATAGATATCCGCCATAATCACCTGGTCGGCATCGCTAAAGGCATCGGTAAATCCGCTGAGTAATGCCGCCGTACGGCTAAAGCGGTGGGGTTGAAATACCGCTACTACTCGGCGACCCTCATGGCTGTGGCGGCTATCGGCTAGCGTTGCCAGCGACTGATCAGCCTTGATGCGAGCCGCTGCCAGCGTCGCCCGAATCTCACTGGGGTGGTGAGCATAGTCATCAAAAAACTGAATGCCGTTATAGCTGCCCCGCAGCTCAAAGCGGCGACGAGCCCCGCAAAAATCTTCCAAACTGTCGGCGATGTCGCCAAAGGCAACGCCCAGCTGACGCCCCACCGCCACTGCGGCTAGCGCGTTGCTAAGGTTGTGACAGCCCAGCACCCGCAGGTGCAGTACTCCCAAAGGCTGGCCCTGTTCCCACACCAGGGCGGCGGTGCCATCGGCCCCAAATTGAACATCGGTGACGTAGTAAGTAGCGCCAGTGGATGGATCTAGGCTGTAGGTTATATCTGGATTGAGGCTGGTGCGCACTACATCGCAGTCGGCGCTAGCAACCAACAGCCCACACTGGCGCTGAAAGGTTTGGAAGGTGGTAACCACTTGCCCTAAATCGTTGTAGTGGTCGGTGTGGTCGAGCTCGATGTTGGTGACAATGCCAATACTGGCAGACAGCTTAGCCAGGGTGCCGTCTGACTCATCGGCCTCGGCCACCAGGTAAGGCCCCTGACCCAGTCGGGCATTGCCGCCCCAGCTCGGCACTTCACCCCCAACCACGATGGTGGGGTCAAGATTGGCGTTGAGCAGCATATGGCCAATCATGCTGCTGGTGGTGGTTTTACCGTGGGTGCCGGCCACTGCAATACTGCTGTATTCTTGGATCAGGGCGGCCAGTAGATCAGAGCGGTGCAAAATGGGGCAACCCAGCTCTAGGGCGGCCTGATACTCAGGGTTGCGGACATCGATTGCGGTGGAACAAACGACCTGAGGGGTTGCGTCTGAGACCTGGGTGGCCAGCGTAGGATCGGCCACTAGGCTAGACCCGGTGCTGCTACATTCTGAGGCGGTGGCCAGGACAGGCCGATCACCGTCGAGAAAATAGCTTAGGTTGGCAGCCTCTTGCTGCCAAAAGATGTGGGCTCCGGCCTCTTGCAGGCGGCGGGTAATGTGGCTAAGTCGGAGGTCAGACCCAGATACTGGCAGATTGCGCTTGGTCAAGATGTAGGCCAGTGCCGACATGCCAATGCCCCCTATACCAATAAAATGAAAGGGCCTGCCGGTAAAATCTACGGGAATCGGCATCGTTACACTCCTTAGAAAACCACACCACACCAAGGGTCAGGCGTAATCATAGCAAGAATTGCCGAATTGGCCTAAACATCGGCATTAGCTTGCCTAAGTTGCTGCAGCCTATTCTCTACCCGCCAAAGCGGAGCTATAGGGAGCAGGCGATCGCCGCTAGGGTTAGCACCTCAGCGCTTGCTAAGTCTGGGGTCTACCTATCCTCAGGTGAGGCTTTTATCTATACCCTGCACGACCGTCGGCATTTGAGAATCTAGATATATATAGAGACCTAAGGGCTGCATATCAATTTTCTATGAAATTCAAATGAATAGAGTAGAAATACTTATGCTAGCTTGCGGGATTGATCCCCTGAGGGCGGCGATCGAAGGGCATGTCAACGCGTATGCATAGACTTGATGAGGTTCTTTTGGATAATGAATAGATCCAGTTCAATGGCTAGCCCCTATAAAGTGGATCATGCTTTGCGATATTATGGTGTCGTCTAAGAATAGATACCTAGTCGACTACAACAGAGGGTTAAACGCAGTGGTTAGAGTAGCAATTAATGGTTTTGGCCGCATTGGTCGTAATTTTCTGCGCTGCTGGTTGACGCGCGAAAACAGCCAGCTTGAGGTGGTGGCTATCAATGACACGTCTGATCCCAAGACTAACTCCCACCTGCTGAAATACGACTCTATGCTGGGTCGCCTCGACGCTGATGTCAGCGCCGGAGAAGATACTTTGATTGTTAACGGCAAAACGATTAAGTGCTACTCCGATCGCAACCCCAACAACCTACCCTGGGGTGCCTGGGACATTGATCTGGTGATTGAGTCTACCGGTGTATTTGTAAGCGAAGAGGGTGCCTCTCGTCACATCGAAGCCGGGGCCAAGAAGGTGCTGATTACGGCTCCTGGTAAGGGCGGCGGCATTGGCACCTACGTCATGGGGGTCAACGACAAAGACTACACCCATGACAAGAATAATGTAGTGAGCAATGCCAGCTGTACCACCAACTGTCTGGCTCCGGTCGTCAAGGTGCTGAACGATAACTTCGGCATCATCAAAGGCACCATGACCACTACCCACAGCTACACGGGCGACCAGCGCCTGCTCGATGCTAGCCACCGCGACCTGCGCCGGGCGCGGGCGGCAGCGCTAAACATTGTGCCTACCACCACAGGGGCTGCCAAAGCAGTTGCCCTGGTAATTCCTGAGATGGCAGGCAAGCTGAACGGGATCGCCCTGCGGGTGCCCACCCCCAACGTGTCGGTGGTGGACCTGGTGGTACAGGTAGAAAAGCCTGCGATCGGCGATCAGGTCAACCAGGTGCTAAAGGCTGCTGCTGAAGGCCCCATGAAGGGCATTTTGGCCTACAGTGACCTGCCTCTGGTGTCGATCGACTACCGCAAGACCGACGAGTCTTCGATCGTTGACTCTAGCCTAACTATGGTGATGGGCGGCGATATGGTGAAAGTGGTGGCCTGGTACGACAACGAGTGGGGCTACAGCCAGCGGGTTGTTGACCTAGCTGAGATGGTGGCCGCTAACTGGCCTGGCTAAAACAGCGATGGCGCGGTTAATCTCCGCGCCCGTTAAATGACATCCATTCAAGCAAAGGGGGGCGCAGAATCTGCGCCCCCCTTTTTGTTTTTTCCAGGGCCATGTTTCTGGCGGCTGTTTAGATTGAGGTCATCTCGGTGCGCAGCACCGCCACTCGCGCTTCGCTCAGCGCTACGTAGCTGCGCTTGAGATCGTCGAGTAGGCTAGCCGCCCCTTTAGTGTCGCCCAGTGCGCAGGCGATCGACAGGTGGTGCTGGAGATGCACGATCGCTCGGTTATGGTCGCCTATAGCCAGGCTAGCCAGGGTGAGTTGGGTGAGCACGCGACGAGTGGTGCGGTTGTCGATCGCCCCTTCACCGTTGGCGCTAACGGCCATATAGCGCTCATAGCAGTCGATCGCCTGGGCATATTCGCGCAGGGTGAGGTAGGTATTGCCCAGGTTTTGCAAAATTTGCAGCTTGGTAGTGCGATCGCCCAGGGTAGTGGCCATCATCAGGCTGGCCTCGTAGAGGGTGGCGGCCTGGCGGGTTAGCCCCTTAGCCCGGTAGACCATAGCTAAGTTGTTGAGCGATCGCATTTCGCCGGGGCGATCGCCGGTCTTTTTGGCCATCGTTAGGCTTTGTCCCATGTACTCTAGTGCTCGCTGCAGATTGCCCAAGTGGCGGTAGCTGTTGCCCAGATGGCCCAGAGTCTGCTGCATCAGGGCATCATCGCCTAGCTCGCGGGCCACGCGCAGGCACTGCCGACCGTAGTCTGCCGCCCACAGGTAGTCGGCCACCCGGTAGTAGAGGTGGGCCAGGGTGAGCAGCACTTTGGCCTGACTCTCTTTGTTGCCCATATTGCGGTAGCTTTGAAGCGCCTGCTGCAGCAGGGACAGCGCCGGGGTGTATTGCCCTTTCCGCAGGTGGGCTAGCCCCTGCTTTAACCACTGCGAAGCCTCTGCCGCCTGGCACTGGTGGTAACCCTGGGCGATGCGCTCGGCCTGAGCGAGTAGAGACGGGTCGCGGGGGATCCGTACGGTGGCCTCGTCGGCAAGAATATAGGTGGGGCGCATGGGAGGAGTGGGGGAAGTCATAGGCCGAATCCGCAGGGCAGCTGCGGGTGCATCTAAAGGGTTGTTATCACGGTGAGGTAGCTAGGGTAGATCGCGTTGTCTTAATCGTAGGTTTATGATCTCTGGGTCAACACCGTGCTTTTACCACATATTGTCTGGTGAAGACCCTACTTCCTGCGCAAATCAACTGATATTTTCTGGATTTGTGTGAGCACAGAGGTCGCTATGAAGCGACCTTCGTGAGATTGAGGTAATCCCATCCCTGGTCTTTGTAAAGCTTGCTGGACCCACCCTGTAATATTACAGACCGTAGGCGGCTGCGATCAATGCCATCCCCTGGGTTAAAGTCATGGCTACTGATTATGCTGGCACTGATTACACTGGAGAAGCCGCATCGTTTTAGCGCTAACCCTTGGTCACTCTCCCCCTTCACGACGAAACTCTGCTGTTTGAGCCTGCCGTTCCCCATGACGATGCGCTGGCGGTGGTGTTCGCCTTCCCCAATGAGTACACCGTGGGCATTACCAGTTTGGGCTATCAGGTGGTGTGGGCTACCCTGGCCCGGCGGGCCGATATCAGCGTCAGCCGTTTATTTACCGATGGCCACGAGGCCCTGCCGACAACCATTGATGTGCTGGGTTTTTCGCTGTCCTGGGAACTAGACTACGCGAACCTGCTCACCCAGCTCGAAAACCTCGATATTCCTTTATACGCCCAAAGTCGCAGCGACGAACATCCATTGGTCTTTGGCGGCGGCCCGGTGCTCACGGCCAACCCCGAACCCTTCGCCGACTTCTTCGACGTCATTTTGCTGGGGGATGGCGAGACGCTGCTAGACGATTTTTTTGACGCGCTGGTCGGGCTAAAATCCGCTAGCCGCGCGGAAACCCTGCGCCGTCTGGCGATGGTGCCGGGTGTGTATGTTCCATCGTTGTACAGCGTCACTTACGAGGGGCCGACGGGGAGCGTGCGGGCGATCGCCCCCATAACAGACGATATTCCTGCCACCGTGCAAAAGCAGACCTACCGGGGCAACGTGCTTTCGGCCTCGACCGTCGTTACCCCTCGCGCCGCCTGGGAAAACATCTTTATGGTGGAGGTGGTGCGCAGCTGCCCAGAAATGTGCCGCTTTTGTCTGGCCAGCTACCTGACGCTGCCGTTCCGCACGGCCAGCCTGGAAGACTCGCTGATCCCCGCCATTGAACAGGGGTTAGCGGTGACCAATCGGCTGGGGCTGCTGGGGGCGTCGGTGACACAGCACCCCGAATTTGAGACGCTGCTCGACTATTTGAACAAACCCCAGTTCAACGATGTGCGGCTCAGCATTGCCTCGGTGCGCACCAACACCGTGACACCCAAGCTGGCCGAAACTCTCACCCGCCACGATACGCGCTCGATTACGATCGCGATCGAGAGTGGCTCAGAGCGAGTGCGCCAGATCGTCAACAAAAAGCTTGAAACTGACGATATTGAGCGCGCCGCCGTCAATGCTAAAGCCGGTGGCCTCAGCGCCATGAAGCTCTACGGCATGGCGGGGGTGCCGGGCGAAACCATGGCCGACTTAGAGCAAACCGTGGCCCTGATGCTGCGGCTCAAAAAGGCGGCTCCTGGTCTGCGGCTCACCTTTGGGTGCAGCACCTTTGTACCCAAGGCCCACACCCCCTTCCAGTGGTACGGCGTGAATAAGGAGGCCGAAAAGCGGCTTAAGTACCTGCAAAAGCACCTGCGCTCTAAGGGCATCGACTTTCGGCCCGAGAGCTACAGCTGGTCGGTGATTCAGGCGCTGATCTCGCGGGGCGATCGCCGCCTTGGCCCGGTACTTGAGCGGGTGCGCCACTACGGCGATAGCTTGGGCAGCTACCGCCGCGCCTTTAAAGACTTTCAAGACCAGATTCCGCCGCTGGAATACTACGTCCATGAGGACTGGGATTTGAATCAGCCGCTGCCGTGGGATCACCTGCTGGGGCCGCTGCCCAAGGCGACGCTGCAAAAGCACTTTGACTCGGCAGGGGCGGAGGCTGTGGCGGTATAAATACGCCGTATGAGGTAGACCCCGCAGGGCAAACAACCGTTTGCCCCTACCTCATCCACCCATCCACCCATTTACCGGCAGCCCAAGCTATCTCTGGTCGCGACCCCGGTAACCTCATTCACGCCGTCGGCGTACTTGCACATTTGGGCGACCTGAAAGCGATCGATAATGGCCCCTGAGAAATCGGCCCCGGTAATGTTGGCCTCGCCAAAGCTGCTGCTGGTAAGCAGGGCATCGGTAAAGATGGCGTTGGAGAGATCAGAACCGTCAAAGATGACGCGATCGGCAAAGGTGCCCGACAGGTCTGCGAACGAGAGGTTGGCCCGCAAAAACGAGGCCTTGGTCAGAATGGTTTTGCTCAGGTTGGCTTTTCTAAAATTGGCCTCTCGCATTTCGGCAGCGGCAAAGGAGGTGCCTGAGAGCTGCTTGCCCGAAAAGTCGCGGAAGCTGAGGTCGGTGAGGGTGTAGTCGACCGTGTTGTCTTGGGCGTAAGCGGCGGGGGCAGCACCGAGCCATCCGGCGATCGCAATCACCAGGGTACAGACTACAGCGAGGGCTTGGGTGAGGGTGAAGAACATAGTTGGGGCAACCGTAGAATGGGCTTGGGCAAAGGGGGCTAGACCGTACCGATCGGAGCCTAGCTTTAGAGCGCGGTGGGCGTGCTTTGCTCATCCTACAAATATTTTGGGCCAAGATTTTAGGCAAAATCTAGAGGCAAAGGTTTGAGGCTTGGGCCGAGGGGAGTTACGCCTCACAACATAGACTCCAGGACCGCTTGTAGGGGGGCGGGCAGGCGGCGCAGTACTCGCCGAGTTTTGACATCTACGGGAACCAAGGTCACGCTACCTTCGATACAGGTCTCCTGGGTGGCGGCGTTTTGAATATCGTAGTGCCACACCAAGCGCACCCCTTTGGCGGGTTCTAGGCGGGCGTTGACCAGGGCCGTGTCGCCCAGGGTGAGCGATCGCCGGTACTTAAGCCCCAAATCCACCACCGGCAGGTCAACACTAGCCTTAATCCAGTCGGCAAAGGTCAACCCACAGGCACTGAGGTAATTAACCCGCGCTTCTTCCATCCAGGCGATATAGGTACCGTGCCAGACAATACCGGCGTAATCAGTGTGATGGGGCTGCACCACCACCCGGTGTTCATACCAGCGAAAAGATTCCAGAGATGCCATTGAGGCTGTTTCACCGATTGGCCCGCCAGGCGGACTAACTCTACTACAAATTATGAATCGCGCCAAAATAGGCTTAAAACCAGTGCCTATGATGATTGAGAACACCTTATCTCAGTTTTATACCCCGTTGTTCCGATGGTCTTAAACGGGCGAGATGAGGCATCGCTTAGGATCCTTAAACAAACTGTTTTATTTCAGCGTTGCCCATTTAGACCCTTGCCGTCAAGCGCAACCCTACGAGGACATCATGATAGAAAAGATTCTTTTGGCCGATTCTGGGACTGGCAACACCGAAGCCATGATGAAGGCACTGATGGATATTCCCCTGGTGCAGCGGGCCTCGATTACGGTGCTGCACGTGGTGCCCTCTCAAGTGTCTGCCGAAACCATGGCAGAGCGCTGGGAAACCGGAGGTCGCACCCTGGCTACAGCCATTACCAATCTCAACCTCGACCCTAGCCGCGTTAATGCCGTGCTGCGGGAGGGTGACCCCAAAGATGTAGTGATCCAGGTGGCTAAGGAAGTCGAGGCCGATTTAATCGTTATGGGGTCGCGGGGCTTGCAGGGGCTGAAGGCTATTCTCGAAAATTCCGTCAGTCAGTATGTGTTTCAGCTGTCATCGCGGCCCATGCTGCTGGTTAAAGATGACCTCTACAGCATTCGCCCCCTAAAGCGGGTGATGGTGGCGATGGATAAGTCTGACTCGGCTCGGGAAGGGTTAAACATTGCCATTTCGCTGTTGCGTGATGTCAAGGGCGGCGAGATTACGCTGGTGCACACGGTATCGAGCCTCAAGACCAAGCCCTTTGATGTGGCCAGTGTCGACCCCAACCAAGACCCCATTTTGACCAATGCCCTGACTGAGGTGAAGCGGTATGGCATCGACTACAAGCTAGTCGCCCCCGAGGGCAAGCCCGGTCGCCGCATTTGCCAACTGGCTGAAGAGCGCAACATGGACTTGATTGTGTTAGGTTCGCCCGATCGCCGCCCCACCATTGCCAAGGGTCTGCCCGATTTGGACAAGGTACTGGGCGAGTCGCTGACCGACTTTGTGCGGGTGTACGCCCCCTGCCCGGTGCTGCTCACCCGAATGGCGGCCTAGGCTTGAGGATACTTCAATCGTTTCCTTAGAAAAGCAGGGTTTTGGTAACGGCCTGTAAAAATTCGTAATGGAAACGATGATCAAATCGGTCTAAGTTAAACAAATGTGCCCGTTGTAATGGCAAGTTAAGGCGTTCTCATTTTTGGCGCTAGGCCGATCTAAGCAGGCATTGGCGAATCGAAACTCCGTTTAAACCTCACCTTTTAATTCACCCTAGAGCGAGATAGTCAGCATGAGCAGTAACCTATCCACCGAGCTGCGCGAAGGTACCAAAAAAGCCCATACCATGGCCGAAAACATGGGCTTTGTGCGCTGCTTTTTGCGGGGCGTGGTCGAGAAGAACTCTTACCGCAAGCTGGTGGCCAATTTCTACTATGCCTATGCGGCGATGGAAGAAGAGCTAGAGCGCCATAAAGATCATCCCGTTGTTTCTAAGGTTTACTTTCCTGAGCTGCACCGCAAGGCGACTTTGGAATCTGACCTGGCTTACTACTATGGCCCCAACTGGGCGAATGAAATTTCGATGACGCCTGGCGGTCAGCGCTATGTCGATCGCATTCGTGAGGTGGCTCGTACCCAGCCCGAGTTGCTGGTGAGCCATTCCTACACTCGTTACATTGGCGACCTGTCGGGCGGCCAAATTCTCAAGGGGATTGCCCAGCGGGCGATGAACCTGTCGGAGGGTGAGGGTACAGCGTTCTACGAGTTCCCTGAGATCTCTGATGAGAAGGCGTTTAAGGCGAAGTACCGCGAGTCGATCGATGCGGCTCCGGTGGATGATGCCATGGTGTCCAGCATTGTGGAAGAGGCCAATGATGCCTTTGGCTTGAACATGGAAATGTTCAAGGAGCTGGAGGGGAATCTGATTAAGGCGATCGGTCAGATGTTGTTCAATACGCTGACCAGCCGTCGGCGTCGGGGTAGCACTGAGTTGGCGACTGCTGAGTAGTTTGGGCTGGGGCTAAAACCCCTAGGCTCTCATTTTCGATTACGGTATTGAGGAAGCGACCTGCGATCGCTTCCTCAATTTTTTTTGGTCGTAGGGTGCATTAACGCAGCAATGCACCGTTAACTTTGGCGGGGAGCAATGGGTCTCAAAGCCAAATCTGCCGCTGGGGGCGTTTCGATTGCCCCCAGACCCCGTCGACCAGGGCCGTGCCGCCGCCCTGGACCCAACGGAAAGGACTGATCTGCCATCGGTTTAAACCTCTGTACTGCCAACTGATCGGTCAACAGTTCTGAGTAGCCGTATAGCAGCGTAGGGTGGGCACTGCCCACCATTAGATTGGGCCTTCTTCAGAAACCCTATATGACAGACTGAGAGGGATAGCTGAGGTTAGGCATGAAGGCGGTAGCGGTGTTTTTGCGAAAGCTGGTCTACGGGTGGAGCTGGCGGCAGGCTGGTTTGGTCGCTCTCAGCGGAGTTCTGATGGCGATCGCGCTGCCGCCGTGGAGTCTGTGGCCTTTGCCATGGGTGGGGCTGGTGCCGCTGTGGTGGGTGGTCATGGTGACACCCTCGGTCGCGCTGGCGGCGGCCTATGGGCTGCTGTGGGGGCTGGTGTACTACGGCATTTCGCTGGCCTGGATTACGCATTTGCACCCGCTGATGTGGATGGGGGTGCCGTGGTTGAGCAGTATTGCGATCGCTCTCTTTGCCTGGATTTTCATCGTTCTCTGGGGCTCGGTCTGTATAGCGGTGTGGGGCGGCGCGATCGCGTGGCTGACTCGTCGCTGGTCAGGGCGATCGCTCTGGCTGGTGCTGGCTGGCGCGGCGCTGTGGTGCACTCTGGAGACTCTACGCAACTATAGCCCCCTCGACTGGTCGCCCCTCAGCTTGACCCAAAGCCCCAACAACTTGTGGATACTTCACCTCACTCGGCTGTCCGGGCCGCAGATTATTTCTGCCATTCTTGTCGCCACCAACGGTCTGCTTGCCATTGCCATTACCCCTCACCCTGGGGGAAGCCGATCCGCGTCTGTACCTTCCTCATCTCGCCGCCCGTTTGCCCTCACCGCCTGTGCTCTCGTCCTCGCGAGTCACCTGCTAGGCGCACTGCTATATGCTCAGGCCACGCCCGTTTCCCCTGATCAATCCCTTGCCCTGGGTCTGGTTCAGGGCAATGTGCCCACCCGCGAAAAGCTCACTCCCCAGGGTGTGCGTCAGGCGCTGCAGGGCTATACCGAGGGTTATCTGGCTCTGGTCGATCAGGGGGTAGATGCGGTGGTGACGCCCGAAGGGGCGCTGCCACAGCTGTGGAATCCTAATTCACCCCAGATTGCGGCCATTCTGCAAACCGTGGGCCAGGCGGGGGTGCCGCTGTGGCTGGGTACCTTCGCGCCTGTGCCAGGAGAGGGGCGGCCACAATATACCCAAAGCATTCTAGAACTGCGGGCCGATGGCCAGTACCACGGGCGTTACAACAAGGTGCAGCTGGTCCCTCTGGGCGAATACATTCCCTTTGAGGCGCTGCTGGGCCGACTGATTAGCCGCCTCTCACCGCTGGAAAGCTACCTGGTACCAGGTCAGCCTGTGCAGCAGTTTGAAACCTCGGTGGGCAAAGGCATTGTCGGTATTTGCTACGAGTCGGCCTATAGCCGCCTATTTCGCCGGCAGACTCGGGCGGGGGGCGAGTTTATGGTGACCGCGTCTAACAACGACCCCTACCCAGTGTGGATGATGATGCAGCACCACGGGTTTGACGTGCTGCGGGCGGTGGAAAGCGATCGCTGGGCGCTGCGGGTTACCAACACTGGCCTCTCTGGCCTGGTCGATAACCACGGTCGCACCCTCTGGCTGGGGGAACCGCAGACCTACCTGATTCACCGGGCTGAACTGGAACGTCGTCAAACTCTCACCCCCTACGTGCGCTGGGGCGACTGGCTGACGCCGCTGCTGCTGGGGCTAACGGTGGTGGGCTGGTGGGGGCAGCGGCGTTCGTTCCTTTAGCTGGGTTTGTGCGTCATTCCAGGCCAGAAAAAATCGAGGGTCGCTAAGATTGCTCCGCCGACAATTAATCCGCAGGCCAGCCCCACCGACCAGGTGGCCTCTGCTCGGCCAGCGGCAATCAACAGCAGGGTTGAGAGCAGCGGGGCCGCGTACGACAGCGCCCCCAGCACGCGAATGTTGCCGCGCTTCACCCCGTAGTCCCAGGTGAAAAAGGCGAGGCCGACCGGCCCCAGCCCCAACCCCAGAATGGCCAGCCATTGCCAACCCGCAGGCACCACCGTAGTTTCAAATAGGGCATGACAGAGCCACGCTAGCGCGGCTGTCGCGCCGCAAAAGCCCCCTACCGCATTGGTCGGAATTGTTCCAAACCGCCGTGAGAGAATGGAATAGCCCGACCAGGTAAGGGCGCAGACTAGGGCCGCCAGATACCCGGTGGTGTACTGAGCCTCAAAGCTAAACCCTCGGCCTCTGGTAACGAGCAGTCCGGCACCCAAAAAGCCTGCGATCGCCCCCGCTCCGTGAAACCAACGCAGCCGTTCCCCCGGCAGCAGGACCGAAAAAAACACGATTAGCAGCGGCCACAGGTAGGCAATCAGGCTCGCCTCCACCGCCGGGGCGTGGCGCAGGGCCATGAAATAGAAGAAGTGATAGCCAAATAGTCCGACAATGCCGATCGCCCAGACCCGCCAGGGCAGCCGCAGATGGCTCAGCACGTTGCCCCCAGCTTTCATCCAAACCCCTATGCCGATACCGAAGGCGATTGTAAACGCCATCGCCGTCAGCTGAAACGGCGGCACGGTGCCGCTGAGGTCGGTGAGCAGGGCCAGGGTTGCCCACATGAGCACCGCCGAAAACCCAATTATGGTCGCCTGCCGCTGGTTTGGGGTGGGTGCCACGGTGTGTCTCCTCTGGTATTGCCCTGCTGTGTATTGTAGAGATGTCAATATGGCAAATGTCTCTGTATGGCAGAAATTGGTGTTCCATGACGTCTAGCCAAGCGCTGCTGTCTGCCAAGAACCTGGGCCGTCAGCTGGGCGATCGCTGGCTGTGGCAAGGGGTGAATTTTGAGCTGTTTGCGGGGGACTGCGTCGGCCTGGTTGCTCCGTCGGGCGTGGGTAAAACCCTGCTCATGCGCAACCTGGTGCTGCTCGACCCGTTTCAGCAGGGGGAGGTGAGGTTTGAGGGTAAGCCCCTGGCAGCGTGGTCACTGCCGACCTATCGCAGCCGGGTGATGTATGTACCCCAACGGGCGATCGCCTTTGACGGTACGGTGCAAGACAACCTCAAGCAGGTGTTTGACCTGGGGGCTTATCGCCAGCGCCAGTTTGATCCAGCCATCATCCAGACCTGGTTGGCCCAGTTGGGACGCGGTCCCGAGTTTTTAAAGTTAAATGGTGCCCGCCTGTCGGGCGGTGAGGCCCAGATTTTGGCGTTGCTGCGAGCGTTGCAGCTTGACCCCCAGGTGCTCTTACTAGATGAGCCTACGGCCTCGCTTGATGCCACCACTACGGCTCAAGTCGAAGCCCTGCTGCACGACTGGCTTCAGTCCCCCCACCGGGCCTGCCTGCTGACCAGCCACGACGCCGATCAAATTCGCCGAGTTACCTATCGGCAGATCAACCTGGGGGAATTTGCTTAATGGAAGATAGCTATATCGTCATTAGCTATGGGCAGCTGGCTCTCTCGGCGGTGCTGATTTTAGTGAACGTGGCGCTGTCGGTGGCGTTGCAGCTGGGGCTGGCGCGATCGCTGCTAATCGCTGCCCTGCGTATGGTGGTGCAACTGCTGCTGATTGGCTTTGTGCTGGAGTGGCTGTTTACCCAAGACAACGCTCTGGTCATTCTGGCGATCGCGCTGGTGATGACCGCGATCGCCGGAGTCTCTGCCGTCAACCGCACCCAGCGTCGCTTTGCGGGCATCTACTGGCACAGCCTGCTGTCGGTGCTGTCGGCCTCGGCCCTGGTGACAGGCTTTGCTATGGTCGGCATCATTCGCGTGCAGCCCTGGTACGACCCGCAGTACCTGATTCCGCTGATGGGCATGGTGCTGGGCAACACCCTCAACGGCATTTCTTTGGGGCTAGACCGCTTTATGGAAGGGCTAATCGCCCAGCAGGGCCAGGTCGAAACCCTGCTAGCCCTGGGCGCAACCCGATGGGAAGCCGCCCACAAGCCCGTGCGCGATGCCATTCGCATTGGCATGATACCCACCATTAACTCGATGATGGTGATGGGCCTGGTCAGCCTGCCGGGGATGATGACTGGGCAAATTTTGGCCGGGGCCGACCCCATCGACGCCGTACGCTACCAAATTGTGATTATCTTCATGATTGCCGCCGGGGCCGCCCTGGGGATCTTTGCCGTCGTGCTGCTGGCCTATCGCCGCCTGCTCAGCCCCGACCACCAGCTGCGGCTCGACTATCTGGAGAAAGCAGGCCAGTGATTGATCTGGGCTAGTCTATGTCTAAAAAACCGGGGTTCTCGTCTATGAGAACCCCGGTACATTTTCGGTGGCTAGAACCCAATTTGGTTATCACCACGTCTGTAAACGCCGAATGCAACCACCCCAGTTTAGCGAAGGCCATCCTGTAGGGGCGAACGGCGATCGCCCTGCCAAAATCTCTTACGGCGATCGCCCCAATGCCCAGAGGTCATTGAACGGGTTTAGTTATTGGCGATCGCATCAACCGTGAAGTCAGAGCGCAGGGTAAGGTCGAGATCGCTGGGGCGAATGACTACCACTGCGTTGTTCGAGGTCGGTTGGTTTTCGCCATTAATAACGGCCCCAATTACGCCGCCCAGGTTTCTGTTGCCGGTAATCGAGGCCAAAATCGACTCGGCTGCGCCAGTAATCAGCGCGCCTTGCAGGGTCGTGTTGTTGACGCTGGTGGTAGCGGCGATCGCGCTCGACTCGGCGTTGATGTTGTAGGTGCGCCCGTTGACGGTGAGGGTGTCTGCCACAAACTTGGCCGCCGTCACATCAGCGCCGCGAATTTCGACCGGCACAATCCGCCCCTGCACGCTGCTGCCCGCTGGAATCAGCACCTGATTTTGGCTATTGCGAATGGGCTGGGCAATCTCCAGGTTGGTAGCTACAGATTGACCGGGGGCCACCACAATGTCTACATCGGCATTGGGATAGCGCACATCTAGCTGGGTGCCGTTGGGCACCAGACGCGGCGAGCTGGTGCTGGTGCCATTGCCGGTGCCGGTGCCGGTGCCGGTGCCGGTGCCGGTGCCGGTGTTGTAATTAACGATGTAGTTGCTGGCGCTCAACCCGGCTGCCAGGGCGGGCTGGCGCTCCTGGGCGACCAGGGCCTGATAGATAAAGGCGGCCACATCGGCGCGAGTGGCGGTGCGCTGGGGGCCTAGCACATCGACATTGGGGTAGTTGACCACCAGGCGGTTTTGGGTGGCGGCGGCGACGGGGCCACGGCCATACTCAGGAATTTGGCCCGCATCGCGATAGGTGTTTAAGACTTCATTTACTGAGCCGCTAGCGCTGTAGTCGAGGCCGTTAGCCAAAGCTACCAGCACCTGCACCCGAGGAATCTGGGTTTCGGGCTGAAACGCGCCGTTGGGGTAGCCGGAGAGAAAACCCTGGCTGTAGGCATCGTCGATCGCAGCGCTGGCCCAGTAGCTGCTAGGCACATCGCTGAAGCGGGGCGGGGTGCGATCGAGGGGCTGCTCAAAAGCGTTGCGCACAATGGCGGCAAACTGGGCGCGGGTCACCGGCTGGTCGGGCCGAAAGGTGCCATCGGGGAAGCCGGCAATAATATTCTCTTCCGCTAGATTCTCAATAAAGGGGCGTGCCCAGTAGTTGGCCCCAACATCAGAGAAATCGCTGGTTTGCGCGATCGCAGGCAAAGCCAGCGTAGACCCTGCCACCGCCCCTAGGGTTACCAGGGTTGCAGTCATAGCAGATCGGTTCAGTACGGTGCTCATCATGAAAGGTTTCCTTAACAAGGGTAATTTCAACGCGACGGCAGAAAATTATTGCCAGCCGCAGAAAAGTGGCTCTAGAACAAGTCGAAGAGCCAGGTTGGAGGCAGTGGTGGGAGGAACAGCCAACTTTGTCGAGATTTTAAGCAGGTTTAGCAGAAAAAGGGCGCAACAGAAACCTAGCCCCTGGGGGTTGGCTAGGGATCTGAAATAGGGCAGACAGGTAAATGCACCGAAAACGTGATCACTCACTTTGTTCTTTTGATTACAGACTGCCAGCACGGTGCTAGTGTTTCCATCCTTCAAAAGGTTGAACTTAAAGGGCGATCGCGGTTGTAGCCCCGTTCCTAAAGACAGGAATTTCAAGTACCGATAGCTCACGCTCCGTCCCTAGACAAGGCACACTGGGAATGTTGATCTGCCATCGGTTATGAAAGCTGTTGCCCTCACCCACTATCTGCCCATCAGCGATCCAGAATCGCTCTTCGACGCTCGCCTGCCCAAGCCCAGCCCCACAGGGCGAGATTTGCTGGTGCGGGTCGAGGCCGTCTCGGTAAACCCGGTCGACACCAAGGTGCGTGCCCCCAAAGATAAAGTCGAAGACACCCCCAAAGTGCTGGGCTACGACGCTGCCGGAGTTGTTGAAAGCGTGGGCGATGCGGTGATGCGCTTTCAGCCGGGAGATACTGTCTACTATGCTGGAGATATCACCCGCCCTGGCTCCAATGCAGAGTTTCAGCTGGTGGATGAGCGGATTGTGGGTCACAAGCCCAAAGCCCTTTCCTTTGCTGAGGCCGCTGCCCTACCCCTAACCACGATCACCGCCTGGGAAGCCCTGTTTACTCGTTTGGGCATCAACCGGGCCGGGGGCAACCGGGGCGACTC
>NZ_JADEXE010000470.1 GCF_015207265.1 Nodosilinea sp. LEGE 07298 | reverse complement strand
CTACGCCCCTTGCCTCTGCCCCAACATCCTGATTGAATAGGGGCATTAAAATGAACTTTTATAACGGGATAGTGGGGAGACACCATGTATATCGTGCAGATTGCCTCGGAATGTGCCCCTGTGATCAAGGCTGGGGGGCTGGGTGATGTGGTCTACGGCCTGAGCACCGAGTTAGAACACCGAGGTCACTGCGTCGAGATCATCTTGCCCAAGTACGACTGCATGCGGTACGACCACATTTGGGGTCTACACGAGGCTTACCGCGACCTGGTGGTGCCCTGGTTTGGCACTGATATTCTCTGCGATGTGCTCTGTGGCTGGGTCTATGGGCGGCTGTGTTTCTTTATTGAACCTAAGTCGTGGGAGATGTTTTTTAATCGGGGCTGTTACTACGGCTGCGATGACGACCCGATGCGGTTTGCCTTTTTTAGTAAGGCGGCGATGGAATTTTTGCTGCGCAGCAACAAGCGCCCCGATATAATCCACTGCCACGATTGGCAGACGGGTTTGATTCCAGTCATGCTGTTTGAAATCTACAAGTACAACGGCATGGAGTTTCAGCGCACGCTGTACACCATTCACAACTTTAAGCACCAGGGCTTTGGCGGCACCGAAATTTTGCGGGCTACCGGGCTGAACCGGCCAGAGTACTACTTCCAGTACGATCGCCTGCGCGACAATTTCAACCCCTTTTCGATCAATTTCATGAAGGGGGGGATTACCTACGCCAACCACGTCAATACGGTGTCGCCGTACCACGCTATTGAGGCTCAGCACGGCAATGAGGGCTTTGGCCTGGGCCACACGCTGCACACCAACCAGCACAAATTTTCAGGCATCCTCAACGGCATTGACTACGAGGTGTGGAGCCCGGAGTGCGATCGCTATATTCCGCACCACTACGGTCTCACCACCTTTGAGGACAAGGCGCTAAATAAGAAAGAACTGCGCGATCGCCTGCTGCTGCGCCAGAGCGATCGGCCCCTGGTCGCTTTCATTGGCCGCCTTGATGACCAAAAAGGGGTGCACTTAGTCCACCACGCCATCTACCATGCCCTGGCGAGAGGGGCACAGTTTGTGCTGCTGGGTTCGGCTACCGAAAAGAGCATCAACGACTGGTTCTGGCACGAAAAGAACTTCCTCAACGAAAATCCCGATGTGCACCTGGAGCTAAGCTTCAACGAAGAGCTGGCCCACTTGATCTATGCCGGGGCTGACATGATTGTGGTGCCCAGCAACTTTGAGCCCTGCGGTCTGACCCAGATGATCGGCCTCAAATACGGCACAGTGCCAATTGTGAGAGGCGTGGGTGGCCTGGTCAATACCGTGTTTGACTGGGATTATGACACCCTGCACGGGCCTGAAGAGCGCAATGGCTTTGTCTTCTTCCAAAGCGATATCGTGGCTCTGGAGTCGGCCATGAACCGCGCCTTTGACGTTTGGGATCATGCCCCTAATACCTTTAAGCAGCTAGCCCAGCAGGGAATGCAGTACGACTTTTCCTGGAATTATCCGGGGCAGGCTTACATCGATTTATATGAGTACATACGGCACAAGTAGCGTACGCTACTTATATTTGCTGGCTGGAATAGGCCTTAGCTCCGGTGGTTTTGGTGGTACAGGCCTGTGGTTTGTACCACTAAAGAGTGCGAGAGTACCCACGACAGAAGCGCCCATAGACTAGCGATCGCCCCTAGAGAAATGGGCACGCTGGAAAAAGCCGACCAGCCTATGCCCTCACTGCCGCTGATTGCTCATATGTCTGCTAGCTCTGACATCGTCCTGTCTAAACTCACCCGCGCCAAACTGCTGCGGGGTCAGGGAGATGCTCTCTACGCTATCAGTCGTCATAGCGAGGCGCTGTCGCGGTTTAAGGCAGCGCTTGCCCTTAACCCAGACGACTACGAGGTTTGGACGCTGCACGGGTTTTGTCTGGCCGCCCTCAAACAGTATGAGGCCTCCGTAGAAAGCTTCAATCAGGCCATTGCCCGCTGCCCCACCCACGGCCTAGCCTGGCATGGTAAGGGCCACGCCCTAGCTAAACTTAGTCACTTTGAAGAGGCCGCCACTCATTTAGAACAGGCGGTTAAACTCAACCCTGGCGACAACAAAGCTTGGTATAACCTAGGCACGGCCCAAAATCAGCTGCACCGCTACCGCGACGCCGTCAACAGCTTTGAGCACAGCCTTAAGCTCAACCCCCACGACCACCGCGCCCGCTATAACCAGGGGGTGGCTCTATGCGGTCTGCACCGCTACGACGATGCTCTGCGGGTGCTGCAACTGGCCCTCGAACAACGGCCCAACGCCCACTACATCTGGAATCAGCGAGGCACGGTGCTGATTCAAATGGGCCACTACAGTGAGGCGATCGCCAGCTTTGAGACCTCCCTCAGCCACCACGCCAATAACCCCAATGCTTGGTACGGCAAAGCCCGCGCCTATGCAATGGTGGGCAACTTAGAGCAAACCCTCAAGAATCTCTACCGCACCTTCGTGCTCAGCCCCTACGTCTACAAGGTTATGGTGCAAATCGATGTCCACTTTGACGGCGTTCGCGACCACCCCCAGTTCCAGCGCCTGATCGAGTGAGGCAAGTTCGGGGGTGCTGAATTGAGGCATGAATTTAGGTAGGGGCAATCGACCGTTTGCCCCTACGAGAAGCACTGAATTTTTGAGTCATACCTGCGTTTATCACCCCGCAGATTTTGCTGTCTGACTGTTTAGGGAGCCAGTTCTCCCAAAATTCTAAACCGCATGTGGTTGACGGCCAGATCGCCCAGACGAACCTCAGGGCTGCCCTGAGGGCGAATCAGCTTTTCAAAGGAAATATCTTTGCCCATTTCTACATGCCACCACGGTAAGCCCATCAAGAAGCGGGTGGGGTAGGGGCCACCCTCCTGCACATCGTCGGGGTTAGACTCCATGGGCACCCAGCCAAAGCCGGGAATGTAGAACTCAATCCACACGTGGTTGAAGTCGGGCTCTAGGTAGAGACCGGCCTGGTCGGCGTGGGCCGGGCACTTGTAACGACCCACGGTACGGCAGGCGATGCCGTTGAGGCGCATGAGGGCCAGCAGTAGGCCCACGTATTCGCCGCAGGATCCGCGACCCCGCATCAGCACCACGTCGGGGGTTTCAATGGCCGGGGTGACGGCGTAGGAAAGCTTGTCATAGACGTAATTGCGAATGCTGAGCACCTGGCGCAGTAGGTTGGTTTCGGTGCCTACGCTCTCGCGGGCCGCTGCCTGAATTGTGGGGGTATCCATGGCTAGCTCATCGTCGTCAATCAGGTAGCGGG
>NZ_JADEXE010000469.1 GCF_015207265.1 Nodosilinea sp. LEGE 07298 | reverse complement strand
CGCCCACTCTTCTACGTCGCTTCCCGTGGTCACCACGCCGACATTGGCGGCATTACCCCCGGTTCCATGCCCTCAAACAGCACCTCCATCGAGGAAGAAGGGATTTTATTAGATAACGTTCAACTTGTAGATCAGGGTCGCTTTCTGGAGGCTGAACTGCTGAAAATTCTAACCGCCTCACCCTATCCGGTAAGAAATTCAACGCAGAATATAGCCGACTTGCAGGCGCAGATTGCAGCGAATGAAAAGGGGGCACAAGAACTGCAAAAATTAGTCGATCACTACGGTCTCGACACCGTGCAGATCTACATGCAGCACGTACAAGACAACGCTGAAGAGTGCGTGCGACGGGTGATCGATCACCTCCAGAACGGCCAGTTTACCTACGAAATGGATGACGGCAGCCAAATTTCTGTACAGGTTACAGTCACCCGAGAACAGCGCAGCGCCTGCATCGACTTCACTGGCACCTCTCCCCAGCGGCCCAGCAATTTCAACGCCCCCTCAGCAGTGTGCAAAGCGGCGGTGCTCTACGTGTTTCGCACCCTGGTGGATGACGATATTCCGCTGAACGCAGGTTGTCTGAAGCCGCTAGAAATTTTGATTCCGCCAGGCTCAATGCTGAACCCGCGCTATCCAGCGGCAGTCGTGGCGGGCAATGTGGAGGTGTCACAGGCGGTGACCGATGCGCTGTATGGGGCATTGGGTGCGATCGCAGCTTCCCAGGGCACCATGAACAACCTCACCTTTGGCAACGATCGCCATCAGTACTACGAAACTATCTGCGGCGGCTCCGGGGCTGGCCCCAGCTTCCCCGGTACCGACGCCGTGCACACCCACATGACCAACTCGCGGCTGACCGACCCGGAGGTGCTGGAGTGGCGATTTCCAGTGCTGCTGCGGGAGTTCGCCATTCGCCAAGGCAGCGGCGGAGCCGGAGAATACGCAGGCGGCAACGGCATTGTGCGAACCATAGAATTTCGCGAACCGATGACAGCGGCGATTCTGTCAAATCATCGCCGGGTACCGCCCTTTGGTCTAGCGGGCGGTCAGCCAGGGCAGGTGGGCGAAAATAGGGTGATTCGTGCCGATGGCCAAGTGGAGGTGCTGCCGGGACAGGTCACGGTGGATCTCAATCCAGGAGACTGTATTCAAATTGCGACCCCTGGCGGCGGTGGCTATGGCCATAGGCTGGAGTAAGGTGCAATCAGAACCCGGGTTTCTTCTTTACAACGCATAGGTAAGTGACAGTTCCCAAAAAAGAAACCCGGGTTCTAACTCCCACAGGCTAACCTGCACCTGCTCTAAAGATGTCCTGCGCTGTTAGCCTGAGGTCTTCAAAGGTCGGTGAAACTAAGTGATCATTTCTAGTAAATCGCTCTAGTTGATAGCCATCAGCCCCCAAAGTGCAAAGCGTGATCGTAGGTTGCTTGGGCTGACCAATCACCCGCGCCGCCCCCAAAGCGCGGAAATCTACAATCCAGTATTCCTGAATGCCCATGGCCTCGTAGTCGGCCAGCTTGAGGCCATAGTCATCGCGCCAGTTGGTGCTAACCACCTCTACTACCAGCTTAATCGTGGCCCCGTTGCAGACCGTAGACGCCTTTTCCCACAGTGGTTCGTGCTGGAGTTGGGTGCGATCGAGCACCGCCACATCGGGAATATAGCCCGCATTGGGTCGTGGCGGCTTCACCACACAGGTACGCGGAATCGTCAGCGGCAAAGATCCTTGATCAATCAGCACGCCTAGCTTCAGGGCGATAAATCCACCAATGTCTTCATGGGCACCCGTGGGACGCACCTCTACCACCTCGCCTTCAATCAGCTCGTAGCGACCGCCATCACTGGGGTATTGGTCTAGAAATGCTTCAAAGCTCAGGGGCTG
Source organism: Nodosilinea sp. LEGE 07298 (assembly GCF_015207265.1). GTDB lineage: Bacteria > Cyanobacteriota > Cyanobacteriia > Phormidesmidales > Phormidesmidaceae > Nodosilinea. Next base: position 1,431 of record NZ_JADEXE010000469.1, on the reverse strand, counting down.
CTCTGTGGCCTGCACCATTTCAGCACTCGCTGTTTAAGACTCATGTAACTAGTGAACCGATGTGACTAGCTTACTGCATGGTACCGATGGCTTTGGTGAACGTGAACTGGCGATCGCCAAGCACCAAGGGATGTAGTGCAGACAACTTGACAAATCAACTTTTGTTGAAATAATTGAAGCATCAATTTTTATTGAAATGACAGGCTGGGCGGTTGAGCTGTGCAGGCTCAGGTGGTTCTGGCGGTGGTTAGTTTTGTGCGATCGCACCGGGATTGAGAACGCTATGGTCAACGTTGCCGTCAACGGATTTGGTCGCATTGGGCGGCTGGTGCTGCGGGCAGGCTGGGCCTTCCCAGAACTAGAATTTGTGCACATCAACGAGATCAAAGGCGGGGCCGAAACCGCCGCGCACCTGCTCAAGTTCGACTCAGTACACGGACGCTGGGATCGCGACGTGGAGGCCGTGGGCAGCGAAAAAATTACCATCGATGGCGTGCCCCTCAGCTTTAGCAGCGGCGCTGCCCCCGGCGAAGTGCCTTGGGCCGACTACGGGGTAGATCTGGTACTGGAGTGCTCCGGCAAGTTCCGCACCGCAGAAGCCCTTGCACCCTACTACGACAAGGGCGTCAAAAAGGTGATCGTCGCCGCCCCGGTCAAAGAGGGTGCCCTCAATGTGGTCTACGGTATCAACGATCACCTGTACAATCCGGCAGAACACCACCTCTTAACTGCCGCCTCCTGCACCACCAACTGCCTGGCCCCGGTGGTCAAGGTCATCCACGAAGGGTTGGGCATTCGCCACGGCGTCATTACCACCATCCACAACCACACCAACACCCAAACCATTGTGGATGCGCCCCATAAAGACCTCCGCCGTGCCAGGGCCACGGGCATGTCGCTGATCCCCACCACCACCGGGTCGGCCACCGCCATCACGCTGATCTACCCCGAACTCAAGGGCAAGCTGAATGGTTTGGCGGTGCGCGTACCGCTGCTCAATGCCTCGCTCACTGACTGCGTGTTTGAGTGCGATCGCCCTACCACCGTCGAGGAAGTCAACCAGCTCCTCAAAGCCGCCGCCGATGGCCCCTTGCACGGCATTCTCGGCTACGAAACCCGGCCCCTGGTGTCGGTGGACTACAAAGACGACCCGCGTTCTTCGATCATCGACGCCCTCTCCACCATGGTGGTGGATGAGACCCAGGTGAAGATTCTCGCCTGGTACGACAACGAGTGGGGCTACTCCTGCCGTATGGCCGAGCTGGCCCGCAAGGTGGCCCAGAGCCTATAGACCCTGCCCCTTGAGATGATGGTCAGAAAGCGTTTTCTCTGGACAACATCCTGATTAGATGGTGGGCATTGCCCACCCTACAGCACTGAACTCTGCGGTGCATTGCTGCGCGTTGGCAGAGCCTCGCCCCAGCGTTATGC
>NZ_JADEXE010000468.1 GCF_015207265.1 Nodosilinea sp. LEGE 07298 | reverse complement strand
GTGGAGATGGGTGGGCGAGTGGATGGGTGGACGAGTGGATGGGTGTAGTATACGTGTACCCCGATGGGCCAAGGGCTCGGGATCTGCGGGGCGGGGTCTAGTTTAGGAGAACCGGAATGCCAGCGGCAATCGGCATAATTTTAGGACTGGTGCTCGGAGCCGGCATCGCGAGTTTACTGTTTGCCAGCCGCCTGCAAACGGTGCGGGAACGGGCCAAAGCTGAAATGGCGAGCGATCGCGCCAGCCTGATCGAGCGGCTGCACCACAAAGACCAGCAGATCGAGGAGCTGCGGGTTACTCAACGAGATATGCAGGGCCAGCTCGACTACAGCCGCCACGAGCTGCGCGACGAAGCGGCCCGCCGTGCCACCGCCGAGGCCCAGCTGGGGCGAGTGCGAGAACTGGAGGAGGTGCTGAGCGATCGCGCGGCCCACCTGGCCCAAACCCAGCAGGAAAACTCGTTACTCAGGGCCAAACTGGCTGAACTGCAAACCCAGCTTACCCACGCCCAGGCTGCCATCCAAGAAGCCAAGGCTGCCACCCAGGAAAAAGTCGCCCTGCTCGACCAGGCTCAGCAGCGGCTGGCCCACACCTTCCAGGCGCTGTCTGCCGATGCCCTGGCCCGCAACAACCAGTCGTTTTTAGAATTGGCACAGGCCACCCTATCGAGCTTTCAAAACCAGGCCGAGGGCAGCCTAAATCTGCGCCAGCAGGCGATCGATTCTCTGGTCAGCCCGCTGCGGGAGGCGCTGGATAAGGTGGACGGTAAATTACAGGCGCTGGAACGCGATCGCGTGTCGGCCTACGCCAGCCTCACCGAGCAGGTCAAATCGCTGGCGATTAGCCAAAACCAGCTCCAGGGCGAAACCGCCAACCTGGTCAAGGCGCTGCGGGCACCGGCAGTGCGAGGCCGCTGGGGCGAAATGCAGCTGCGCCGCGTGGTCGAAATGGCGGGCATGATCGAGTACTGCGACTTTGTCGAGCAGCCCACGGTGGAGGCCGAAGGCGGGCGGCTGCGCCCCGATATGCTGATCAAGCTGCCCAACGGGCGGCAGATTATTGTTGACTCAAAAGCGCCTTTGCAGGGGTATTTGGAGTCGCTGGAAGCCCCCGATGAGGCGACACGCCGCGATCGCCTGGTCGCCCACGCCCGCCAGGTGCGCACCCACCTCACCCAGCTGGGGGCCAAAGCCTACTGGGATCAGTTCGACGACTCGCCCGAGTTTGCGGTGCTGTTTTTGCCGGGCGAGACCTTCTTTAGCGCAGCGCTGGAGCACGACCCGCAGCTGATCGAGTACGGCGTCAGCCAGAGCGTGATTTTGGCCACGCCCACTACGCTGATTGCGCTGCTGAAGGCGATCGCCTACGGCTGGCGGCACGAAAAAATGGCCGAAAATGCCCAGATGGTCAGCGCCCTGGGCCGCGAACTGTATGATCGCATGGCTGTGCTCACCAGCCACATGGTCAAGCTGCGGCGGGGGCTCGATGCCTCGGTGAAAGCCTTTAACCAGACGGCGGGCTGCCTGGAGAGCCGGGTGCTGGTGACCACGCGCAAGTTCAAAGAGCTAGGGGCGGCTGGGGGAGAGGCAATTGAGACACTGGAGGGGTGCGATCGCATCCCCCGCCGCCTCGACGGTGAACCCTCTGACACCGCAGACCTCTAACTTTTCAACAGTAGGGTGGGCACTGCCCACCATGCTCTTTAGCCATTAACCAAAACCCTAGGGGCTGTCATCAATTAGCTGGTAAATGCCTGCAAATCAAGGATTACAGCCCCTAGCCTGTTTTTTGGGTCGGGCGTGGCAAGGCTTGGAACATAAGGTTTCCGGCCAGAATTGATGACACGCCCTAGAGCTATCTCTCTTGGCCCTTGCCATAAGCTGATTATTATCGTGTCTACATTCCTTGCGGTGCTGTTTTGCTTAACCCTGACATTGGTTTTTCGGTTGTCGGGAGAAAGGAAATAATTGAAAGGAGGCATGTAGTTGAATGGGAGCGCGCGCGGGATTGGTGGTGGGCAGTGCCCACCCAGCCCTGTCAAGGTGGGGCCGATTTAGGGGCCGATCCCCTGAATTTACCGCTGGGCCTAGGACTAAAAGTCCAAGGTTCAAAGCCGAAATCCTCTTTAGAGGATTTTGGGCTGGCTGCCCCAGTCTGCTAAAGCAGACTTTCGCTGTGAGCCAAGGAGTTCACTCCCTGGTAGTTATAGCCAAATCCCTTAACCTATAGGCGTTTCGGGAATAGCTTGGCCACCTTGACAGGGCTGGCAGTGCCCACCCTACTCTCTAACGGCGTTTCATAATGAGAGAAGCAGCATTCGTGAGAGCATGCCACCCCAGCCTTATGTCTCGGGCTTTACCGCCATCCCAGCCGATGTCGAAGCGCGGCTGATGCCTGACGCTAAACCGTTTTATTTGCACCCCGGCGATCGCGCTGATGCCGTGGTTGTCTGCCTGCATGGCTATACCGGCACTCCTTACGAAGCGGCCCCTGCCGCCAAGGCGATCGCAGATCTTGGCCTGCACGCTGTGGCACCGCTGCTGCCGGGGCATGGCTATCGCGATCGCGACGACCAGCGGCGAGAGTTTGCCCGCATTACCAAAGACGGGATGCTGGCGGCGGCGCGGGACGAAATTGCCCAAGCTAGGCAGCGCTACAGCCGGGTGGGTTTGCTGGGGTTCTCAATGGGTGGCGCGATCGCGCTGGCTATAGCGGCTGAGGGCTTGGTCGATTGTTGCGCGGCGGTGGCCCCTGCCCTGTGCCTGCCGCGCCAGGCTGAGATCTTGATTCCGCTGTTGAGCTGGGCCAGGTTTACCCTACCTGCTGTTCCCCAAGAGCCGTTTTATTTGCCCTGCTACGACTTTCACCATTCCCACGCGCTGAGAGCGCTGTATCAGATCAGTCGCCACGCCCGCCGCCAGCTCACCCAGATTCACTGCCCGGTGCTGGGGATTCACTCCCACAACGATTTGACTATACCGCCCGTGGTGCTGGCCCTGATGGAGGAACGCATTCCGGTGCCGATCGAAACGGCCTGGTTTGACGATTCGGGCCATGTGATGCTGCTAGATGCCAGTGGTGCCGCCGTCGCGGAGAAAATAGCCGATTTCTTTCAGCGCCAGCTATCCGCTGGATAGCCCGCGCTCTCTACTACGGGCTTTTGGCGGTGGCACGCGACTGTGTCGGCCAGACGGTAGCGATTATCTTGATCGTCAAGCTCACCCTGCTATGTAGTAGCTGCCACGGGGGTGGCGGCTGGCGGCAGAGAGCAAGCTGGGGCTTGCCATAAGGTGTCATGGGCCACCATGGCATTGAGGATG
>NZ_JADEXE010000061.1 GCF_015207265.1 Nodosilinea sp. LEGE 07298 | reverse complement strand
GCTGTAGATTTCGCTGTTGGGGATGAATTCTTCTGATATGGGGGTACAAAGCCAATGTAGTCATAAGTGAGACATTGGCATGGGTGTGATGTATCCACAAGTGTGATATTTACCTTCCGGTGCGGCTCTGCCAGGATTAGGGCATGGGAAGGGCAAGCGACGCACTAAAGCAGGTTTTAGACGCCTACAGCATTAGCCAGAACAAGCTGGCGGTGACGATGGGCATTAGTCGCGCCAATGTGGGGCGCTGGTACCACGGGCTTGACCCCAGCGCTGAGAACATCACCCAGATTACCCAAGCGCTGAAAACGCTGAACCCTTTGGCGGCTAAGGAGTTTGTGCGGCTCTACCTAGGAACTATCGTTGAGGATTAGCTAAACGGTTTGTGGGGATGCCATGGCAGAGGACGCCTATTTTGAGGTCACAACGCCTTTGGGCAGGCATGTTCGCGTTACGGCTGCCTATTGGGATGTGATTGTCACTCTAAAGCATCCAATCATGCGGGGTAATGAGGATCTGGTTCGGCAGGCGTTGCAAACACCTATCGAAATTCGGCAAAGTAGAAGTGACCCATCGGTTTACCTGCACTATGGGGTTGAGCCGCCTTATTTGATCTGCGCGGTGGCTAGATACCTCAACGGCGACGGCTTCATCATCACAACGTACCGCACCAACAAAATTAAGGAAGGAACGGTTGTATGGACACCTTAAAGATTTACTACGACGAGGTCGGTAAAACGCTGACGGTCTGGTTTGGCGACCCCGCTGAGGAATTTATTGCTGAGGAAACGGGTGAAGAGGTGCTGCTGATAAAAAACCAGGCGGGTACGGTGATTGGGTTTGAGCGGTTGAACTATGAGTTAGCGACGGGTAGTAACCCCGTTGTTGAACTTATCAACGCTTAGGTGATTTCTAGAAACCGCTCTTTCCAGTAGTGGGGATTTCGGGGGCAATCAGCCTACTTTTCCCTCTGGGGCAGGTGCGCCGCGCAGGATTCCCTCAGTGCTTAAGTCTTCGTCCAAGGCTTCCCAGTGGATGCCGTAGCCGCCGCAGCAGATCTGCCACTGGGCAAGTTGTTCTGGAAATGCATTCAGCAGTCGCGGATACCAAACCAATGGCACTGTCATCGAACGACCATCCACCAGATCGACGCTGATAGTACCTTCCTCAAAGTAAACATTCTTCACCCGTTCATCGGACGGCAACATAGCAGCTAAGCTTGCAGAAGGTATTTTGTTCTCGATACGGATAATATCCTTCTTTATTGTATTCCCATATCCGTAGAGCACTTTATGCAAGGATCAAGACCTTTTATCTCGAAGAAATTAGGACTCTCACTACTAATAATTCTTTTATCTCCTACCCCTTTGCCGTACAAGTATTGTCCCACCAAGGCCCACCAATCAGGACAGTTGGGACTAAAGTGATATTTAGTTTGAGGGTTGCCAATATTCCCAATAAATTTGCCATTCAAGCTTTGGTTGCTTTTCCCTAATCCTGCCTCAGCAAATCTATCAGTTATCAATTCATTTAACTGTTGCTTCAAATCTTCTTTTTCTTGAAGCAATTTTCGGATTTGCTCTGACATGGCTTGAGCTTGTAGGGTTATTGAATCAAGATCTCCCTGCCTCTGCCTAAATTTGGCTTCAAGCTTTCTGTATTCATTCTCTTTTCTAGAGATAACTTCAGGAAATTCGCTCTCAGGCTGACCCACCTGAGCAGCTCGCTTCCTTAGCTCATCAAGCTCTTTATCCCGAGAAAATATCAAATTTCTTAATTCATTCAACTCCTTATCTCGATTGTTAAAATTCTCTCTTAGCCTTTCATTGTTTTGAGTGAGGCTATCAACCAAGTTTGACAACCTTTCATTCTCTGCAAAAAGATTTCTCAGGTTTCCTCTTGAACTGAATACATCACCAGTAGGTGTTTCAACTTGATTTGAGCCAAAGTTCAGGATATCAAAAATATATTTAAAGTTGTCTACTGCGTTGATGCCAGACGAACTAACGACATCTCTTTTAGCAGAAATCAACTTATTTACTTGCCTTGAGACCTCACTGGATCCAAGAATATCCTTATACTCGACGACCTCAACAACTTCCGAAATCAAAGATTCTAAGGATCGATAATCTGCCGTGAGCCCAAAAGACAAAAAATCTATCGCCTTTTGCTGCATACTCATAAAACGAATATTAGGGATTCGGCCACTTTTCCTAATTCTTTGACCAACTAATCTATTTTTTCTCTTAAAAGTTTCAGCTGTTCTTGAAATCCTCTCACGACTACCCACATCCTCCACTTCCAGTCTTTCTAAAATACCTAAATATAAATTATATTGAGCTCCTAATTTATTCAATTTGTTCAGATCTTTTATATTTTTAGCTTTCCTGGGCATAGGAGAGTCTTGTAGGTTGAATTGCAATTTATTAAAGGTTTTTGGAAAACTTCCCGTAAGGCAGCTTAATACAAGTTGAAGTATTTCCTCGAATGGTAAAGCATACTTTGCCATCCATCCGCAGAAGATCCAAAAAAGCAAAATACCAATTAAAAATAAAATAACCTGAAAGTAACTGAAAAGGCTGGATTTCTTTAGGTCAGCATCAAGTAACCCATAGTTGTAGCTATGGGTGTGAAAGTGATAGTGGTTTTCATCGAAAAAATGATTGGCTGCCCGAGTTATTGTTAATTCCTATTGAAGGACCGGAAGTATTGTTTTGATTGATAGTTGTATTTCCTGAGAAGCTAGAATCGGCAGTTTTTGCTACGGCCTGATACTCTCGTAACAGCGCTTCGAGTTCTGTGCGGAAATGCGAGTCTTGTTTCAATTCAGACGAAATAACTTCCTGAAGAGTTGCCGGTTTAGTTAACGCGTCGTTTGGGTCAAATTTCCTGCCTAATTTTCTTTGAAGGCAACCAACTAATTTAGCACCAACTTCCTCGAAGCCTCCATCTCTAACCTTGCCAAAGAGATTACGAAGAACGTTAATCGTTAACGAAGACAGCTCAAGCTCTATAGGAATCATTTTATATGTTGCGTAAAAATAACTAACTGAATTAGTTGCTTAGACTACTGAATTCTGTGAAACTTGTCTAAGAGATATTGCCGACAGAGATCTGCTTAAGATTACTACACGATATCGGCGCGACGTTTTCACTCATTTTACACTACCAATTCTTGCTCAATAGCTTTTTAACGCTCAAAGGCCCCAGATTTTGAAAGAATCTGGGGCCTTTGAGCAAATTAAGCAATCTAAACTTTCGCTTCTTCCTTAACTAGCTTCTCCCAACCCAGATCCTTCAAGTTGTTGTTGCGGCGCAGGGGTCGCGTCACCAGCTCTAGAATGTCGCGGGTGTTGCCAAAGCCATGAATTTGGGCGAAGGTAAACTCCACCGACCACTTGGTGCTAATGCCGCGCGCCTCCAGCGGGTTAGCGTGGGCCATGCCTGTAATTACCAGATCCGGGTGCAGCTCTTGGATGCGAATGATCTGGTTGTAGTTGTCGGGCTTTTCGGTGATTTTGGGCAGCGGCGTGCCCATTTCGTTGCAGGTTTTCTCTAGCAGAGCCAGCTCCGCCGCCTGGTAGCGCTTATCCATGTAGGGGATGCCGATTTCCTGCACCGTCATACCGCAGCGGGTGAGGAAGCGGGCCAGGGAGATCTCCAGCAGGTTGTCGCCCATAAAATAGACCGACTTGCCGCGAATGATTTCCAAGTAGTCTTCCACCGATTCCCAAATTTTGGCTTCGCGCTCATCCATACCCTGGGGCTCGATATTAAACACCGAGCAGATTTTCTCAATCCAGGCGCGGGTGCCGTCGGGGCCAATGGGGAATGGTGCGCCGATCAGCTTGCACTTGCGGCGGCGCATCAGCGTGGTGGCGGTGCGAGAGAGGAAGGGGTTGATACCGGCGACGTAGTAGCCTTCATCGACGGTGGGCAAGTCGGTGTAGAGCTTGGCGGGTAGCCAACCAGAGACCTTAATGCCCTGCTTCTTCAGCTCCAGGGTCATTTGGGTAACGATGGGGTCGGGCACCGAACCAAACAGCACCAGGGGCGGGTGATCGTGGTAGGGGGTGTCTTCGGCGACGGGTTCAGCGGCCTCTTCTTCTTTTTTACGGCCCAGGCCCAGCAGCTTTTGAATGCCGCCTTTGGCTTCTTCTTTGGGTTCGACCTTAGCGGCAGCGGGCTGCTTGGCGGCGGCTTCTTCCTCGGTGGGGCAGCGCTGGGCCATAGCGGCGAGTACGGTGTCTTCGCCCTGGGTAAAGGCGTAGTCGAGGCCGTTGGCGCGGGCCACCACAATGGGAATGCCGATTTCAGCTTCGAGGCGAGGGGCTAGCCCTTCGAGATCCATTTTGATGATCTCGGTGGTGCAGGTGCCAATCCAGACGATCACCGAGGGGTTGCGATCGCGCTTAATGCCCTCACACAGCCGCTTTAGCTCTTCGTAGTCATTGAGCTGGGCCGAAATATCGCCTTCTTCTAGCTCAGCCATAGCGTAGCGGGGTTCAGCAAAAATCATCACCCCCATAGCGTTCTGCAAAAAGTAGCCGCAGGTCTTAGTACCGATGACTAAGAAAAAGCTGTCTTCGATCTTTTGGTACAGCCATGCCACGCAGCTGATGGGGCAAAAGGTGTGGTAATTGCCGGTATCGCAATCAAACTCTAGAGCGGAAGGTTGGGGTTGGGCTGGGGCCAGGGTCATTGTCGGGGTATCTCCCTAGTGAAGGACTATGGCCTGGGTCTGTCATCCTCCCTGCCGCCTGCGCCAGTGCAGGCGTCTTCATCGTAGGCAGGCGATAGCGGTGGGGGAGCGTCGATGGTTAAAGCCTCTGATGCGGCCAGAGAAACCTCCGCTTGAGCGCTGCTGGGCAACATCTTGTGTGCTTTTTCTAGCGCCTCTAGCTCTTTCACCGGGCTGACATCTAAACCCAGGGCAGAAATAATGCGATCGGGGTTGCTGCTTAAATCCACCACCAGGGGTAGCAGGTTGGTCAAGTCGGGTTCTAGGGTGGCTAAAGCCCCCAAGATAAAGCCCGACGAAGGCCGCCTGTGCCCGTTACTGGTTACCCAAATGCCCAATTTGTCGATCCACTCGCGGTTGTCTCGGTAGTAGGTCAACCACTTAATTTTGAGCGATCGCCGCAGTTGTTTGCTATTCACAGATGCCTCGGGCGGGGTTCGCCAACCTCATGTCCAGAGATTGATTAAACCAGAAAACCGCCCTACATATCGGGCTTACATATCTGGGCTATCGGGCAGCAGCGGGTGGTCGTCGTTGGCGTCGATGGTTTGGGGGTGATCGCTGTTATCGAGCACCATCTCAGGGTCAAAATTGAGCCCCAACACCTCGACCAGCGCATCTTCATCAGAGTTGAGCTGGTAGAAGGGCACCATCAGGTTCGACAGCTTGGGTTCCAGGGCATTCACCACACCCAGCACCAAAAAGGAGGAGGGACGGCGACCGCCATCGGGGGTTCGCACCGAGGTTTGCTGCATCTGCAGCGTCAACCAGGCTCGGTTAGATTGCACGTAGTCTAACCACTTTTGGCGAATGACCTGGGTAAAGTTCTCAAAAAAGGCCATAATCCTGACTCTTTGCTAAATCGCCTATAGGTAGCGGCCGGGTTTGAACGGCTGCGTACCGATGATAATGCAGCGCTTCAGGATTAGAACTCGTTCGAGGGGGATTTTTGCAGCAAGGGATTAAGTAAGGTGGGTAATGCCCACCATTCACTTAAACCATCATCAGATCCATCTCCTCCTTCTCTTGCTTGGGTGCATCCGCAGGCGGGTTGAGGTAGAAGTCAGATAGCAGGCTAAACAATTCGCGATCGGCGGCATCTTCGGGCACGACACCCTCGGGACGGGCGAGAATCTGGTCGGCAATGTTGAGATAGTACTGGCACACCGAATCCAGCGCGGGATCAGTCTCAGCCATTTCAAACACTGTCTTGCCCTTCACCCGCGAAATGCGAATGTCTTCAATCAGGGGCAAAATTTCCAGCACGGGCATGGGTACGTGCTCGATGTACTTGTCAATTAGGTCGCGCTTCGAGGTGCGGTTACCAATCAGCCCCGCCAGACGCAGGGGGTGGGTACGGGCTTTTTCGCGCACAGAGGCAGCAATGCGGTTGGCGGCAAACAGGGCATCAAAGCCGTTGTCGGTGACAATGACGCAGTAGTCAGAGTAGTTCAATGGAGCGGCAAAGCCCCCACAGACTACATCTCCTAGTACGTCAAAGAGAATGACGTCGTACTCGTCAAAGGCGTTGAGTTCCTTCAGAAGCTTGACGGTTTCGCCGACGACATAGCCGCCGCAGCCTGCGCCGGCTGGGGGGCCACCAGCTTCTACACAACTCACCCCGCCGTACCCTTTGTAGATTACGTCATCAGCCCATACGTCTTCGTAATGGAAGTCTTTTTCTTGCAGGGTGTCGATGATGGTGGGAATCAGGAATCCGGTCAAGGTAAAGGTGCTGTCGTGCTTGGGGTCGCAGCCAATTTGCAATACCTTGCGGCCCCGCTTGGCTAGGGCCACCGAGATGTTGCAGCTGGTGGTGGACTTACCAATGCCCCCTTTCCCATACACAGAAAGCTTAAGAGTCTGGTGAACCATAGGGGAGAATACTCATCTAGGGCGGATAAAGTCAAACCCAGTCCAGGGGAGGTCTTTTGGATAGAAACTCTACCCGCTGGACGTGGCTCGACTGTTAAACAAACAGGGTCTACGCAGTTGCCCACGTGCCCAAGGTGTTTCGGCTGTTTGGATTATGGCCCTACCGCTCGGGCATTGTGAAGGGGAGTCGAGAATAGATCCCTCTGCAAGACCGACCCGCGAGGACAAAAGGAGAAGCGATCGCCATGCAAAGCCTGGAAAGAGCTGACAGCTCATCTAAATCAGATATAAACCATTTTAGGTTTTCACTTTCTTTAATTCAGAACAATAGCAAATACTAGAATCTTAAATCTTCTGGGGCAGTGAGCATTCTGAAACACCCGTCTGCAGGCGGCTCCGATCGCCGGAAGGGTGCCAAGAGAGCGCTAAGAAGCGGCTAAATCTAATAAATCGCCCGTTGGAGCGGGCACTGTGGTCTAAGCAAAACGCGCAGGACGGTCAACAGGCTTCAAAAAGCGCCGCTCCCGCAAAGCCGCAGAGGAGTTTCCTATACATTCGTAAACTTTCTCTCGATGCAACGCAATGTAACGAGTTGCTGCATAGAGATTCGGTAGGCGGAGCCTCTCCACAGAGCTTCGCTAGTTATTGACTTAGCGATCTGCGCGTTAATGGTTTAGCAAGGTAGCCAGGTTTCGACTTCGCTCAACCTTCAGTGATCGAGGGCTAAGCGGAGTCGAAGTCCAATCAGCAGGTATCTTCTTTTCTTGCGAGTCCCTTAGCGAGTGATGTGGTCAATAACTTCCTGGACCAAATCCTCAATCCTGGGTGGTTCTGCGGCAACTATCTTTCCATCAGCTTGATGCTTATGATCCTCAAAGCCCCAAGTCAGGCTTATGCCTAGCATTGTCATAACGAAAAATTAGAGTGCTATCAGCTTGCTGATATTGATAGGCGTAGCTGAGCAGTGTGTTGGCTCTGCCGCCTAGATAAAATATCCGAATGTAAAGCTCCGTAGCATCTACAAGTAACACTTTTGCTTTCAGAACTGCCTGCTCACCAGAGCGAAGGTCTGCCGAAACGTCTATGTAGGTCGACAACCCGTAGTCATCAAAGGTTTGCAAGCCTGACGTAAGCTGCGTAACAGCGTAGTCATTCAGCGACATAAGTCAGACTTTTAAGGAGAGTCAAGTCTTGCAGGAGGTGCTGAAACAGCTGGTACTCTCCTATCCACTCGACATACTCCAGATCTCCACCTTGAAGGTCTTCAGCAGTAAAGCGCTCAGCAAACTCTGAAGATGGAGTGTTGTAGAGCACCTCAAAGTGCTCAAGACGTTGCCTTGCATAAACTATGCATTGCTCAATGCGAGTAACTTCTTTCCTCACAGCATCGCTGATAGCAGCTATAGCATGAGGAGCGTTAGCAGACCTGAGGATCACTTCTGTCAACAATCCACTGTTCTCTGTATCATCATCCCAAGCCGTAGCAGTGGCAGTGGTAAAGCTATCTACAGGCTGAGCAGCGTTGACCTGCGGCAAGTTTGTTGAATTGTCTTTGATTGACACAGGTAGCTCACCTCATCACTCTAGGATTATCCCCATTATTACTAAAGGACGGTCGTTTTCTAGAGAGGGCTATTTCTTTGGCCTTAGTTACCCAAGAGAATGGAGGCAAGGTCGCCAATGCGCTCAAAGTCGATCTGAGAGGCGATCGCCATTACCCGCCGCCCATCGACCTGTAGAGTACTCGCTTCGATGGTGCGCAAGACATCTAGCATGGTCAGTTCACCCCTGGCGGCGGTGTCTAAAACGGCGTTGCGCAGCAGTTCCCAAGCAGGGCTATCGTTATCGGAAAAGGTAACAGTGGTAGCCAGCAGCCGCCACAAGAACTGACCCGCGAACGTATTTGAAGCGTCTCGCACATTATCGACATCGACCAGAACATTCTGAGTGAGCGCCTGGCGGGCCTGTTCTTCCTCAATGCGGAGAACGTTGAGCAGCAGTTGCAGATCGCGGCTGGGGATGCCGGTGCGGGCGAAGGATTCTAGATCGCTGACAGAGATGGGGGGCGTTTCTAGCGACCCGTAGGTAATTTGAACATCGTCGACGGCTGCAGCCTGAGGAGCGGCTACGGCCAACCCGGTTAGCGCGGTAGCCACTAGGGCCAGGGTAGTTGTACCGTGGCCTAGACGGTGCCACAGCGCTGACGACAATGGAAATAGCTGACCTACGACCGACAAAGATTGGTGCATAGTGCTTTGCTCACTCCTACTCCAAGATAATTAGGGATGACTATCCCATTCCAAAAGTGTCTACTGTGATGACCACCCTTCCACCCACCATTGGTCTGATTCCTGCCGCCGGGCAGGGTACGCGTATTTCGCCGCTGCCGATGAGCAAAGAATTGTTTCCGGTTGGTTTTCGTATGGTAGCGGGCAAGGTAGGGCCGCGCCCCAAGGTAGTGTGCCACTATTTGCTGGAAAAGATGCAGCGAGCGGGGGCAGCCCAGGCATTTTTTATTCTGCGACCTGGCAAGTGGGACATTCCCAATTTTTTGGGCGATGGGGCCGATCTGGGTATGCACCTGAGCTATTTGACTGTGCATGTGCCCTTTGGGGTGCCCTTTAGCCTCAACCAGGCATACCCGTTTTTGCGGGGGGCAACGGTGGTGCTAGGGTTCCCAGATATTTTGTTTGAACCAGGGCATGCCTATCAGGTGCTGCTTGAGCGGCTGCACGGGGGCAAGGCCGATGTTGTGCTGGGGCTATTTCCGACCCAGCAGCCCGAGAAGGTGGGGGTAGTCGATTTTGATGAATCTGGGGTAGTGCGGGGCATTTACGAAAAGTCGAGCTTTACTCACCTACCTTATATGTGGGCGATCGCCGCCTGGCGGCCCACCTTTTCAGACTTTTTGCATGGGTTTGTTCGCGATCGCACCCAAGCTCTAATCGGTCGCCAAATTCCTCAGCACCTTACGACTCTGCCGCCCTATGTCGAAACGCCCATTGGCGATGTCATTCAGGCAGCGCTGAAGGCGGGACTGAGGGTCGAGGCCGAGCCCTTTGCCCAGGGCAGCTATCTCGATATCGGCACACCAGAAAATTTGGCTAATGCTATTCAGCAGTATCCATTCTTAGGGGGTTGAACACGGCGATGTTACACCTGCTCAGTAGCCCAAACGTTTGGCAGGGCTAATCGTCGAAATTGATATCGTCAGCGCCAAAATCGCTGCCAAAAACAGAGCCAGACATCGTGTGTTCTAGCTCCATGCGCTGCTCCATTTGGCGCAAAAAGTAGCCGGTCATCATAGCGGAGGCGAGCAGCCCAGCCAGATTTTCGCGATCGGTAGTGACCTGGACGTTAAAGCCTTCGCTGGGCAGAACGCCCACTAGACCTTGCACGTTGTGGGCAATAATTTGTTTAATTTCGCCGCTCACGGATTGAGCCACCCGAGTCAACACCTCCGGCGATTGGTGCTGGAGATATTTGAGTAACTCATTGACTTGGTCACTATTGGGTGACATGCCAATGAACTCAGCGTCTTCAGGGTTAAATACCATGGAATCTCAGAGACCTCTGGTCACAACGTAGGCGACGGCGGGTACCGATGTTGGGGGATTGGATTGCATGAATCCAATGTAATCAAGGCAACCCCAGGCCTGCCTATACCTACTTACTCTTTCCGATAATAGCGTAACGAATCGTGAAATATTACGTCGATCCCATGGTTTAAGCCAGCTATTCTGGGCCAAAACCCAGGCTTAGAGGCGATCAGAGGCGCGCCTCCTACCAATTATTCTCTTTACAATATCTTGACGGAATGAACCGTTGCTCTAGGCTATGAGGCTGATTCTACCTCGGGTACCTCGGGCTCACGTTCATCTTCATTCTCAAGGACTGTGTCGTCGACTTGGGCAGGGGTTGCACCCTTGACCCGCAGCTGGGGCAGTTGATCGATCTCAAAATGCTGGTAAAACTTGTCGGTGACTTGCACCAGTGACGATCGCCCCTCGGCCTGACGACGCTTGCGCACAAAGCCCTGAGCGACTAGCTCTGGTACGTGCTGATAGACGCCAGAACCGCGCAGTTCAACGAGATCGGTCTGGCTAATGGGGCCTTTGAGGGCGATCGCCGCCAGGGTACGCAGTGCGCCTACGCCCAGGTCGATGGGAATTAGTAAATCGACCAAAAACCGGTAGCGCTCTTTGAGCTGAAGGCAGTAGCCATCTAGGGTTTCGACAATTTCGAGGGCACCGTCGCGGTGGGCGTACTCGTTCATGAGTTCGATCAGCCCTTCTTCTATGTCTTCGCGATCGCAGCGGGCCAGCTCTGCTAGTTTGCCAATATCTAAGGGCTGCCCCTTGAGGTACAGGATGGCTTCGATGGTGGTGGCGAGACCAGGCATAGATATCAGTACCGGAAGACCATTTTTAAGCCTAACGCTGATTGATAGAAACGGTTAATCAGGGGCGGTGGGTAATTCCTGTAGTCAATGGTTTTAGCCTAAACCCCGGTTCCAATTCAGAACCCGCCGCACCTGTCTCCCCGCCTCAACGTCCTCATTCCCTCACCTATTCCGCCGCCGTCTGTTGCACCCATAGCTCCACCCCCTCTGCCAGAGCTTCTGCTAGCCGCACCTGCTCCTGGGGATCGGTTATCCACTCGAACTCGGTGGGGTTGATCATGAAGCCTAGCTCTAGCAATACAGACGGGGCGACGTGGGGGCGGGTAAGGGCGAGGTTGTTCCAAAAAACGCCGTAGGAGGGGCGATCGAGTTCGGCCACTAAGTGGTCATGGAGAAACTGGGCCAGGCTGTGGGCCTGGGTATGGAACCAGAAGGCACCGATGCCAGCGGTGTTGAGGGCATCGCCACTGTCGGGTAAGGCGTTGTAGTGAATGCTGAGGGCCAGAGTGGGTTCGATTTGGTTGATTTGGGCGGGGCGATCGTTGACGCCGACGGTGCTGTCGTCAGTGCGCGTCATGATCACGGTTGCCCCCCGCGCTTCCAGGGCGGCTTGCAGCAGTAGAGAAACATCCAGGTTGGGGGTTTTCTCAGGGGTGCCGTTGGGGCCGAGGGCACCCAGTTCGTCGCCGCCGTGGCCGGGGTCTACCAGAATAGTCGTCCCTACCAGGGGTTGAGCCGTTTGAACGGTGGGAGGCTGTCGGAGAGAGAGCACCAGGGTGGTGCCCTCGTAACGCAGCTTGTAGCCCCACTGCTGGTCGGGTTTAAGGTTGACGCGGTACTGCACCTGGTCGGGCAGCACGGGGTTCCAATCTAAGCGCTCGATCAGCCCATCTTCGGTGACGTAGATGGTGTCGGTTTGGGGCACGGTGTTGTGCAGGGTGAGGGTGAAGGTGTCGGTGTCCTGCTGCAGGCTAACCGGGACAGGAACCTGTAGGGGGAAATATAGCTCTGTCCAACCGGGAACCTGGCGGGAGGTAACGCCGCGAATCAGCGATCGCGGTAGTCCAGCCCCAGCCACTGTCTGCGTCTCGCTCGCCCGAATCCAGCCACCGTAGTCGAGGCGCAGCCAGTCGCCTTCGCGACCTGTTACCCTGGCGCGGGTGCCCTGGGGCAAAGGCGTCAGGCGCGAGTAGTCGGTGCTGGGGCCGGTACGGGCGACGCCAGCGGCAGCGGTAACTTCGACGACCACGATCGCGCTGGCATCCAAAATACTTACAGAACCAGGGGCGGTAGCTGTCACCGTGGCTCCGTTCTGAGTGAGGCGATAGACGGGCTGTCCCAGATCGCCCGGCGTCTCAGCCATGAAGCAGCTTTCGTAGCGGCTAGGACCAGCGGTGGCGATGGGGCTGGCCTGGTCGGTAAGCACGGCCGAGTTGGGGGGCAAATCGGCGCGATCGCCCTGGGGCATCAGGCTATAGGTCTGCCCGGCCAGCGCTGCCGTCACGGTAGCATTCGCCGGAGCCACGGCTCCCAGGCACACCCAGTCGCCCGGCTGGCGAGCTATATCTGCCCCCGGCAGCAGCGAGCCCTCGGCAAAGCCCAGGGTTTCTGGCAGCACTGGTCCGCTGGCGACTCGCGTCACCGTAATCGATACGGTTTGGTCGCCCTGGGTGAGGGTAAAAGTGTTGGGGCCAGGGGCGAGGGGCCGCGAGGGTGCAAAGTGACCCAACTCGCTGCGATCGCCAATCGGTTCACCGTTCAGCAACACCGGCTGATCGGGTGCGCCTGTGCCAATCAAAAAAATTTGTGCCGCCGTAGTTTGATGATCGTTGGGTGGGTACACCACCTGAAGGGATGGCTGAGCACTAGCCAGCGTGGTGATGCTGATTATGCTGAGTCCGGCAAGGGCGGCTGTGCCCCAAACCCACTGCGCCATAGAGGTTAGTCCAATGCGATCGCTACCCAGCCAGTCTACGCCCTTGGGTAGCGTTCTCAAATCCGTAGCGTTCTCAAAACCCAGAATGCCCTACAGCGACTCGCCCAGGCCCTGGTTCCAGTCTTGCCCCAGCTGAATGGTGATATCAGAATTGAGGGCACCCGTGCTTTCGACTCGCACTTCGCCAATGCCCAAAAATCGATGCACCATTTCGGCTGTGGCTCCGTCGCCTCGCTGGGCGACAATGCGGCTAATGGGCAGCGGCTCGTTTAAGGTTTTATCGACAAACAGATTGGAGTAGCCGCTGTCGCGTAGGGCATTGGTGAGGGCCTGCACCGCTACCGGGTTATTGGTACTGTCTTGAATGGCCACCCGCACTCGGCTGGGGTCACTGGTCGTGGTCACGGTTTGAGTACCAAAACCAAAGTATTGATCAACCATGCCGTCAATATCGTTGTAGCTGGGCAGCCAGTAGCTTGCTTTGTAGTCTTGAGGACGGCTAAAGGTGCCGGGCAGCATCAGCATTTGCACATTGGATCGGTTGATTTGCGCGCCATAACCTACCAGGGCCAGCAGCTCTTCGACGGTGAGATTGGTATCGACGTTAGACTGCACCACCGAGAGAATCTTGGGCAGGCGGGTAATGGTGGCTGGGTTAAGGGCCTGCTCGGCCAGCGCGCGCATGAACATTTGCTGGCGCTGAACGCGGCCAATATCGCCCTGGGAGTCGTAGCGGAAGCGCAAAAACTGGAGCGCTTTGTTGCCGTCCAGAGTTTGCTCGCCAGCCTTGAGGTTGATGTAGAGGTGCTGGCTGTCGTCCTGATATTTCATGTCTTGGGGCACGTTGACCGTGACCCCGCCCAGAGCGTCAATCAGCTTTTCAACCCCCTGTACGTTGATGCGCACGTAGCGATCGATCGCTACCCCGCCCAGGAGATCGCTCACCGATTCTGCCGCCAGGGCAGGGCCACCGTCACGGTTTGCCTCGTTGAGCTTAGTCAACCGACCGCGCACGTAGGTACGAGTATCCCTGGGGAGCGACAGCACCACCATCTGCTCAGTTTGCGGGTTAAATCGCAGCAGCAGCATCGAATCTGACAGGCCCTCGAAGGAATTCACCAGAGCGTGGTAGCCCACATCCTGCAGCTCGGGCGGCACCTCGTTGACATCGGTCGTCAGCACCTTAACGCCCAGCACGAGAATGTTGACTGGCCGCGTCAGACGCGGCAGCCGCAGGTTGCCGCTCGATGAAATGGGCGTCTCTGGGCTAAACGCTCCAGCTTCGTCAGCACTAAGCTGCTGCTGCATCAGTGGGGCTGCCGACAAGGAAACCGCCAGAAATGCTCCTGCTACGCCAGACACCGCAGCGACTCCGGCTAGGGCAATGCCCACACCCAACATGCGAGGAATGCGCCGTCGCTTTTGGGTTAGCGCTTTTTGAGGGTGCCCCTGAGGTGAATGAGCTTTGAGATGTTGAGGGTTACGTTGAGACACCAGAGACCTCGGGGGCAATATGAAGAAGTTAACGCTGTGGAGATTGCAGGCCCACTCAGCTATGAATCTGCAAAATTTTTAGCTGCATGGTAGCAGCAATTTAGACAACCGACCCACGTAATATAAATCAGTAGGCAAAAAAATAAAAAAATACGTCAGGCATGGCATGAGTACGCGATCGCCCTAGAGCCAGCCGAAGTATGTTCCAGACCAGACCCTAAGCCAAGATTTCGCCGCGAACCGCCTAACCCGCTAAGTTCGCATGCTGAACCAGGAGGTTGTTTTAGATGAACACCCTCATAAAGGTAAGCAAAGCTACACCTCCGGCATAGACCTGGGGTCATGCTCTAGGGTAACCGCTTGCTTAACTGACTAAATCCAGGCAAGTTAACCGATTTACCCTGAAGCAGACGCACCATGAGCACCAGGTTAGTGAGGGTATAGCCCGTAGTCACCAGAGTATTGGTAATTAGCAGCCGCAGCGACAGCCCTGGGGCAAGGTGACTACCCGCGCTCAGCAAACCGTAGGTGATTACCCAACTCAAGGCCAGGGTCACCACCAGCCGACTAACGGCCAGTTCCTGGCGACTACCCTGTTTTTGCCACAGGCTATAGGCTGCTGGCAACACTCCAAAGACAGGTACCAGGTAAATCATTAGCTTGAGACGTTCTAGGGTTTCCCCCGAGGCGGGACTGGCTTTTTTCATAGACCTTAGCTCTGGGCAGAAGAATGGGAGAATTCGCGGCAGGATATGCCCAGATTATGCCCCACACCATCCGCTCAAGTGTACTTATCCTGTGCAGAATGCCAAGTTGACCACTGGTGCTCTGCGGCGCAAGTTTAGATACTATTCTCCGGGGGCTAGGGAGCAGGGAGGCTAGGGAGCCAAGCCTTCCTCTCGGTGCATTGCTGCGCGAATGCACCCTACGGCACCCTAATTCTTAGCGCTGACGCTGCACTAGCCACGTCTGTAGCTCAAGGTGAGATTAAATCGCCCTGGCGACAAAGGTGCGATGGCGGGGGCTGTTGAAGGTCATCGTCGGTCGCTCAAACCCGGCGGCGGCAAAGGCGGCTTCAATATCTAAAGTGAAGTAGTCGTCTAGGTAGGGTTCGGTGCTCTTCAACAGGGTGAAGACAAAGGGCGGCAGGTTTTGAATCGCCTCCGATCGCGGGTTCATATCCATAATGGCCAGGTGCCCACCGGGGCGCAGCAGCAGACGCGCCTCCTGAATAATGGCTATGGCCGCCGACTGGGGCAATTCGTGGAAGACCAAGCAGGCCGAAACCAGGTCGTAAGAAGCAGCCGGAAGCCCGGTGGCTTCGCCAGCGGCGTGGTGCCAGGTGATGGGGAGCGGCGAGGTATCCTCGCCGCTCCCACGCCGCTCGTGCTGTCGATACTGGGCGACGGCGAGAAAGTAGGGCGACAGATCTACCCCCGTCAGGCGGGCCTGGGGAAACGTTGCTTGAAACGCCTCGGTGCTCATGCCAATTCCACAGCCAATATCGACAATGGCGTCTGGAGCCTGGGGCAGGTGAGCGATCAGCACGTCGTGGTAGCTCTGGCGCAGGCGAGCGTCGCCAGCCGCGCCAGCCTCTGGCCAAATTTTGGCATGTACAGCCTGGGCCGCTACCTCTACCTCCATCGCCGGTTGCCAACCCAAGTTGCCTTCGTCGTAGGCGTGAAAGCTGGTGGTGTAGTAATTGGGGTAGACAAGGCGAGGGTTTTGCACAGACTCCAAGTCAGCCTGCCAAAGGGGAGATAGCTGTCCAGCCTCAACCGCAGATGGCGCAGCATCGAGATTAGACGCGGTATGGCGACTCTGCAACGCCTGAACTCGCTCCCGCCAGGGCACGCCAATGGTTTCGGCCCGCGTGACCATCATGTGGCGGGCGCGTCCCTTGGCAAAGTTCCACAGGGGCTTAATCGCTAGCACCTGGTTAACCACACTGGAGAGTAAATTAGGCGCGGAGGTAGCAGTCATAGCAACCCGGACAGAGTTAGAACAGCCCCTATTGTAGAGGTTCATGGATGGCTGCATGAACAGGGGTAGCCGTCCTAAAATTTGGCCTTCAGCAGGGCATTCCAGAGCTGGTGAGCCAGGGAAAGCTTGGTGCAGGGGGGAATGGCGAGTTTGTCACCCAACCGGGTGAGCAAGACAGCCTGGTTGCGATCGCCCCCGAACCCGCTCCCGGCCACATCGATCGGGTTGGCTACGATCGCATCTAGCCCCTTGCGCTGGAGCTTGTCGAGCGCGGGCGCAATAATATCGCCAGTTTGGGCGGCAAAGCCAATCAGCCGCTGGTGGGGCGATCGCTTTTGGGCCAGGTCGGCCACAATGTCGGGCACCTGGGCCAGGGGCAGCGCCTCCGGCAGGTCGGCCTTAGCGAGTTTGGTGACGACCTGGGTTGCAGGTTTCACATCCGCCACCGCCGCTGCCATCACGACCCAATCGGCCTGGGGCAGGTGGGTGAGCATGGCCCGGTGCATCTCCTCAGCCGTGGTGACACCCACGGCTTGGATTCCCCCCAGGCGAGCTTTGAGGGAGTCGTCTAGAGGGCCGTGAACGAGCGTGACGGTAGCCCCTCGGTGGATCGCCGCCTGGGCCAGGGCGATCCCCATTTTGCCGCTGGCGGGGTTGCCAATAAAACGAACAGGATCCAGATATTCCCGCGTGCTGCCGGTGCTGATTAATAAGTGCTTGCCCACCAGATCGCGTTTACCCCCGGTGTGCAGCAACGAGTGAACGTGGGTGAGAATATCGTCAGGTTCGGCCATGCGCCCGGTACCAACGCGATCGCAGGCCAGCACCCCACTTCCTGGCTCAAGGCTGTGGTAGCGAGCATCCTGCAAAAGCTGGTGCCAGTTGCGCTGTACTGCCTGCTGCTGCCACATGTCGGTATTCATAGCCGGAGCCAGCAGCACCGGGCAGGTCGAGGCTAGGACCGTATTGGTGAGCAAATTATCCGCCAGGCCGTGGGTCAGCTTGCCGAGGGTGTTAGCGCTCAGGGGCGCAATCACCAGCAGTTCGGCCCATTCGCCGAGATCAATATGCAGAGGGCGACCCTGAGTCGCCTGCCAAAACGTTTCGTCGGTGTAGGCGGGGTGGCGCGATAGAGTAGCCACCGCCAACGGCGGTATAAAGGCCTGCCCCTGCTGAGTCAGCGCTACTCGCACCGCTACGCCTTCTTTCGCTAGCGATGAGATTACAGAGCACACTTTGTAGGCCGCAATGCCGCCGCTAATGCCCAGCAGCACCCGACGCGGAGCCGCCACGGATAGAGTGTCAGTCATGCCAAATCTGAATGCAGAAACCTTGATTCAAACATAACCGACCGAGGGCGAACACCGTTCGCCCCTACCAAGCGGGGGTATGCCGTCAGGATTTGGGGCTGGGCGAGCTACGACTCATCGTAGGGTTCGAGGTCGAGCAGGTAGACGTAGGACTCCACCAGCTCGGGCCGCTGAAACGCGATCGCTCGCAGCAAGTGCCAGTCTTGCAGCCCCTCAAAAGCGTTCTCGTAGGCGTCGGTCTCGAGACGAGTAGCCAGCTCAGCCACCGTATCCGGTGTCATGTCTGAAACGGCCTGCTGCGAAACATGTAGGCTTTGCATAGTCTTTTCCCCCTTAGCGACATCTGCCCTGCTGCTGCGCGATTGCCCCTGGGGGCCGGTCCTTGACCGTCGCAGTCTGGGGCCAGTTCACCTTCCTTTATCCTAAAGGGTTAGTCGGGGTATTCCCTCGGCCCTGCCTCAAATCTTCGCAAAACCCGGCAATTAAACCCATTACCTGGGGCGGAATTTCATGCCCCATCGCCACTTCGTGCCAGGTGACAGGTTGCCCTTGGGCGGCCAAAGCATCTTTAGCCTGGTGAGCCAGCCCGATCGGCACGACGGGGTCAACCGTGCCGTGCACCACCATTACCGGGCGGGGGCTAATCGGGGCCTGGACTTCGCTGTGCAGATAGCCGCTGAGAATAATCTGCCCTGCTAGCGGCAGCTGCGGTCCCACATCTAGCGTCATCGCACCCCCTTGGGAAAATCCGGCCAAGATAGTTCGTTCTAGGGGAATATGGGTTGTTTTCGTCACACCCATCAGCCAGCTTTTCAGCTGCCCTTGGCTCGCTTGCAGATCGGCCTGGACCGTAAAATCGTGGGGGCGGCGAAAGTCGTACCCGGCCGGAAAGCTATACCACATCCGGCCTCCCGGCACCTGGGGATGGGGCCAAGGGGCATCGGGAAAAATCATCGAAAAATTTTTTAGATTCAGATAGGGCGCTAGGCCCACCAAATCGGCGGCATTAGCGCCCCAGCCGTGCAGTGCCACCAGACACCAGTCGGCGCTGCCGTCGGTAGGACCGTAGTTAAGCGATTGCAGGCATGGATCGGTGGGTGACATGAATTTTGAATTGGCGATTTTAGTTTGGGAAGGCTTTGAAAAGCTTGGAAGGGATAAGCGGTAGTAGGTCAACGCTGGCGTTGACGGGCTTCTAGCCGCGATCGCTTCTCTGGAGTCAGCTCAGCATAGCAATGGGGGCAAGAAATGCCCGCTTCGTACTCGGGAGATGCCTGTTCAGCAGGACTGACGGGGTGGCCGCAGCCCAGGCAGAGAGCGTGGTCAGTGGGGTTGAGATGGTGATCAACGGCAACGCGATCGTCGAATACAAAGCAGTCGCCGTGCCACAGGCTGGCATCCTCCGGCACCGTCTTCAGATAGTTGAGAATGCCGCCCTTGAGGTGGTAAACCTGCTCAAAGCCCTGCTCAAGCATATAGGCAGTGGCCTTCTCGCAGCGAATGCCGCCGGTACAAAACATCGCTACTTTTTTGTGCCGGGTGGGGTCGAGATGGGTCGCCACGTAGTCGGGCAATTCTCGAAAAGCTTGTGTCTGGGGATTTTCTGCGCCCTTAAAGGTGCCCAGCTCTACCTCAAAGTCGTTACGGGCGTCAATCAGCACAACGTCAGGATCAGTGATCAACCGGTTCCAGTCTTGGGGAGTGATGTAAGTGCCTACCTCCTGCTGGGCAGGGTTTACCTCGGGCCGCCCTAGGGTGACAATTTCCTGTTTGAGCTTCACCTTCATACGCTCAAAGGGAGCCTCGTCAGTGGTGGATTCTTGATAGCTAAAATTCCCAATCTCGGGATGCTGGTGGAGCCGTTTTAAAAGTAGGTCAAGGCCCTGGCGGGACCCAGCCACCGTAGCATTTAGCCCTTCGCTAGCTACCAGAATGGTGCCCCGCAGCCCCCAGACTAGACATTTTTCGAGCAGATCGATCCGCAGCGCCTCTGGCTCGCTTAGAGGCACAAATTTATAGAAAGTGGCGATGATCCAATCCATTGTTGGTCAGTTGATTTCCAAAGGACAGCTTAACCTGTGCCGCCTGCGCCAGGGTTGAACCGTCTGTGCTGCTTCAAAAAATCGATCCAGGCGTTTACCTTTAAGGGCAGGTAGCGGCGGGATGGATAGACGATCCAGGCCCCAGTGCGAAAGTCGGTTCCGGTAATATCGTAGTCGGGCAAGACATTGACCAGGGTGCCGGTTTTCAGCGCTGTGTCAGTTAGCCAATGGGGCAGCAGCGCTAGGCCCATACCCGCGATCGCGCAATCCTGTAGAGCCAGCCCGCTGGAGATCAGCGTACGTCCCTGCACTGGGACCACCGTTTCTTGACCATCCCTAGCCCTAAATCGCCAGCTTGAGCGAAACCCCGTCAGCGGGAACAGCAGGCAGTTGTGTTGCGATACCTCATGAGGATCATTAGGGTGCCCCCAGTGTTTCAGGTACTGGGGACTGGCGCAAACCGAATAGCGGGTTTCCATTAGCTTTTGAGCCATCAGCGTGGAGTCGGCTAATCGTCCCAGTCGCAGAGCTACATCAATGCCTTCGGCCAGTAGATTGACCACAGTATCGGTCAACAGCAGGTTTACAGTGAGGTCGGGGTACAAGGCCTGAAACTCAGGCAGCAACGGCACAATGCACTGATGCCCAAAGGCCACAGACGTTGTAACGCGGAGCTGGCCTCGGGGCTGGCCAGAGGTATCGGCGGCGATCGCAATCGCCTGCTGCATCTCTTCAATGAGGGGCTCAATGCGCTCAAAGTAAGCAAGGCCTGCCTCGGTGGGCGCTAGACGACGGGTTGTGCGCTGCAACAGCCTTACCCCCAACTCTTGCTCTAAGCTAGCGATCGCGCGGGAAACCGAAGATGGATCGACATTGCGATCGCGGGCTACAGCAGCAAAACTGCCCTGGCGCATTACCTCCACAAAGACTTGCAGCACCGATAAATCCATTCCTGCATTGTAAGCATCAATTTTTCTGAAAGTCAGCATTTCATCGGTGTTTCCGCAGCAAAAAATGCAGATTCATGCAGCTTTTGCATGACAGATAGTCACAAAAGGGGCTTTATTGCTGATTGGTCAAGGATTAAGGTGCTAACAGACCGCTCTAATTGAGGAATTTAACGATGCTGACAACAGACCTCAAAACCATGACCGAGGGCGTGCGACAGCAGGTGCCAGCAGAGACCTTTGCCACGATGGAAGCCGCCACGGCCAAGCTGGCTGCCACGAATTTGGAGGCCCAGACCCTTCAGGTGGGGCAAATCATGCCCGATTTTGAGCTGCCCGATGCCACGGGCACCCTGGTATACAGTGCCGAGTTACGCGCCCAGGGGCCGCTGCTGATCTCGTTTTATCGCGGCCACTGGTGCCCGTACTGCAATCTAGAGTTGCAGGCTCTCCAGGCTCATTTAGCTGACATCACTGACCTGGGGGCGACCCTGGTGGCTATTTCGCCCCAAACCCCCGATCAGTCGCTTACGACTCAGGAAAAGCACGAGCTAAAGTTTCCGGTGCTGTCTGACCGGGGTAATGGCGTAGCCCAGCAGTTTGGGCTGGTGTTTACTCTAGACGCCAGCCTGCTCCCTATTTACGAAGCCTTTGGGGTCGATTTGGAGACGCACAACGGCGATCGCAGCTTTGAGCTTCCGGTGCCTGCCACCTATCTTGTGGCTCAAGATGGCACTGTGCTAAACGCCTTTGTCACCGTCGATTATCGCGATCGCCTGGCCCCAGAAACCGCCCTGGCCTGGCTTCAGCAGGCCCAAAGCTAATGCAAAACATTACTGTTTTGGGCCTAGGCGCAATGGGCACACGCCTGGCCATCAACCTAATCAAGGCCGGCTATACCGTTACCGTCTGGAACCGCTCTCCGGCCCCAGCTAAGACGCTGGTTGCCCAGGGAGCCAGCGTCGCCCCATCACCCCGAGCCGCCGCCCAGGATGCTGACGTTGTCCTAGCTATGGTGACCGACAACGACGCCTCCCGAGCGATTTGGCTAGATCCTGAGACCGGGGCTTTGGGGGGCATGGGTTCTGGGGCGATCGCTGTCGAATTGAGCACCCTCACTGTTGCCTGGATTCAAGCACTGGCCACTGCCATGGAGAACAGCGGCATCGCCTTTTTAGAGGCCCCAGCCGTTGGCTCCCGGCCCCAGGCCGAAGCAAGCAAACTGACCTATCTGGTTGGCGGCAGAGCCGAAACCCTAGCCCAAGTTCAGCACATTCTGCTGGGAGCGGGTGGTTCTACAGTCCACCATGTTGGGCCGGTAGGGCAGGGGATGGCCCTGAAACTGGCTGTCAACGCCCTGTTTGGCATCCAGGTCGCAGCTCTGGCCGAACTTTTGGGGCTGCTAGACAACCTGGGTTTACCTCCAGCCCAGGCTCTGGACTTGCTGGGCGAGCTGCCCATAATCAGCCCGGCGGCCCGCTTGGCAGGAAATTTGATGGTTGCCAACAACCATGCTCCCCTGTTTCCGATTGACCTAGTGGAAAAAGATTTTCGCTACGTGCTGGAAACGGCTCAGGCTGTGGGAGCAGCGGCTCCAGCAGCTACGGCGATACATGCCCTGTACCAGAAGGCAGTTGCTCAGGGCTTAGGCGGCCACAACATTACCGGCATTGCTCAGCACCGAGGTTGACAATGCCGCATTACAACCCCCGCTGCCGGAAGACCTCAGCGGCGGCCCGGTGCAGCAGCGAGTGGCGAAAAATCAGGTCATCCATCGATTTACCGTAGCCTCCGCCGATGACACAGGCGACGGGATAGCCTGCTTTGACGCAGATGTCTAGTACGTAGCGATCGCGCTCATAGATCCCCGTATTCGTCAGCGCCAGCTTGCCTAGCACGTCATCCCGGTGGGGGTCGGCCCCGGCATCGTAGAGCACCAGGTCAGGCCGCACCTGGGCCAGCAAATCGGGGACGTACTGGGCCAAATAGTCCAAGTACGCCTGATCTTCCATACCCAACGCCAAAGGCACATCAAGATCGCTGACCTGCTTACGAGCGGGAAAGTTCTCCTGGCAGTGCATCGAGAAGGTAAACACATTAGGATCATTGCGGAAGATCCAGGCGGTGCCATCCCCTTGATGAACATCCAGATCGAGGATTAGCACCCGCTGCACACGGCCCTGTTTTTGCAGCACACGGGTAGCGATCGCCAAATCGTTGAAAATGCAAAAGCCAGAACCATAGTCAGGAAAGGCGTGGTGAGTGCCCCCAGCCGTATTACAGGCCAGCCCTCGCTCTAAGGCCAGCTTGGCGGTGAGAATCGTGCCCCCTACCGCCGTGCAGGTGCGCTTGACCAGAGCAGTGCTCCAGGGTAGGCCAATGCGGCGCTGGGCCTTGGCGTCTAACGTGCCCTGGCGATAGTCGTTGACGTAGGCAGGGTAATGAACTAGCTCAAGCCAGCCCTGGAGTGGTTCGCCGGGCTGATAGATCTGGTCTAGGGTAATAACGCCGTCGTGCAGCAGGCGATCGCGCAGCAGCCGAAACTTAGGCATCGGAAAACGATGCCCGTCGGGCAAAGGGGCCACATAGTCGGGGTGATAAATAACGGGAAGCTGACTCAAAACCCCTACAGGAAAGCGGCCTACATAAAGGATGACAGCGATCGCCGCTGACGCATATCCAGGGCGTGGGCCACACTACCCTCCGGCCAGTCTAGAGAGAGGTCGGCCTCATCGGGCACCACCGCTGGGTGATGGGAAGGCACCAGAGCCGCCGCTACAACCTGAGGTTGGGAAGGACGATCTGGCCGTGGCATCGCCCTAGCAACCACCTGCGGTTCGTTCGCTGAGAGGGGACGAACCGGCGAGTTTTTGAGTGATAGCCTAGGCGCTGGAGCCTCAATAATTCTAACTCCTGGCACAACAAACCCATCTCGCTGGGGGGAATAGGGAGCAAGGCGTTTAGGCTGAGGTGGTAGTACAGGCGCAGCAGACTTAACCACCGGGCGGGGGCGAGGCTTTTTGCGCTTAGTCGGACGAGCCGACGCCCTAATCTGCTGGGCCAGCACAAAACAGCCAAAGCCGCATAGGCCTACCAGACTGAACAGAACCCACAGTGTAACTGGGCCAGACCGGGAGGAGGCATTGCTAACGGGTGCAGCGGCATTGGCAGGTGCAGTATTGCCGGTTGGTAGACGGCTACTGGCAGACGGTAGAGCTTGCGGTAGCGCGTCGACCACAGTCAGGGGTGCTTCAGAGTAGGCTGCGTCTTCAATCGGCTCGTTAAACATCAGCCAGTGGTAAGCGATCGCAGACACACACACTAGAGCCAGCCACAGCCCTCCCAGCAAAAACAGAGGACGATAGGTGAGCAGCCGTGCCCAAAACAAACCCGAAGTTAAGGCCGGGTCTTTCACCTCAGAAAATGGCTCTGGGTTAGTACGCAAAGGCTGCTTTGAAAAATACTGTGCCATAAAATTACTTGGGACCACTGGTTCACACCTGACCGCTGCCCATGCCCTGTTAGGGCCAATTGTAAGCGGTCTTGCTCGCTTGCGCCAGCCGTGACCAGCCAAGCAGTGGCTATCATACTGCCCAGACCGGCACCCCCCTTAACGCAGCACCATAGCGGGCACAAAATCTTGAGGATCTTGGGCTACCCAGCCCATAGCGGAGTTGAGCCGCACCTCAAAAAATACAAACGATTCGTCATCACCACCCTGGGGCGCAATTGGACCGAGGCGATCGCCCTGACGCACCGTCTGCCCAGCCCGTACAGCCAGGGTATCCAGGTTGGCATAGCGGGTTTGCAGGCCCTGGGAATGGTTGATGACGACCAAGTTACCGTAGATCGAGTCGCTGCCAGCAAAGGCCACGGTGCCAGGCCCCACCGCCAATACCGGCGTGCTGGCGGGGCTAGCCAGCGCCACCCCAGTGTTAAACACCAGCTTGCCCTGGGCTGGGTCGGGCTGCCAGCCGTAGTTGACAATTACCTGCGATCGCCTGGGCAGCGGATAACCCTGGAGCGGGCTCTGGCGATCGGCTGGAGTCGCCGTAGCCGTAGTCCGCACCCCTGGGAACCAGTTCACCCCCGGCACAAAAATTGCTGAGGGCACCGAGCCCACGCAGCCGTTGACCTCAAACAGCACATCGGCCCGGCTGTTGTAGGCCTGGGCTACCTGCTCCCAGGTTTGCCCTGGGGTTACAGCCACTCTAATGCCGTTGAAAGGCGGAATTAGCAGCTCTTGACCAGGGCTAACGGTGCCCCCCTGGGTAGAGGTGTTGAGCCCCATGATGGTTGCAGGTAAAAGGCTGTAGCGCTGGGCAATGGTCGCCAGGGTTTCGCCAGAAGCGACCCGATGGCGAGTGAGCCGCGATAGTACCGGCTGAGGACAAGCGGCTGGGCTAGTTTGGGCGATCGCCCGAGGCGACATTCCTACCGACGCTACGCCAGCTATAGCCAGCCCGACCATTAGGCTAGGTAGCAAGGGTCTATACCTTGGACTAAAAGCTAGACCCGAGACCCACTGGCGCAGTCTCCAACTCGTACGTAAAACGTGCAACACCATACAATTTCTGCGTTTTAGCCCACTCTAATGCTGGCCCCACAGGCGATCCAAAAGATCCCCCAGAGGGTACAGCCTCTATAATAGGCAAGACAGGCTAAATTGCTCAGAGGTAGGGTCCAGAGGTATTGCTGACCAGTAATACCCAGAGCTAGCGCTAAAATTTTCTGATTCCTGGCATCAGCTTTGCCAGTTATTTTTCAACAGAGAATATTGTTAGAGTACGATCATGCCCAAAAGTAGGCAATCTTGGCCATCTGTGGCCGGGCTAGGTTAGCACAGGCATAGTAGCAGAGGTCATCGGAATGGATTCGTTGCCAAAGCAGTTTTCTCCGCCAGTTGCGTGGGTAGCCGCAGCTTTGTTCGTTGGCGGTGGCATAGGCTGGGCGGGCCACTACTACGTCTCTCAGGCCGGTTCAGAAGACGCTGCTGAGGCTGAAATCACAGCAGAAACGCCTTCAGCCCTCACAACCTCACTGACTCAGGTCGCTGAACCGCCTCAAGACTCGTCAGCCATCGGTCAATTAGGGGGTGACGATCAAAATTTCATTGCCCTGGCGGTCGAGCAGGTGGGGCCAGCGGTAGTGCGTATTGACGCCGAGCGCACCGTGCCCAGCCTTGGCCCCGACGCCTTCAACAATCCTTTCTTTCGCCGTTTCTTTGAGGAAGAAGGAGAAATGCCCCCCTCTAACCTGCCCGATCGCCTGGAGCAGGGCACTGGGTCAGGTTTTATTCTCTCCGACGATGGCCAGATTCTCACCAATGCCCACGTTGTTGAGGGCGCTAGAACCGTACAGGTTACCCTGCGTGACGGACGTGACTTTGAAGGCCGGGTAGTGGGGGTCGACCCGGTTACCGATGTAGCCGCGATCAAAATTGAAGCAGCCGACCTGCCATCGGTGCGGTTGGGCAGCACCCAAGAGCTGGCTCCCGGTCAGTGGGCGATCGCCATTGGCAACCCCCTCGGCCTCGACAACACCGTCACCGCAGGCATCATCAGCGCCCTAGGGCGCAGCAGTAATCAGGTGGGCATTCCCGACAAGCGGGTGCAGTTCATTCAAACCGATGCCGCGATTAACCCTGGCAACTCAGGCGGCCCCCTACTCAACGACCGGGGCGAAGTGATTGGCATGAACACGGCCATTCGCGCCAATGCCCAGGGTCTAGGGTTTGCCATTCCCATCGAGACCGCCAAGCGCATTGCCGATCAGCTATTTGCCACTGGCGAAGTGCAGCATCCCTTCCTGGGCATTCAAATGGTAGAGCTGTCGGCGGAGATGGTGGAACGTATTAACGAAGAACAGCAGCTCAACCTCAAGCTCGAAAACGACGATGAGCCCGGTGTGCTAATCGTCGGCATACTGCCCGACAGCCCGGCTCGGGCCGCTGGCCTAGAAATTGGCGATGTCATTCGCTCCATCGAAGGCATCCCCGTCGATAGTCCCCCCGACGTGCAGGCCAGGGTAGAAGCCAGCGCCATTGGCGACACTCTCAACCTTGACATTCATCGCGACGGCCGTGACCAAACCATTGCTGTTAAGCCAGCCGCCCTCCCCACCGACTTACAGCAATAGAGTCGCGAGAAAACCCATTCATTCTCCCGCAC
>NZ_JADEXE010000060.1 GCF_015207265.1 Nodosilinea sp. LEGE 07298 | reverse complement strand
GTCCCCATGGTTCGCCCCTTCTTTACCAACATTCGCCTGCTCGTCCTCACCATCATCCTGATCTTGGCCTGGGGGCTATCGGCCTACCAATCGCTGCCGCGCCAGGAAGACCCGGAGCTGGTGTCGCGGATTGCTGTGATCACAACCGCCTTTCCCGGTGCCAGCGCGGAGCGGGTAGAGGCGCTGGTGACCACGGTGCTAGAAGCAGAACTGGCTGAAATTGAAGAGATCGACGTGATCGAATCGGACTCTCGGGTGGGGTTTTCTAGCGTGTCTATTGAGCTGGCCGATTCGATTGACAATGCCCAGCCGGTTTGGTCAAAGGCGCGCGACGCCATGGATGACGCAGCGGTTTTGTTTCCCGCTGGAGCGGCTGCCCCTGAGTTTTCTGAGGTGTTGCTGAAGGCCTATACCCTGGTTGCTTCGGTGACGTGGGAGCTGCCGAATCAGCCCAACTACGCCCTGCTGCGCCGCTATGCCGAAGATCTGGGGGTGACCCTGCGATCGCTCAACGGTACCGAGGATGTTGATTTCTTTGGCAGCCCAGATGAAGAAATTTTGGTCGAAATCAACGCGCCAGAGCTGGTGGGGGTGGGCCTATCGCCCCAGGAGCTGGCCAATCAGGTTGGCCTGAGCGACGCCAAAGCCAGCGCCGGGCAGCTGCGCACGCCTGAGCAGACCGTTGCCATTGAGGTCGAGAGCGAGCTAGAGACCACCGAGCAGATTCGCCAAATCCCCATTCGCACCAGCGGCGGCCAGTTTACCCGGCTCAGCGATATCGCCAGCGTTAGCCGGGGCATTCGCTCCCCGCTCAGCGACGCGGCCATCGTCAGCGGCAAACCGGCGGTGGTGGTCGGCGTGATGATGCAGTCGGGGCTGCGCATTGACCAGTGGGCGGCCCAGGCCCGAGCGGCGGTGGATGACGTTCGCGATCGCCTGCCGGAAGGCCTGAGTCTCACAATTATCTTTGACCAGAGCGGCTACGTCGAAAACCGAATCAGCACGCTGATGGTCAACCTGGTGATGTCGGCGCTGCTCGTGGTCGGTGTCACCGTGGTGGCAATGGGCTGGCGATCGGCGCTGGTGATTGGCACGGCGCTACCCTTTACCATCTTTGCCGTATTTGGCTGGATGAGCCTGCTGGGCGTCCCCATTCACCAGATGTCGGTAACGGGGCTGATTATTGCCCTGGGCTTGCTGATCGACAATGCGATCGTGGTGGTCGATGAGATTCAAACCGACATCAAAACCGGGGCCGAGCCGCTCCACGCCGCCACCAAAACGGTGAACTATTTGAAAGTGCCGCTGCTGGCCTCAACGGTGACGACGGTGCTGACCTTTTTACCCATTTACCTGCTGCCGGGGGCGGCGGGAGAGTTTGTCGGCACGATCGCGCTGGGGGTAATTTTGGCGCTGATTTCGTCGCTGGCTATTTCGCTAAGTTTGATTGCCGTCCTCGCGGCGCGGCTGCTGGGTCGTCGCCATCAGCCCCAGCCCCCACGCGGCCAAGTTGCTAGGTTTTTGGCCAGACCAGGGGCCTGGTGGAATGAGGGTCTGTCGCTGCCGTGGCTGGCACGCCCCTACCGCTGGTCAACCCGACGGGCGACGGCTCGACCCCTGCTGGCGATCGCCCTGGTCCTATCCATCCCGCTGGTCGGCTTTATCTCAGCTACGACCCTCGAAAACCAGTTCTTTCCCCTGGTCGATCGCGATCAGTTTCAGGTCGAAATTGAGTTTGCCGCCCAGACCTCAATTGAGCAGACCCGCGCCAACGTGCTTCAGGCTCGCGACGTTATGCTGGCGCACGAAACCGTGCAGGATGTCTACTGGTTTGTGGGCCAGAGCGCCCCTCGGTTTTACTACAACATTCAAAGCTCGCGCGAAAACCAGCCCTACTACGCCCAGGCGATGGTGCAGCTCAGCTCTGAAGCCGGGGTAGAGTCGCTGGTGCAAGCGCTACAGCAGGAATTGAGCGACCTGTTTCCCGCCGCCCGCGTGATTGTGCAGAAGTTTCAGCAGGGGCCACCCTTTGACGCCCCGGTCGAAATGCGCATCTACGGCCCCAATCTAGACGAGCTGCGCCGCCTGGGCATGGACGTGCGAGCCCTTTTGACGACTATTCCTGATGTAGTGGCTGTGCGCGACGACCTGACCGAAGGCCAGCCCAAGCTAGGGCTAAATCTGGATGACGAGCAGGTGCGCCAGGCCGGGTTGACCAATACAGAAATTGCCCAGCAGCTCGATGCCTATTCTGAAGGGGTTACAGGAGGTGCCATTTTAGAATCGACCGAAAACCTGCCGGTGCGGGTGCGGCTAACCAATGCCGATCGGGCCAGCCTCAATCAGCTGGCATCTCTCGACCTGCGGCCTGCTCAGGCTCAAGATCGCGGCTTTCGCCCCACCTCGGCTCTGGGTGAATTTGAGCTGGTGCCCCAGTTGGCCAGCATTGCCCGCCGCAACGAGCAGCGCGTGAATACCGTGCAGGCATTTATTACGGCTGGCGTCTTGCCCAGTACGGTGCTCACGGCGCTCCAGGCCAAACTGGCGGCGGCCAATGTTGAGCTGCCGCCCGGCTACCGCTACGAGTTTGGCGGCGAAGTCGAAGAGCAAAGCAGTGCTATGGGCAACCTGCTGCTGTTTTTACCCATCCTGCTGCTGGGTATGGTGGTGGCGCTGGTGCTATCGCTGGGGTCGTTTCGGCAGGCGGGCATTATTGCGGTGGTGGCGGTGGGCTCGATTGGTATGGCGCTGCTGTCACTAAAGCTGTTTGGGTCGGTGCTGGGCTTTATGGCGATCGTCGGCACCATGGGTTTAATTGGGGTTGCAATCAACGACTCGATTGTGGTGCTCACGGCGTTTAACGAAGACCCCGAAGCTCGCCACGGCGACCCCAGAGCGGTGCACCGCGTCTTGCTCAAGGCCACGCGCCACGTGGTCACCACTACAGCCACAACGATGATCGGCTTTGTGCCGCTGCTGGCCGGGGGCGAC
This sequence comes from Nodosilinea sp. LEGE 07298, assembly GCF_015207265.1. Taxonomy (GTDB): domain Bacteria; phylum Cyanobacteriota; class Cyanobacteriia; order Phormidesmidales; family Phormidesmidaceae; genus Nodosilinea. The sequence goes on along the minus strand of NZ_JADEXE010000060.1, from coordinate 24,717 downwards.
CCGTTTTGGCAACCGCTGGCGATCGCGATTTCGGGCGGCATTGCAGGCGCAACGCTGCTGGCCCTCTACTTTGTCCCCGCCGCCTACGTGCTAATCAAGCGGGGGCAATCGCCCCATCGGGGGCACCCAGCCGAGGCGGCTGGACCGCTTGTGTTGGAGACATCTAACGCATAAACACCCCCTAAGCCAGGCAGGAGGCCCATCCCAGAAAACCTACAGAGATGACGGTCCGTTGAGATTTAGCAGTTCTGCGATCGCTTTAGTTAAATGATCGGGCTCAACGGGTTTAGAAATATGTCTTTGAAAGCCCGCCGCCATGGCCTGCTGATAGTCAATTTCTCCGGCGTAGGCGGTCAGCGCGATCGCAGGCACCTGGCCGCCCTGCTCGGGGGAGAGGCGTCTCACCTGTCGCATGAGCGTGTAGCCGTCTCGCTCGGGCATGCCAATATCGCTCAGCAAAATGTCGGGTGTAAACTGGGCTAGCTCCGAGAGCGCTTCATCCACGCTGGCGGCGGCGACCACCCTGGCCCCATTTAGCTCTAGCAAAAAGGCAATAAATTCAAGGGTAGTGGCATCGTCGTCGACCACCAAAATTTGCACATTGGTTAAGTCGGTGGCGGGCTTAAAGGGTTCGACCTCCTGGTCGGTTGTAGAGCCTTGCGCCATGATCGGAATCTGGACGGTAAAGGTGGCCCCCTGGCCTTCGCCGGGGCTGTCGGCCTGCACTCTGCCGCCATGCAGTTCTACCAGGTAGCGCACCAGGGCCAGCCCCAGCCCCAGCCCGCCAAATTGTCGCGTAGTGGTCGCATTTTCTTGCCGAAAACGATCGAAGACATGGGGCAGAAACTCGGGGTGAATGCCTTTTCCCGTGTCGCTGATGGTGAGCTGAGCATAGCTTGGTCGCGGGGCCGACGAGTACTGATCGCCAGGTTCGACTTCGAGTACTCCTGGGTGCTCTACGGCTTGCTCACCCTCTACCTGCTCTAGCCGCACCTCAATCCGCTTTCCCTCGGGGGTAAATTTGACCGCGTTGGAGAGCAGGTTCCAGGCCACTTGCTGCAGCCGATCGATATCGCCCGACACTGGCCTCATGTTGGGCTCCAGGGCCGTGTGAATCTGAATGGATTTGGCGTCTGCCGCTAGCTGCACCGTTTCTAAGGCGGCTCGAACCACCACCGCCAGGTTGACGGCTTTTTTGTTCAAGCTCAGCTTGCCGCGCAAAACCCGGGACACATCGAGCAGATCGTTGATCAGCTGCGCCTGCACCTGGGCGTTGCGCTCAATAATCTCTAGGGCATACTGCGTCTTTTCAGGCTTAAGCTGACCTTTGCGTAACAGTTGCGACCAGCCCAAAATGGGGTTGAGGGGCGACCTGAGCTCGTGGGAAACCACGGCTAAAAATTCGTCTTTGATGCGGTTGGCGGCTTCGGCCTGGGTGCGGGCGGTGCGTTCGCTGGTCAGCAGCTGTTCGCGTTCTTGCTCGGTTTGTTTGCGGGAGGTAATATCCTGCACCACCCCAAGTATGCCTAAAACCTCTCCAGACGAGTCGTACTGGGCGCGCCCTTTGGCCGCCACCCATCGAGACTCACCGTCGGCACGGACCACCTGGTACTCAATGTCGTAGTCGCTGTGGTCGGCGATCGCCTGCTCGACCTGGGCTCGGGCGCGATCGCGATCGTCTGCATGGATGAGATGCTGTATCTGCGTCCAGGTCATGTGGGGGCCGGGCGGAAGGTCAAATATGTCGCCAGCCTGCTCTGACAAGATCACCACGTCGGTGGCGACATCCCAACTCCAGTCGCCCAGTTTAGCCGCCGCCAGGGCCAAACTTAACTGCTCCGCGCTGGTTCGCAGGTCGGCTTCGGTCTGCCTGCGTTTGGCTTCGCCCTGCTTGCGTTCGCTAATGTCCTCGGCAATGCCGCCCACCCACAACAGCTCTCCCCGGTGATCAAAAATGGGAAACCCGCGATCGCGAATCCAAACGATGGTGCCATCGGGACGAATGACGCGATATTCCTGGGTATAGGCCACTTGGGTGCAGTGTTGCCAACCCTGCTGGACGCGATCGCGATCGTCAGGATAGATAAACTCTACAAAACGGTTTAGGTCTGCGTACAGTTCAGTCGCAGAGTGACCCCACACCTGCTCAAAGGAAGGACTGACATAGACCAGCCGATACTTCTTTGCATCCGTGATCCAAATCACGTCGCTGCTGTTTTCAGCAAAGCCTTTAAAGCGAGCTTCGCTTTCTCTTAACGCCGCTTCAGCGCGGGCACGCTCTAGGCGGGGAAAGATTTGATAAGCCAGCTCACGGATCAGTTCAACTTCGTCATCGCGCCAGTCGTGGGGCACCGAGTCGTAGACGTTGAGCATAAACCGCCACCGATCATCTTTGTGAAACGGCACGCTGATCAGTGATCTGACGTTCACGGCGGCATAGGGTTCACCATGGATGCGAGGATCGGCACGGGTGTCTCGAACCACGACCGTCTCCTGGTGGTGGGCCGCCTGACGAAAGCTATCGGTGAAAAAATCGGCGACGCGATAGGTACCCACCGGGTCGAGTGTTCCTGCGGCATGCCAGGCATAGTTGATGGTCGCTTCTGCTTCAGCCGCATCAATTTCGACAAAGGCACAGGCCGATAGATCTAGATACGCACCAATTTTTGCGCCAACGGTTTGCATAATCTGATCGGCTGACGAAAGCCGAGAAAACTCGGTCGCGATTTCAGCCAAAAAAGCCGTATTAGCGGCGTGGCGCTTGCTTTCGGTAATGTCAACGGCAGCCCCGTAAAGCAGCTGCTGATCACTGTCGGGCTGGGCTCTCCAGAGCAACCAGCGGTATGAGCCGTCTTTATGGCGGTAGCGATTCTCAAAGGCAAAGGTTTCTTGGCCAGAGAACAAATTTTCTGCCTCCAGCACAGATGAGTTGACATCGTCTGGATGGACAAACTCAGTCCAGGGCCGAGCGGTGGTTTCGGCAGCTGTCCAGCCCAGCAGTCGTTCAAAGGACGGGCTGACCCAGCGAAAGTACCCGCCGCTACTCGTGACCACTTGCAGATCTGAACCTACGGCAAAAAACTTTTCTTGCTCCTGTTCTGCTAGTTTGCGAATAGTGATGTTTCTAAATAGGATGCCAAACAGGTGGTGCTGGGGCTTACCCATCGGGAAGGCATACAGATCGAACCAGCGCTGCATGGGCACCGACTGTTGTTCAAAGCGAATGGGCTGGCGATTGAGCGCGACCTGGCCATAGATTTCAAACCAGGTTTCTTCTAGACCGGGCACTAGCTCGCGCGCGGTTTTGCCAACGGGCTGCTGTAACCCGGTTAGCGACTCAAAAACAGCGTTGACCTCCAAAAATAGGTAGTCAACGGGGGTACCATCCGGGCTGAGCAGCATTTTGCAGAGGCAAAAGCCTTCATCCAGCGACTCAAGCAGGTCACGATAGCGATCGTAAAAGGAGAGAGCAGCTGTGGAGTCTGAAGCGGCCGCACCCGCAGCCGGGACGGCACCGCAAAGCGCCTGGCAAAGCGTGTCGGCGGTTACCTGCTCTCGAATGAGGTAATCTGCTGCGCCAGCCTTAAAGGCCCGTCTGGTCAGGCTGGCATCGTTGTCGCCCACAACCACAACTGGCGGACAGGCGTTGCCCAGCTGAGTTTTGAGCTGAGCCAGCAGCTCAAAACCACGCAGCTCAGGAGCATAACACAGTAAAAGGATGGCCGTCACTGAGTAGGTGCGGCACAGGTCTAGAATGGGGCCGCCATAGCCCTCTGTAATGACGCGATACGCAGGCGCAATCTCTTGCTCAAGCAAGCGCTGGTAGAGGCCAGCGCTGCCCAGGGCGTCATCGTCAAGAACTAAGATGGTGCGATCGCAGGTTGCCATAAGAAAGCCCTAGTTCCCCAGGCTGGCATACGGTTCCAAGCGCTCTGAAGGACTCAGGCTTGCACCTAAAGGCTTAAAAAGCGGCTGTCGTGGGCATTTGGCAAACTGCCAAAGATCATAAATCAACTGACCGGCCTCCGGCAGACACGGAATAAAGACTGGTGAGGAGTAGAAAGAGATTAGCCTGGGCGGCATTGGCGCGATCGCAAAAAAACTTTCCAAATTCTATAGCGCCTGTTTCGCTGGTTAAATCTATCCCAGGACAGAAGCACTTTGAGGTTTGTAGGGTGGGTGCCTCGTCGCGCGGATGCGCCCGGTAGATGGGGTTGTATTCGTTTTCAAAATTTAGCCCAAACAAGAGATGTGCACAGGCAGTAAGTAAGCATTTGCAATTAAACGTAGGACAGGCACGGGCTTTACCCTTTGCCCATCTGGCGCAGGTTCTATATTTAATTGTCGCACCTTCCCGGTTATATACCCTAGAACATAGCTCTCAAGGGCAACTATATATACCCATATTGTCTATCTATGTATAGAACATAGATAGATTAAAAGCAGCGATCATAAAAGACTAAGAGTTAGCTAAACCAAGCTAATTAAAAACACAAGGGTAACTATGTTTTTTCACAAAAAAGATCCCGTTCATACCGTTCAAGTCAGTGAGGCTAATCCTGTATTTGCCCAGCTGTTGCTAGAGCAGTTTGGCGGGGCAACCGGAGAACTTTCTGCTGCGCTTCAATACTGGGTTCAGTCTTTCCACGTTGAAGATGCGGGCATTAAAGATATGCTCCAAGACATCGCCGTCGAAGAATTTGGCCACCTAGAAATGGTCGGCAAATTAATCGAGATCCATACTAAAAACACCGACCAAAGCGAAGCCTACAACAGCACACTTTTTGCTGTACGCGGTATGGGGCCTCACTTTCTTGACAGCCAGGGCAACAACTGGACGGCTAGCTACCTGAACGAAGGCGGCGATGTGGTGCGCGACCTTCGGGCCAACATTGCCGCCGAGGCTGGTGCTCGCCAAACCTACGAGTCGCTAATTAAACTAGCAACCGATGAGGGCACAAAAAAAACACTGACCCACCTGCTCACTCGGGAAATCTCACACACCAAAATGTTCATGAATGCCCTTGATGCTATGGGCAAACTCACCGACCCGATGTTCGGCAACATTCAGCCTGACGAGACCGTAGAGCTTTACTACAATCTCTCTACGAATGGCGACGGTAAAGACGAGCGCGGTCCTTGGAACTCTGAACCTGACTTTAAGTACATTGCCGACCCGGTCAGCAACCTTCACTAAACCCCTCGGGCTTTAGACCACAGCGAGGTAGAGTCTGCCCTCTGGGCCTTGACTCTGCCTCGCGCTGTTTTATGCCGGTAAAACCGTCTAGAATCGTAGCCAGTGCAGGATTTACGCTAAGAAATTGTTAAGGCGCTCCTCTCGGAGGTTGTCGCAGAAGTCATTGGGAGTGGTATTGGTTACTAAAACCTTAGGCCCTGAGAGCCTGTCACAATTGAAGTGGCCAACCACTAGCCTATGCGAATGATTGAAATATACGAATTGACCAAGCGCTTCGGCCCCAAAGCAGCACCTAAAATAGCCGTAGATGGGTTTAGCCTCACTGTCGAGCAGGGGGAAGTGTTTGGCCTGCTGGGACCGAACGGGGCGGGCAAGAGCACCCTGATTAAAATGCTCACCACCCTGCTGCCAGCCAGCAGTGGCCGGGCCGCGATCGCCGGGTGCGATATTGGCCGCCAGCCGATGGCGGTGCAGCGGCGGATTGGCTACGTGCCTCAGGCTCTCTCGGTCGATGGCACCCTGACTGGCTACGAAAACCTGCTGATTTTGGCCAAGCTTTACGGAGTGCCCCGCCGCCAGCGGCTCGATCGCATTCACGCTGCCCTGCACTACGTGGGCCTGGAGGCAGTGGCCCACCGCCTGGTCAATACCTACTCCGGCGGCATGATTCGGCGACTAGAGATGGCTCAGGCCACCCTGCACCGGCCCCCGGTTCTATTCCTCGATGAGCCTACGGTGGGGCTCGACCCGGTGGCCCGCAAAACCATGTGGGACTTAATTTTGCAGCTGCGGCGCGACTACCAGACCACAGTATTTCTCACCACCCACTTTATGGAAGAGGCTGATGTGCTGTGCGATCGCATCGCTATGCTCTACCACGGCCAGCAGGTGGCGATCGGCACCCCGGCTGCGCTCAAGGCCACCGTGCCCCACTCCAATGCCAGCCTTGGGGCCACAATGGATGACGTGTTCATCCACTACACCCGCAATTCGCTGAGTACTGAAACTGAAGGAAGCTATCGTGACACGTCAACTACACGACGCACCGCCAAACGGCTGGGCTAGCCAGAATCGCATCAGTGCTCCAGTCGAAGAATTTATTGCCAAGGCCCTGGTCGCGGCAGAGCTGGAAGTGCGCAAGCTGCGCCACGACCCGATTCAGCTGTTTACCCGCGCGGTGCAGCCGGTGCTGTGGCTAACCATTTTTGGCCAGGTGTTTACCCAGGTGCGGGGCATTCCCACGGGCGGCCTTAGCTATCTAGATTTTATGACGCCGGGCATTTTGGCCCAGAGTGTGCTGTTTATGTCGATTTTTACCGGGCTGCTGGTGATTTGGGAAAAAGACCTCGGCATTTTGCACAAGCTGATGGTCAGCCCCTCGCCCAAGTCGGCCCTGGTGCTGGGTAAGGCGATCGGGGCTGGGATACGGTGTCTGTCGCAGCTGCTGATTATCTATATCGTGGCGGCGTTGATGGGGGTAGGTATTAACTGGAACCCTATCGCCGTGCTGGGTGTGGCCCTAGTAGTGATGCTGGGGGCGGCGCTGTTTTCGACTTTTTCGCTGATTGTGGCCTGCTGGGCGCAGACCCACGAGCGGGTAATGGGCGTGGGGCAACTGATGATGATGCCGCTGTTTTTTGCCAGCAACGCGATTTACCCGATTGAGATCATGCCGGGGTGGTTGCAGGTGGTGTCGCGGCTCAACCCGCTGACCTACATGGTCGATGCCCTACGCCAGCTGATGCTGGTAGAACCGGCGGGCAGCTACAGCCTGGTGTTGAGCCTAGGGATTTTGGTGACGGTTGCGGCTGGGCTGATCGCGTTTTGCGGGCGGTTGTATCCACGACTGGTGCGGTAGGGTCAGCTCCAGGAGCGGGAACATGCGCTAACTCAGCGGGATGGTTGTCGTGCTGAAATTTAAGCTTTGAAGACTAGGATGGGCAGTAGTTCTAGCCAAATTCATGTCCTGATTGAGGTTGCTTTGCTATGGCATTCAAAACAGTGGTTTTTTATGGTTCTTACCGGCGCGATCGCAACGGTATTCGGGCCGCCAAATTTTTGCTCGATCAGCTGGCTCAGCGCGGTCACACCACCATTTTCGCCGATGCCATAGAGTACGACTTTGGCCTACTCGATCGCATGTATAAAGAGCATGAACCCGGCCAGGCCCCGGCCAAAATGGAGGAGCTAGCCGAACACATTCGCACCGCCGATGGGTTTGTGGTGGTGACGGGCGAATACAACCACTCTGTTCAGCCAGGGCTGAGCAATCTGATGGATCACTTTTTAGAAGAGTATTACTTTCGCCCGGCGGGAATTGTGTCGTACTCGGTGGGGGGCTTTGGCGGGGTGAGGGCGGCTGTGCACCTGCGGGTGATGCTGGGCGAGATGGGTATGCCCACCATTTCTTCGATGTTTGCGATCTCAAAAATTACCGAAGCGATCGATGCTGACGGGAAGCCCCAGGACGAGTCGATGATCAAACGTCTGGGCTCCTTTTTAGACGAGCTGGAGTGGTACGAAGAAGCGCTAAAACGACAGCGTGACGAAAAGGGGAAACCCTTTTAGGAAAAGCTTGGCTGTAAGCATGTCTGATTTTAGAGGTAACTACAGGGTCAGCCGCAAAAGAATCAGCTGGGTGGCGCAGACGGCTTTTACCTCGAACCTTTCCAAAGAGAGAGGGTAGCCCTGAATTCTCGCGGGATCATAAAGATTGTGAGTTACGACACACTATCAAACTTTGCAATTAGGAAATACGTCTAATGACTGACATGACAACCTTAGCAACTAAGCTAGCTGACCTAAAGCTTTTTCAAACTGTCTTGATTGACAACGAGCAAAAGCTAATGGCGGCCACCGACGATCACACCATTCGTGAGCGTTTGGAAGGGATGCTAAAGAGCGATCGCGAAAACCTCAGCACCATTGAAGAAGCTGTGACCAAACTGGGCTCCGCCGCAGAGCCGCGCAACATCACCCAAAAGCACGCTGAAGCCGTCACCCAAATGATGAACGGTTCAGAATTGTCTCTATACGACAAGTTTTTCCAGCTGGAATTGCTGAAGCACCAGCAGGTGATGACGGGTTTGGTGCTGCACAAAGTAGGTCAATCTTTGAGCGATACACTTCAAGATGCCATGGAGCCGCTCAACAAGGTTAACTTTGAAAATCGAGCCCACCAAGAAGTTCTCAAAGGCGTTCTTTACTTTGTAGGCACTCGTGAAATAGCGGGTAAAGAGCCCGATATGGGCCTATGGGCCAGCGTCGAGCAGGGGATTGCCGCTCTCAAAGGGGCGATCGGCAGCGCTGCTAGCTAATTAGTTTCTCTGCAACCTACTGGAAGCAGTAGCGCAACATCCTCTGAGCAGGCAAGCTTGAGCCATTGCCCAGAGGATGTTTTTACGTAATAGAAGATTTACATCTGCAAACGCAGCAAAATTAGCTGGGTAGCGCGATCGCCCTCCAGATTGTTATCGCTGACCAGTAGCAAACTCTGGCTACCGTCGGGCAGGCGTGGCCCCAGGGTCATGCCCTCCAGGTTATCCACCGCCAGCGATGTTTCGGCAAAGTCGAGCACCAGCTGCTTGCGAATGGGCGAGATTCCCGACACATCCCCGACCAGACTAGGAATTGTGGAGGTATCGGTTGCACCACCCGTGGCCAGCTGATAGAGCTTGACCTGCATTCCCCGCAGACCAAAAGCACGCTCTAAAGCCAAAAAGTGCCCACCGGGGTCGATGGCCAGCAGAGCCGTGATGCCATTGACCACCGCTCCTGAGGGTTCTAGATCGAGAGGGTAGCGGTGCTCGGCAATCAGCGTTGTCTGATCATCGCCGATTAAATAGTGCAAGAAACGGCTGTTGAGAGGCTGGCTGGGGTCGTCGTTGTAGTCTTGCACCAGGGCCGACTCGGTGGCGGCAAACAGGCGAAAGGGCTCGATCATGCCCGCCCCGCTGCTTCCCCCAGCCACCGTCAGCGCTTCCAGGCTGAGGTTGTTTTGCACACCTCGGGTGGCCTGGTCAAGGTCATCGGGCAGGTAGCGCTCGGGCAGGGGCAGCGTGGCGATCGCGCGCCCGGTCTGACGGTCAAATTCTCCAATGAAGGGCGGTGCATTTTGCCCCACATCTCCCTCGCTGCTAATGAAGAGAGTGTCGCGGGGAGACAGGGCCATACCCTCAGGGTCAATGCTGCCTCGGGGGTAGGGGTTGCCCGCGCCATCCAGCAGCGGTGTGACGGCCTCAAGGCTAACGGTATCAAACCGGGGCTGACCCGTACCACGGTTGCCCAGGGTAATAGCCAGGGTATAAAAACGAGCGGGGCCAAATCGGCCTCGGTCGTCGGAGAGAGCGTAGAGCCGGTCGCGGGGGCGATCGTAAACCAGCGCCGATAGCCCCCCTACCGTTGTGCCCTCAAACTCCTGGGGCGGCAGGTTATAGACATCCAGTAGTTCAACGGTGACGGGAATAAACAGCCGGTCTTCCGCCTTAATTTGAGGAATGGCGCAGCTGGTTATAAGCAGCAGTAAGCCCAGGGCCAGCGATCGCCGCCACACCACCCGCCACAGCCTACGATGCATCCCCTCTGCCATCTTCATACCCTTCTGTACATTCTTTTGGCTCTGAGCCAGCACCCTTTAGGATCGGTCAAGGTTGTGTTCCATCAACTAACAGGGCCAGCGATCGCTACCAGGTAAACCGCAGCCCCTGCTCGACTAAGAAAGCCTGCAAGGCTGGCATCTGCCCAGTCACCACAATCTGGGCCGGGGTCAGGTCGTAGGGTCTGCCGTAGCGCAGCAGCCACCCCGCCGTACCCCCTGCCGCGCTGCCCACGCTCCACTCGCCGTAGTGCACTCGCGTTACCCCGTTGACAATGTGGCTAACGGCAATGCTCTTACCCCCAATCAGCACGTTGTCGACCCCCTGGGGCACCAGCGCCTCTAGGGGAATTTGCAGGGGCCGCACCACAAACTCTTTAATGCTCGACCCCGCCGCCTCGTAAGAGGGCTGCCGAGACCGATAGCGGCAGCCGTGAATGTCAATATCGTAGTGGGCCAAAGCAACGGCGGTAGCCCTAAAGTCGCGGCCCCCGGTCATGTCTTCGCGCAGGTCGGCTTCGACGGCCATAAAGCTATCCTGGCCATAGGCGGGGCGACCTAAAATGCGCCGCCCCTCGCGAATGTAGGGCACGATGCTAAGCCCCGACCGAGTGCCCAGGGGAGAAGCACTGCCGCTTAAAAAAGTGAGCGGAAATTGGTTGGTCGCTTCGGTTTCGATCAGCCATTCGGCAAACTTTAGGGCATGAATTTCGCCATAGTTAAGCGATTCTGTCGACAATCCACCCAGCCAGTCCTGGCGCTGCCCCGAGAGGCGAATGTCCTCTTCAGTAAACACCAGGGGCGGGTCCATAAAATGCCAGTCATTGCCCTTGTTCCAGTTAATCAGCGTCATTTCACCGGGACGAGTCAGGTTGACATTTCTGTTGCTCGCTACCTGACTGACAATGCGGCGGTAGTTGAACACGCTGCCAAAGTTAAAAAACGGAAATCCCTCCAGGTCAAATTCGTTGCGGTGCTCGGCTTTGCTCATGGCCGGTTCAATCTTTTGCAGCGCTTTCAGGCTCTCGTTTTTGTCATTGAGAGTGGCCAGCACAAAGGGGTAAGTATAAGCCTGGGTGCAATCGGGGTTGTCTTGAGGCGGGGCATTCACTTCGCCGGTAAAGCTTTGGGCATCAGACCCCAGGCGATGGGGCAAATTAGCCCAGCCCACCAGTTCTCCCGTATCGGTGGCGTCGATCACGATCATGGAGCGATCGGGAGGGGGCTGCAGCCGAATCGGGATCTTGTTATAGGCCTCGTCGTCTGACCAGGCGTACCAGCGCTCTAGCTCCTGGGAGAGCCGCCCGGTTGGCACATAGCCTGAGTCTAGAGGAATGCGGCGCACACCATATACAGCCGTCACGTAGCGGCCTGAAGAGTCAAAGGCGGCTCCCTTAAACGCTGTAGAGGTGGCCCAACGGCTTTCAGGCGCACTCTTGACCGCCTCACGCATCCACATTTCGGCAGCGGTGGCTCCGGCGCGGGGGGTAAAGCAAAGCTCGCCTACCCAGCAGCTATTAATTTTATCGACCGGTAGTTGAGCCGGTAGCCCTGTCCACGGCGGCAGATAAACGGGCTGACGCTTAATCAGCGCCTTAAACGCCTCCCAACTGGGCGAAAAATTGCGCCGCCAGCGCATCGCCCGCGACTCATCAATCGCCGATACGCCCTGGGAACTAATCTGGCCCCCCAGCCAGGGCGTCAGCTCAATTAAGCAGGTAGTAACGCCCGTCTTCATCGCCTGGGCGGCAGCCGCGACACCCCCCAAGGTGCCGCCAATCACCACCACTTCGCAGGTCCAGACTTCTTCGGCCAGGGGCAGGGGGGTGAGGGTAGGGCGACCGTTAGCGGTTTGAATTTGGCGAATGCCGGTGGCGACCTCGGCCCGATTGACAATTTGCCCCACCGGACGCTGGGTGAACTCCATGGGCTGCCGCCAGTATTCGCTAGCCCCCCGAAAAGCCACGAGCAAAAGAGTGCTGCTGATCAGGGCCATGGTCATCAACGCTCGCCGACGCGACGCTCGCTGACGTCTGCGCCTGGTCTTGGACGTTAGAGGTAGTGAACGATGGCGGCGCTCCAGCATGGACAAGGGCTGCATACCTACGGCGTTGGTCGTCTGTGAGTGTAGCAACGAAATCGCTAAACGACGCAACCAAAACCCCAGTTTTCAGCGCCCCTAGTGAAACTGAATCAGCGCCAGCAGCCTTGCCGGGTGCAGCGGCTGGGTATGTGTAGTCTTTTTTAGTTCCCGGAGCAATTTAGAGATTTAGGCCATAATGGGCTCGACTCATGCCTTTGGGCACCGCTTGTCTCCCATCCCCTCAGAATCTATGCACTTTCACCTTCGCCTCCAGCACCACCTACTGCTTCCCCTAGCGTTGACGACCCTGGCCTTAACGTCGCTGCCAGCCAGGGCACAGACCGCTGTATACACACCCATTGTGCTACCGGCCTCGCGCGAAGTTAACGATGTTTTGAGCGATCGCGATATTCCCACTGGAACCGGGGGATTCGCCCGCGACTACACGGTAAACCTTGAGGCTGGTGACCAGGTCGCGATCGATGTCATCTCTGATGAGTTCGACACCCTGGTGATTTTGATGAACAAAGATGGCGTCACCATGGGCGAAAACGACGACGGCCCCGACGGCACCACCAATTCTTTGCTCTTCTCCCGTATTACCGAGTCCGGTGCCTACACCGTGAGGGTCAGTGCCTACGCTGGGCAGGGGGCAGGCAATTTTTACCTCAAGGTAGCCCGCCTGCGAGAAGTTCAGTAGAAAACCGCATTCTTTTTCTCGTGTAGTCTTGTCAGGGGTGACACCAGCTTGCTATCTTAAGTGAGCGCTAGAAATCGCGCCCCTTGCCGGGATAGCTCAGTTGGTAGAGCAGAGGACTGAAAATCCTCGTGTCGGCGGTTCAAGCCCGCCTCCTGGCATTCAGTCAAATCAAGCGAAAAGCCCTGAAGCCAAAGGTTTCGGGGCTTTCTCTTTTCAATGCTTGATTGAGGGCTGCCCAATTTTTGGGTGTTTTTAGAACAGATTGGGGGAATTATTGGGGTAAGATTGGGGTAAGGATTTTTAGTACAAAGGTTTCATTCTGGGGTTTTGCCATGCACTCCTCTTCCTTATCCCGCAAAGCTTCCAAGGGTTCTGTCCAGGTCAAGACGTCGAATGGACGCTTGCAGCTAGTCTTTAGCTATCAAGGTAAGCGCCGCTACGTTTCGCTGGGTTTTGATGATACGGTTCAAAATCGTAAGCTAGCGGATCTGAAGGCTCGCCAGATAGAGTTGGATATTCTCTCTGGAAATTTCGACTCAACGCTACTCAAGTATGGCCTCCAATCAGTTGACAGGGCAAAACCGCTTACCCCAGTTCTTACCCCAACTCCAGCGGTACACCCCTCACTAGCTGAGCTGTGGGAGAAATACACTGATTTCAAGCGTCCAGGACTGTCCCCTAGCACGCTGGCCAAGGATTTCACCAAGGTCTCTCGCTGTATCAACCTACGGTTGCCTACAAAATCACTCCAGGATTCTGTTGCGATTCGAGACTGGCTGGTCGCAAATAAGACTCCCAACGCTGTAAAGCGTTATCTGACTCAGTTTTCCGCCTGCTGTGATTGGGCCACGAAGTCTCAGCTCATATCTCATAACCCATTCAAGGGGATGGCAGCGGATATCAAAGTCCCCAAAGGAGATTTAGAGGATACGGATATTAACCCCTTCAGTCTTGAAGAGAGAGATCGAATTATCCAGGCATTCAAGAGCGATCGCTACTATAGGGTTTATGCTCCGTTCATAGAATTTCTGTTCATGACAGGCTGTAGACCCTCAGAAGCCGTTGCGCTGCAATGGCAGTACATTTCTGAAGATTTCCGTTCCATTCGATTTGAGCAGGCAGTAGTCGTGTCAGAGAGCGGATTGGTCTGTAAGAAAGGGCTAAAGACCCAGAGGAAGCGTACCTTTCCTGTAAATTCTCAACTGGCTGCGCTCCTATCTTCAATCAAACCAGAAGTGGCGACCAGTGAAACGAAGGTCTTCCCCTCACCAGAAGGGACTTGGATTGATGTTCACAATCTAACTAACCGAGCTTGGCGCTCTGTTCTTTCAAAACTTGATGGAATTGAATATCGAAAGTTATATCAGGCAAGGCATACCTTCATCACAGCAGCACTCGAAACTGCTATTACAATGCCTGACGGCAGATTTAAAATGCTTGATGCGAAAGATGTTGCCAAGCTAGTTGGAACTAGCCCTAAAATGATCTATGAGCATTATGCTGGGAAGTCAAGGGAGCTTTTTGTCCCCGAATTCTAGTTTGCAGGGTTATTTTTATGTCTCTGGAAGCTAACGGCTCTTCTATGAGGAGATGCTATTCACAGTTTGGTTCTGCCTGACCTCTTCTGACAACTCATGAGACTGGCCTTGTACACTTCAATGGCGCGCATGTGACTAATGGGATCATTCCGATTAGAGCACCAATCCTGAATGAGTTCCAAGTTGTATCTCACGCAGCGGCTGTTGATCCTGACCCAATGAATACCTTCAATCCATTCACCATGAAGTCGGTAGCGCTTCAATGTTTCACCGCTTAGGTCAAGGGCCTCTATGGCTTTTCTCTTGCTGACAAACAACATCATTTTCGGCATTCCTAGAGTAAAAAGCAGGAAAAGCTCTGCCAGTTGGCATTCAGAAAAAAGTTCCCATAATTCGATATTTGACTACAAGATTACAGACAAAAATGACGCAATAGGGCTCAATGGTGTAGCAGGCACCGGGAAAGAGCGATCAACAGGCATCGGTTTGTCTGTGTCCTCACTCTAGGCGGCGGTGATGACTAGATTGTGGATAACAGCCGTCAAATTTATGGCTAATGGAAATCTGGCAAAACAAAACCCCTGGCGCTGGCCAAGGGCTTCAGTGAAATTCGACATCAGTATCCTAAGCCATCTAGCCTTAGTGGTGCAGAGAAGTCTTGAAAGGACGACTGTGTAAGGAGTCTCAAATGAGACGAGGTAGGTTGGGCGGGGCATTGCATGAGAGGCTTGAATTCCCCAACTCAAGGCCAACCTCATGGAAACACCCCACTTGTATCGTCAACTGCAAGACCAATTGAGTCAATGGGTCAAACCCAAAGACCAACGGCATCTGAAAGGGTTTGCCGACATTCTGGGTGCGATTTTGCAGTCTGGCGAGGCCTGCCCTTGGCGGTGGATTCCGTATTTGTCACATCGAGACTGCGGTGCTCGTGCTCATATGGGCCGCTTGAGCTACTTTCTCCATAACCCGCAGATCACAGCGGAACGCTACTATGAGCAGATCCTGCGTCACCTGCTGTCAGCCTTTGCCGGAGAAGCCATTCTACTGACGCTGGACACCAGCATGCTGTGGGATCAATGTTGTCTGATAGAGGTGTGCTTGGCTTGGGGTGGCCGCTCGTTCACCCTGGCCCAAGTGGTGCTGGAGCATGGCAGCGCTACGGTGGGCTTTGAGCAGTATCGACCGGTCTTAGAGCGGGCTCAGCAGGTGCTCCCGCCAACGGTGCAGGTGACCTTGCTGGCTGACCGGGGCTTTGAGCATGGTGAGTTGATGCGCTGGTTGAATAAACAGCAGTGGGACTGGGCCATTCGGGTGAAGTCAGACCTGTTGGTCACCACCACCGACGGTCGCACTCAACCCGTAGAGAGCCACTTTCCGCCCCTAGAACAGGCCTATCTCGTGAGGCCAGTGCGCGTATTAGGCGATGTCAAGGCCCATCTGGCGACCGCAAATGTGCCGGGTGCGCAAGACACCTGGGCGGTATTATCGAGCCAAACTGCCTCGCTGCAAACTTTCGCGCTCTATGGTCAACGCTTTGGAGGAATCGAACTGCACTTTAAGGATTACAAATCAGCCGCCTTGAATGTGCTCGACTCGGGTTTACGCGATGCTAACGTCTTGACTCGCTTGTTTATGCTGCTGGATTGCGCCTATTTGATTGCCCTCGTAGTGGGCATGATGCTGGTTAAGGCTGGCCGACGGACTCGCCTAGATTGGCACGGAGAGCGGGGCTTGAGTTTTCTGCAACTCGGCCTGCGGGAACTGGCTCGACTCTGCTACGAGCGACTGCCCTTTCCCATCCTCCAGGGGTTTCCGAAAGGCAATCCACCGCCCGCCTGCGCTTCTCAGCGCAAACGAGACGCCTTGCAGTGCCGCATTGAGTTCTCCAAAGTCGTTACCTTCTCATGCTGAGACTGCCTTGGAGTTTTCTGCACCACTAAGGCCATCTAGCTCAGCCCTCGCGATCACACCTTCCAGCAGGTCGTCCCAGAGGGCTTTACTTGCGAGGTAATGAGGAACCCCTCGTAGTCGCTTCGGTGGGGGCGTGGATCGGCATAAAGCAGCACGACACACCAGAAAAGTAAAGAACATCTATCACAATTAGGCGAAAGTTGACCTGTTTCGGGTAAGCGCTCCACTTCCTGTGAATCTGGCGGTTGAAGGATGTCACAATGCAGCGGGTTAAGCCACTGTAGAGCGAAGGGCAGACCTACTGCCTTCCCGTCCAACCCTATAGTGAACTCCTTATAGTCAAACCGCCCCCGGTGCCCAGTGCATCGGGGGTTATTCAATGGTGCGATCGCGTTGATGTAGCGATGGTTTGGGCTATGGTTCCTGTTTACAAAGGTTTTAGCAAATCGGTTTGACTGTTCTGGCGTTCACAAAACCTGCTGCCGTGGCCATGGTGGCGAGACAGTACAGTGAACGGAATAACCCCCATATCCTTAAGGGATTATCGCCGTTCTGTCTCACATAGATAGGACATTCGCCATGGCCAAACTCGATGGGGTTTTAGTTGATGAACTTCCCCTAGCAAGCTTGAAGGATCACTACGGGGTAGCCCGCTCTCAGGTCTTCAACCGCATCAAAGTCCTGGGTATTGAGACAATTAAGCGGAAACAAAAAGCCTATGTCAATGTAAACCACCTAGAACTCGTGGATCGCCTGCATGAGCTGATTCAGCAGGACTACACGATTGATTCTGCGACCACCATGATTCTGGGCGATTCTCCTGCGGAGAGGCTCCGCCAACGCCCGAGGCAGTCCCATGAGACAGCAGGACAGTTAGAGATGCTTCCGGCTCTGGTGGCTGCGATCGCCCACCACCAACAGCCCGCCGCTGCCCCACTGGCACCGCCCAACCCCCTCTCTCGCTTTGAACAACTCCAGGCGATTGCTGACAACGACTGGCGGCCCAGCACCAGCGAACTAGCCGAGATTCTGGACCTGACTTCTCTCTCTGGTAGCCAGTTCGAGCGTTACAGCTTCCGATTCACTAGGGCAGGGAAATACGGGGCACAGTCGGCCTGGAAAGTGGAGAAGATCCATGACTAAGGCCCAGCCCCAAGCCCTCTCCTGTGGCGACCTGGTGAAGCTCAAAGACCTCTACCAGGGCCGCTATAACTATGGTGTCGTAGTCGAAATTCTCAGCCATACTCGCCACAAGCTGCCGCGCAACGTCAGGCTGCATCTCTACGACGATGATGGGCAGCTCTACATCGAACCCCTTTCTGTGGCTAAAGGGCTCATGGTGCCTAGCTACGTGGACTTCCATGTATCAGAGCTGATCTGGTATCGCAGGGCTGCCGATCAGGGCTACCACACCATCCCTAACCCGCCTGACTGGTCAAATGAACGGTATCTAGCCTGAAGGAAGTAGAAATCCTATGACCAGAATCACAGCCAATCTGGATATCCACTTTGGCAAACCCTGTATCGCAGGCACCCGCATAACAGTACAGAACGTACTTGAGCTGGTTACTGAAGGAATTGCTCCCTAAGACATCATCAATGACTACTACCCAGACCTAACGGCAGAAGATATTCAAGCCTGTCTAATACATCAGCGTAAGACCTGGTTGACTGACAAAACATGGAGCACTAACCCCTGAAATGCTTGCCGGTCAAGGGGTTCAGGCGGAACAAAGTCATAATGCTTCCTTGATGACCTCAAACCCTTGCTGCAAGGAACTTTGAGCATCATTCAGGCAAACTTTTGTTAGTCAATCAGCTTACGACCACTCATGGACAGTGGGCATGAACTATTAAAAACTTAAAGCCTTGTTCCACAAAGACAATAGCTTCCTGGGGACTACGCTTGCTTAGACTGAGTGACCGAAACGATGATTAATGCCCAAAAAATGCACTTGCATTGAGACCAGTTTATGGGCTTTTAATATTAGCTCTTCCGTCCTGACTATACGAGAGAGAATACCGAAAAGCCTCAAACCTTAACATAGCTACAATTACAAGTTCTAGCCTTTAAAGAGGTTTTCAAAAATGTCACCTTTTCGCTAAAAGTCTTGCTTAGCAGTGGTTTCAGGCAAGGCCAGGAAATTAAACATACTTATACTGGAAGAGCCTTTATATTCTCTAGGAAAGGAAGATATGATTCCCTTAGAATGTGAGCTAGAGTGAGTTAATAAGAATATTTTCTAGATAATGAAGGTTACATTCTTTTGAGCCTTTAAGGGGTTTTTTGTCCATGACATTTACGATCGATTCAGCCCGCTCTATTTTTCCTGACACTCAAGTTGCTGATGCGGTTCCACTAGTCGTACAAGCCTGCAACCAACTCAGCGCTGAAGACCAGCTTGCCTTACTTTGGTTTGCCTACACAGAAATGGGCATAACCATCACTCCGGCAGCCATGGAGGTCGTCAACATGATGTTCGCAGACAATATCTTGACCCAAATTAAGCAGATGTCAGCCTTAGAGCAAACCCAGGTGATGTGTGACCTGGTCAACCGTGCCGATACTCCCATTTGCCACACCTATGCCGCCTTTGGCACGAACGTCAAGCTGGGATTCTGGTATCAACTCAGCGAATGGATGCAGCAGGGCATCGTGGCTCCCATTCCAGCGGGCTACGAACTATCGCCCCAGGCATCCGAGGCGCTTGAGGCGCTCCGTCGCATTGAAGGGGGGCAGCAACTCACTGTCCTCCAGGATCTGGTTGTTAATATGGGGTATGCCTCAACGGGGGGAGTGCCCACGGTTAAAGATCCGGTTACTCCCCCAAAAGAGGCTGCCCCTCGCACTCACGTTAGTATCCAGGGTATCGATAATAAAACTGTCCTCAGCTATGTGGACAATATGAATGCCTTTGACTTTAAGGCAGCGGTGGCTTTATTTGCTGAAGAGGGTGCTCTAAAACCCCCCTTCCAGGAACCAGTTGTGGGTCGGGACAACATTCTCACCTACATGCAAAACGAGTGCTATGGTCTTAAACTATTGCCGGAGCAGGGGATTTCTGAACCCGCAGACGGAGGCTTCACCCAAATTAAAGTGACGGGAAAAGTCCAAACACCCTGGTTTGGGAACCGGATTGGCATTAACCTAGCATGGCGGTTTTTGTTGAACCCTGAAGGCCAGATTTTCTTTGTGGGAATTGACGTGCTGGCCTCTGCTAAAGAGCTGTTGGATTTGGGTCTAGTACTCTGAGACAGAAGTAAATCTACTATCATCGTGCTTGCAGCAAGTGCAATATCTGCGCGACGATAGTAGAGAGATATTCGCCTAGGACAGTCTCACGAGACAACCTCGCCATAGGACGAATAGCATGGATAAACCTGTCTCTCTTCCCCTATGGCCTTCCCCGTCCCCGGCGATGCCATCGAGCAAAGCCTAGACCTCAACCAACACCTGATTCACAACCCCGCTGCCACCTTCTTCATGCGGGTCGAGGGGGATATGGCGACTGGCCCAGACGTACAGCCAGGGGATCTGCTGATAGTGGATCGCGCCCAGGTAGCCCAGGATGGCTCTCTGGTCGTAGCGGCGATCGCATGCTCTCTCCAAGTCCTCAGAGTTCAGAAGCACCACGGCAAGCTAGTGCCCGCTTCAGGCTGGGCACCAGGGCAGACGCTGGATATAGAAATTTGGGGTGTGGTCACAACCCTCATTCGCAAGGTCTAGACCATAAAAAACCCCACTGTCGCCAGCGGGGTAGGAGGGGTTGTTGTACAGGAGGAAAACTGTGGTCTACCGGGCGTAGTGAACGCCGCGATAGGTCAGCTCTGCGGGCTGATGGCGTTGGGCAACGGTGAACTGCTTGCGGGCGTAGGGACGGCCCATGAAGATGGCAGTTTCGCCGCTGGGGGTGGCCTCGATTGTAGGGGTAGAAGCTTCGTAGGATTTGCCGAGGAAGGAAAGTTGCATAGCTGGGGCTCCTGAGTGACGGGGGTTTGTCTCGATGAACTAATAGTCCCGTGAATGCTCGCTTCGCTGGGTGACAGAGGTATTGGTTTGCGGGTGATAGTTCTGACGGTTGAGTGTGAGCGCACCTGGCTCTACGGCTGCTTGAGATCACATCAGGCAGAACTGCGTCTACCAGGCATACGCCAAACAGCGCAACCTGCCCAGTCTCTACAACTGCCCCCAGATACCAAGGGCACCATAGGCCTACAGCGAGTTCCTGAAAACGTCTTAAGCGTGAGCAAACCCCCCACTAACAGAGCTGTCAGTGGGGGGTTTGCTTTGGCATTTGGGTGTGGTTGCGGAGGGTGGCGAGGATGAACTCTGAGGAATAGTCTGCTGATTGGGCGCTATATGCCGGGAATAATGGTACGCGCTTTAACCGACTCTGGCTAGGGCCGAGCAAACCCCTGGCCAGCGCCAGGGGCTAGTGTGAAGTGACTAGGGTTTAGCTTTGAGGCTTCGGTTCATTAGCGAAGTACGCGATCGTCCCCAGCGCAGAGGCCAGAACCCAACCGATGAAAACTACAACAAATAAGGTCAACATGGTGTCTCCTATGGTTTTGAACAACCATTGATACAACTTGTGAACGCGTTCACCCAGCACGTTAGCAACCCTGTTTCGGTAGCTGCAACATTCCTTAACGCATTGCGAAAGATGTATTGCTTGGTAACAGAAACCTCAGATTCAAACCCGTGCGTGGAATCCGCAGCCAGGGGCTTTATCCCAATCACATCAGCTCCTGGCGGGCCGTGGGGTTACCGTGGCCTCGTTCTTGTATGAGAAACCCGTGTCCTGCTAATTGGCAATCTGAGACCGGGCGATTCCAATATTTCACTAGATTCATCGGCGGGCAATGCGCTTGACCGTAGTTGAGGGTGAGGCAGCTTCGCCGTTGTCCCATTAGAGCAGGACAGTCTCGCAGGACTGTAGGACACTGACCACTGCAGAGGATAGTATGAATATACTACTGCATCTATTTCCCTTGTCTCCAATGCTGTAAACCCTCATTTTCCCTAGGGTCTAGCCATGTTCGCCCTGGTAGATTGCAACAGTTTTTTTGCCTCCTGTGAAAAAGTTTTCCGCCCTGACCTGGAGGGTAAGCCCGTGGTGGTGCTCTCTAACAATGACGGCTGCGTCGTCGCGCGATCGCCCAAAGCCAAGCCACTGGTGGCCATGCAGGCCACCTTGTACTCGATCCAAGACCTGGTGAACCGGGGCACCATCCACGCCTTCTCATCCAACCCAGTACTCTACAAAGACATGTCGAACCGGGTGATCCAAACCCTTCAGCACTTCAGCCCCGAGGTCGAACAATACTCCATCGACGAAGCCTTTCTGGGCCTGCATGGGTTCACTAAAGCTGACCTGACCGACTACGGCCATAGGATTCGCACCACCGTCAAGCAGTGGACAGGGATACCTGTCTCGATAGGCATCGCCAAAACCAAGACCCTGGCCAAGCTAGCGGCCCACGAAGCCAAGCGCTACCCCAACCTGAATGGAGTCCTCGACTTTGAAACCCTGGCCGACCCAGACGCTGTGCTAGCCAGCCTCGACGTGGGGGAGGTCTGGGGCATTGGCCGCAACCTCAAGGCTAAGCTCAACGGCATGGGCATCAAAACTGTGCTCCAACTCAAGAATGCCGATGAGCGGCTGATCAAAAAGAAGTTTGGGGTGTTGGGCCTGAGAACTGTCCTAGAGCTGCGCGGCACCCCCTGTTTCCCCATGGAGCCGGTGGCCGCCCCCGTCACCATGCGAATTGTCTCTCGCTCCTTTGGCCACCTGGTCACAGAACTATCGGACATCAAAGAGGCGGTGGCCACCTACACCACCCGCTGCGCCGAAAAGCTCAGGGCCGATGGTCTGGTGGCAGGCCACTTCACTGTCTCAATGCGCACAAGCTACTACCGCCCCGAGAACCAGTACTCTGCCGCTCGCTCTGTAGCCCTCGACCAACCCACCAATGATACCGCTGTGCTTATCCACGAGGCCATGAAGCTGGCTGAAGCCGCCTTTACGCCGGGGTATGAGTACCTGAAGGCCAAGGTCATCGCTACGGAGCTAACCCCCGTGGGCGAGGTACAGGGCAGCTTGTTTGCCGCCCCGGTGGATACAGAGAAGCGCGAGAAGCTAATGCAGGCCATAGACAACCTCAACCGCAAGCTCAGCCCCGATGCCGTCAAGTTTGGGGCGATGGGCCTGAAGCCCACCTGGGCCATGCGGTCAGACTACTTCTCCCAGCGCTACACGACCCATTGGGGGGAGATTCCAACTGTGAAGGCTTGGCAAATAGTCGGCAGTGAATCAAAAAGACTGTCTTACGAAACAGTCCTGTAGGACAGCCTCAAAACCGGGAAACCTAGAATTTAGGTTCGCCCTGGTTGTTCTCTTTTCCCGATCTCATGCGGTTTTTATTTCTGAAGCTGCCCTCACTCATCACTAGAACACTGTTCTACCTGGCAGTTTTCCTTTCCCCAGTGCTGGGTGTCTGGTTGGCCTCGTCATTGGTGGCCTACGTCAACGGCCCCAAGCTTCTGACCGTCTTCTCCGGCATCTTGCTATTCCCCCTGGTGCCCATTTTGTGGGACATGCGGGGACGTAAAAAAGGGAAGCAGCTCGGCATTCTCACCTGGGGCGATCGCATCACCCTGCGCACTCTGGCCCTCAACCTGGTCTTTCTCACCCTCCTGCTGGCCCTGCAGCCCCAGACCTCGTTTTTGGCGTTATCTACCCGAGGTGACTGGTTCTTGGATGGCATGCAGGGGCCACAGGTGGAGCTGGCCCGACGCGGGTTATTCACTGCCGCTAGGGGACTTGAAGGGCTTTATCTGAGATTCCATGACAACCCCTTTGACCAGTACGCCGATACAACCCAGGTGCAGCCCCAGCCAGCTCCCCAGCCTAACCCCATAGGACAAGCGGGACAGGGGAAGGGGTGGCCCTGGACAGACATTGGCCTTCATCCCGCTGTGGTCAACATGCCTGCCAGCGCTGAAACCAGCATTGCCTCCGTGGCTCAGTACATTGCCAGCCAGGAAAAAGACCCCATGCTGCGGGTCAAAGCTCTGCATGACTACGTGGCCGATCGCATTGCCTACGATGCTCCTAACTATTTCGCGAGCATCTATCCGCCCCAGGACGCGGAGACAGTGTTTCAGCGGCGAGTGGCGGTGTGTGCAGGCTACGCCAAGCTGCTCGAAGCCCTGGGCCAGGCCATTGGCGAAGAAATTGTCTATGTGACCGGTGACTCTCGCAGCTCCACCAGCGATCTGGAGGGGCAGAGCCATGCCTGGAATGCGGCCAAGATCAACGGGCAGTGGTATTTAATTGACGCCACCTGGAACAGTGGTTATGTAGATCGGGCGTCTGGCTTTACCAAGGCCTACAAAACCGATTACCTCTTCCCACCGCCCGAGGTGATGGGGATTACGCATTTTCCCCAAGAAGAAAGCTTCCAGCTCAGGGCGCAGCCCATTACCCGAGGGGAGTTCTTGCGCCAGCCGATGATGAGAGCCCGGTTCTTTGCTGAGGGAATGAAGCTGGTTGCGCCGATGCGATCGCAGACCGATACCCACCAAACGGCGGTGATCCAGATCCAGAACCCCAATCGGCGCTGGTTGCTCTCCAGTTATGCCCTCAAGGGCTCTGCCCAAGCCGAACAATGCACCGATAGCCCCACACAAGGCCCGCAGATCACCTGCTCATTGCCTACGTCGGGCACCTATGAAGTCAGCCTATTCAGCGGCGATGAGCAGTATGGAGACTTTGCCCATGTCGGCCAGGTTGAGTTCAACCGGCGCTAAAATCGCTCTCCCACTTACGATTCAGATACCTCACCCTTTGAAACCCATGCCGCTGTTCACCCTTAAAGACAAGCAAATCGCCGCCGTCAAAAGTACTCAATTTGGCGCGGAAGGCATTCAGGAGCGCACCGACTTGCAAGCTGCACTCAGAGACAACATCAACGTTATTTCGCCCGATACGATGGTGCTGTCTGAGGAATTCTCCGGCTGGACTGAGGGAGCACGGCGAATCGACCTACTGGGCATCGACAAGCAGGCCAACCTGGTTGTGATTGAACTCAAGTGCGATGAAATTGGGGCTCATATGGAGCTACAGTCCCTGCGCTATGCCGCCATGGTCTCGACCCTGACCTTCAAGCGAGCCATCGAGATTCACCAGCAATACCTCGATAAACGGGGCATTGCGAAAGATGCTGAAGCGGAAATCCTGGGCTTCATAGGGTGGAGCGACCCGCAGGAGGAGCAGTTCCCTACGGATGTCAGAATCGTGCTGGCTTCTGCCAACTTCTCAAAAGAGTTGACCACCGCCGTCATGTGGCTGAACGAGCGTGACCTGGACATTCGATGTGTCCGCCTTCAGCCCTACAAACTGGGGGACGAGCTGCTGCTAGACATTGAGCAGATTATCCCCCTGCCAGAGGCGGAGGAATACCAGGTGAGAATTCGAGAGCAGGCAGAGGCGCAAAGAGCTGCCGCCCGTTCTAGCCGAGATAACACTCAATATGAGTTCCTGGGCCAGGTCTACAACAAGTATCAAATGTCAAGTACATAGAGGTGACGCGACAGCTAGATTGGCGGATTGCAGGGTCTGAGAGAAGGTCAGCACCCCCGTTCATGAGCGCTGTAGCAGTGGTCGCCTTTCGAAGAACGACTGCACG
>NZ_JADEXE010000467.1 GCF_015207265.1 Nodosilinea sp. LEGE 07298 | reverse complement strand
GTAGTAAAGAGCGATGTGTAGGGTGGGCACTGCCCACCTTTGATCATGGCTAAAACCGATTACCCTTGCTTTGGTTGTTTAAGAAGAGGGTCGGTTGCAGAAGCGGGTAGGGGGAATTAGCCATCAGAAGAGTTGAGGGTGGGAGCCAAGAGGGATGGTGGGCAGTGCCCACCCTACGGGCTATGGGCCACCAGTAGTAAGCCCCTCTCGGCGGTGGGCTGAGAGGGGCTAAGGGGGGTTAGCAGCGTTCGTGGAAGGTGCGGTTGATCACGTCTAGCTGTTGTTCTCGGGTGAGCTTGATGAAGTTCACCGCGTAGCCCGAGACCCGGATGGTGAGCTGCGGGTACAGCTCGGGGTGATCCATGGCATCGAGCAGGGTTTCGCGGTTGAAGACATTGACGTTGAGGTGGAAGCCGCCGTCGCGCACGTAGCCGTCGAGCAGGGCGGCGAGGTTGTCGATGCGATCGCCTTCCGTCCTCCCCAGCGCCCCTGGCACAATCGAAAACGTGTTCGAGATGCCATCCTGAGCATCGGCGTAGGGCAGTTTGGCCACCGAGGCCAGAGAGGCCACGGCCCCATGGCTGTCGCGCCCGTGCATGGGGTTGGCCCCAGGGGCAAAGGGCTCGCCGTCGCGGCGACCGTCGGGGGTGTGGCCGGTCTTTTTGCCGTAGACCACGTTGGAGGTGATGGTGAGGATCGACTGGGTGGGCACGGCATCGCGATAGGTAGGGTGCTTGCGTAGCTCGGCCATGAAGGTCTGCACCAGCTGCACCGCCAGCTCATCGGCGCGATCGTCATTGTTGCCGTACTTAGGAAAGTCGCCATCGACCACGTAGTCTACGGCTAGGCCCCGGTCATCGCGCACCACCCGCACTCGGGCGTGTTTGATCGCAGATAGGCTGTCGGCCACCACCGACAGGCCCGCCATACCGTAGGCCATCGTGCGCAGTACGTCGCGATCGTGCAGGGCCATCTCCAGCCGTTCGTAGCAGTACTTGTCGTGCATGTAGTGGATCACGTTCATGGTGTTGGCGTAGGTCTTCGCCAGCCAGGCCATCATCTGCACCAGGCGGGGCCACACCTCGGCGTAGTCGAGCACGTCGCCGGTAATCGGGGCGTAGGCCGGGGCCACCTGCACCCCAGAGTGCTCGTCCACACCGCCGTTGATGGCGTAGAGCAGGCACTTAGCCATATTCACCCGCGCCCCAAAGAACTGCATCTGCTTACCAATGCGCATAGCCGAGACGCAGCAGGCGATGCCGTAGTCGTCGCCCCAGTAGGACCGCATCAGGTCGTCGTTTTCGTACTGAATGGAGCTGGTTTGAATGGAGACCTCAGCGCAGTAGCGCTTGAAGGCCTCGGGCAGTTGCTCAGACCATAGCACTGTGAGGTTGGGCTCGGGGGCGGGGCCGAGGTTGACCAGGGTGTGCAGCATTCTAAAGCTGGTTTTGGTCACCATGGGCCTACCGTCTACGCCCATGCCGCCAATGCACTCAGTCACCCAGGTGGGGTCGCCGCTGAACAGAGCGTTGTAGTCGGGGGTGCGCAAAAACCGCACCAGGCGCAGCTTCATCACAAAGTGGTCGATGATCTCCTGGGCTTCGGCTTCGGTGAGCACCCCAGCCTGCAGGTCGCGCTCGAAGTAGATGTCGAGAAAGGTGGAGACGCGGCCTAGGGACATGGCCGCGCCATTTTGCTCTTTGACCGCCGCCAGGTAGCCAAAGTAGAGCCACTGCACCGCTTCTTTGGCGGTAACGGCGGGGCGAGCCAGGTCGCAGCCGTAGGCAGTGCCCAGTTCCTTCAGCTCGTTGAGGGCTTTGATCTGCTCAGAGATCTCTTCGCGCAGGCGCAGGGTGGCCTCGTCCAGGGTGTCCAGTTCCAGGCTGGTCTTTTGGGCTTGTTTGTCGGCGATGAGGCGATCGCAGCCGTACAGCGCCACCCGCCGATAGTCGCCGATGATGCGACCTCGCCCGTAGGCATCGGGCAGCCCGGTGATGATGCCCGACTTGCGGCAGCGGCGCATTTCGGCGGTGTAGGCGTCAAACACGCCGTCGTTGTGGGTTTTGCGGTAGCGGGTAAAGGTTTCCTTGGTGCTCGAATCAAGCTCGTAGCCGTAGGCGTTGAGCCCTGCCTCAACCACACGAATGCCGCCAAAGGGCATGATGGCGCGCTTGAGGGGGCAATCGGTTTGCAGACCGACAATTTGCTCAAGCTTGACGTCGATGTAGCCCGGTGCATGGCTGGTAATGCCCGAGGGCACGGCGGTGTCGGCATCGAGCACGCCCTTTTCGCGCTCTAGGGCCATCAGATCTTTTACCTGACCCCAGAGGGTTTGAGTGCGTGGGGTGGCGGCGGCGAGAAAAGTGCTATCCCCGATGTAGGGGGAGTAGTTGCGCTGAATGAAGTCGCGCAGATCGATGGATTGTTGCCAGGGGCCGGGCTGGAAGTCGGCCAGGGCACCCAGCAAGTTATCTAGATCGCCCTGGGCTAGGGTAGGTAAGTGATTGGCAATCATAGTGAATCCTCGTAGTTGTGGCTGCAGCGGGTAAACATTGAAGCTTGCGAAATATCAATCAGCGCCTTTTCAAATAGCCTACAGGAGAGTCATTTAACTCTAAAAAACCTGATCGTTCATGACTAACAAAAATTTATAAAAAAAGTATCAAAAGAATCTTTTTTAAAGACAGAACAGGGTAAAAAGATACCCGACTTTTAACAACTTCACCGTTGTTTTTGTGTCCAGCTTTTCCTTTGAAATGGCCTCTTTCAGCCCGGTTTACTCTCAAATTATAGCTCTACCAAAAGGCTTCTGAATAGAATATTTTTTGACATTGCTGCTGGCGATCGCAGCTAAGATTTTTTTATTTTTATTACAGATTTAGATCAGGGCGAGTAGTTGACTGGGTTATTATCTAAAACAACAGATCAGTTGTTTTTGGCCCGTCATCTACAGGGTAGTGGCTTAATTCTTCAGTAAGAGCAACCTGGCTAGATTGAGGTACGCAAACCAGGGAAATCGCTCCCGTCCCTGCTGGCTACCCTAGCCAGGGACTTGCGCCCAGACGACGATCGCCGTGCCGCCCTGGCGGGTAGGCACCAGGTTAAAGAACCAGCGCTGATCGTGGCGCACCACCTCGTAGACGAGCCCGCCGCCGTAGTCGGCCTGCTGGGTGCTGCGAAAGCCGCTCTCGCGGCTGTTGGCCAGCAGGGTAATAAATACCTGGCTGGGGGGCGTTTCCTCGACTACAGCGGTGCGGAGAATATTCGGCTTGTAGCGCCAGGTGTCGGTGGCTAGCGCGTCAAAAAAAGCGTCGGGTTGATCAAATAAATCTGGGGTGGCCTCTACAGCGGCGGTGGCGGTGCCCTGCAAGCCGCTCAAAATGGCCTGTAGGCCGCTGGGCGGCTCAGTTTCTGGGGTTGGAGCGGTTG
>NZ_JADEXE010000466.1 GCF_015207265.1 Nodosilinea sp. LEGE 07298 | reverse complement strand
GTCTGCAATGGGAAGACAAATCGTTTTATCGCCTGCGGTTCCACGCTTCCGTCGTTGCTTGGCCATCACGTTGGCCTCCTAAGCGCTCTACCCCTATTTTACTCGACACAAACTTGGGTGGAACTAGGACTGTTCTTTGCAATACCTCAATACGACTCGCCACCCACCTAATCTCGGCAACGAGACTGAAACGCCTGACTCCTATTGTTCAAGATCCCCAAGTAATCCTCGCCACCCCCCTAATCTCGGCAACGAGACTGAAACTACTCAGCGATCGACGGGTACGCCCCACCGGCATAGCTCGCCACCCACCTAATCTCGGCAACGAGACTGAAACCAGCCGGGGCGGTGGGGGCAGGCAGTGAAGTTGTGTACTCGCCACCCACCTAATCTTGGCAACGAGACTGAAACCTAGCCGCCAGATTGTTGCCCACCGACGGCGTGCCAGCTCGCCACCCACCTAATCTCGGCAACGAGACTGAAACACAATGCACACGACATCGTTGGACAGCCCTCGACGCTCGCCACCCACCTAATCTCGGCAACGAGACTGAAACGGACATCATGTTCTTCTGGGCCGCGAAGATGTCGATGCTCGCCACCCACCTAATCTCGGCAACGAGACTGAAACTCGCCCTGGTAGCCTTTGAGGGCGATCGGCTGGTCGCTCGCCACCCACCTAATCTCGGCAACGAGACTGAAACATGACGGCAACAGCTACGAACCACCCGACACCCGACTCGCCACCCACCTAATCTCGGCAACGAGACTGAAACAACACCTCGGTAATGTTGGAAAAAGCCACCCTGGACTCGCCACCCACCTAATCTCGGCAACGAGACTGAAACATGAAAGGATCGCCTATGGTAATGCCCCATTGTTTATCCTCGCCACCCACCTAATCTCGGCAACGAGACTGAAACATCCATCCTGCTGATCGGCCTGGGCCTGTGAGGGACTCGCCACCCACCTAATCTCGGCAACGAGACTGAAACTAGGAACGTGAAAGCTTGCGTCTCGATGTTGTCGACTGCACGCAGGGGATGCAGCGGATCAGCAGTAGGCTCGCCACCCACCTAATCTCGGCAACGAGACTGAAACTTGGTCTTGCTTATCTAGCTAGGCCTGCGAAAGGAATTCAACTCGCCACCCACCTAATCTCGGCAACGAGACTGAAACAGCGAAGAATACGGATGCTACAAACTGGCGCGACTTTCTCGCTATCCTCTCAATCCCGGCAACCGTATTTAGCTGTTTCTTGCCGATAGGCTAGAGCACGTAAAAGTAACCTATCTCTTATGCCTTACTATCTTTTTCATTTGTTAACGAACCAAGGGATTCCTTCAGCGGAGTAGACTCCTCCAACAGATCAACAGATTCCTCCAACCGAGTTACATGCTTATTCACGCGCCTCTGACCTTTGATTTGCAGATCTGACGAGTAGACATTACAACCTGCTCGCCAAACCTGTCCAAATGCTTCAAAGAAGTTATCTTGACTAAAAGATTCAGAGCGTTGAAACCGAAGCATTTCTGGCGAGATCTCAGTCTTTAAAGCTAGTTGCGTTCTTTTCAGGACTGTAAGATCCTTCTGATGTCTGATTGCAAGTGCTTCCCGGTACTGGTTTGACAAGCGGCGACGAACAGTGCGTTCGGAACGACCTACACTAGCGGCAATGGTGGGTTGACTAGTCCCAAAAATTGTGAATAAGGAGTCCACAAACGTAAAACGCTGGGTACGGCGAAGGATAGGAGAAGTGCCCCCCGCATAATGAGAGGATTCCTTACCAAATACCTGGCTCAGCGTATTTATTTGTGGCTTCTTTCTGTTTTGCTTAGTCTGTTGCTCCTTGTGTTGCTTATAAAAAGATTGCTGTTGCTTTGACTTAGCGATCGCTTCAACCACAATCGCCTTTTTCAACTTCAGGTTTTCTGGCTCAACTAGTACCCTGCACCCACCACTGCTGGAATGGGCATGGGCAACTTTAGGAAGACTAGAGTAAAAAACCCGCACATGGTTTGGCCCATCCCACCGAAGACTACGAAATAGTCCATACTGACGACAACGACGAACATAGTCCACGACTGTTCGTCTGGCCAGGTTCAGAATTTCGGCAGCCTGCACAATTGACAAACTTGCCCAACCAGATCCCTTCAGGTCTAGCATTCGAACAAGTAGATACACATTCCCATAGCTTGGAAGAGCTTCCCAAGCTTTAACAGGAATCCATGCCGGGCGTACCCGCACTTCTCTGCTCCTTCAAAGCAGCTATAGGTAGTGCTTAGGTGGCCCAGATTTAGTTACATGTGAAGGGCGCTTTCGCTGATTTGAAAGCTTTGTCTGTAGATAGTGCTCAATTGCTCTGCGATGCGCAGCAGGATCGTGCTGATTTGCTACCCAATCTGTAAGCAGAGGTAAGTTGTACCGAATCGTCCGCGAATTAAGCTTGACCCAGTGGATATTTTCCAAAAGGCTCTTGTTGATTAGACGATACTTTTTCAGCGTTTCTGGACTAAACCCAGTTACTGCTGCGGCTTGATGCTTATTGCCAAACTTATATTCTTGTATTGTTGCCATGAGGAAGGACACCACCAACCTCAATGAGGCTGGAAGAAACGACGGCATCCTTGGTTGCGGCTTATGGCCGACAACTTATGGCATCCCTTGCGGGCAGTACTAATATACCCTAATTTCCCCTAAAGAGTAAATGAGTTGCCAAACACTACTTAAAGAAAAGCTCCCAGCTATATCACCGGGAGCTTCTAGCTATTAGCTGCGATCACAGATCGCAGCACATGGGTAAAACCCAGAGGACAATCTAGCTAACCTGCACCACTCGCTTAGTGAGGATGCGCATGACTTGGCCAGGATTAGCAGCTGGCAAATGCCTTGACCACTCTTCGGGCCGAGCGTACCCCAGGCGAAACAAACCGGCAACACATGAATTTACCGTCTGTGGGTTACCAACAGCAACTAGCCGCAGCACGTCCATTGGGGTCAGCATTGCAGTAGTCCCTAAGGGTTGAGACCTCCTGACCTTGGGCTTAAACGGTGGTACAAGGCCTTCAGGTTGAGTCGTGATCGATAGAGAACCAGGCTCTTCCAAGTCAACCAACTCAAATTCCTTAGCCATGGGATGAGCCTCAGTTAACCTACGAGCGCTTTGGGTGAAGGATTGGATAGTCTCCGCAAGGGCTGTCTCCAACTGTTCTGCATCAAAGCTGTCTCCCCAATAAATTGAGAGAAGTGCCTCAATAGCCTCTCCAGCACAGGCTTGTGCGTCTTGGAAACGTGTATTGTCTGCCATTATGGTTTGGCTCAATACGGATTTTGGGGAGCTAGTTCAACAAGGTCTCCAATAGGTTGCCCAGCAGTGCCTTTCCTCGCTTACGGGCATTGTGTACGAACTCAAAGAACCCCAGATAAAGCGGCAGTTTCTCCT
>NZ_JADEXE010000005.1 GCF_015207265.1 Nodosilinea sp. LEGE 07298 | reverse complement strand
CCCATCGACCCCAACCCCAACGTCTGCCGACTCTATGGTCGCTGCCCCCAAGGCGAGGATCGCTGCCAACAAGCCATGCCGATTCTACAGAATGTTGGGCCAGAGCACTGGGCGGCCTGTCATTTTTCGTTAACGCCCTAAAAGGGTCACTTGGCGCTGTCGAACTCAGGCTTGGTTCAGCCACGCTGTTACTTGGCTTCCATCCAGTTGGGGCCAGCGTGGGCCTCGACTTTGAGGGGCACCTTGAGCGTCACCGCCGATTCCATCACGGCGGTGATCTTGTCTTCTAGCTCGTCCCACTCGGCGGGGGGTACCTCAAATATCAGTTCGTCGTGGACTTGCAGCAGTAAATTAGCCTGATAATCTTTCAGCAATTCGTGCAGGCGAATCATGGCGATTTTGATGATGTCGGCGCTGCTGCCCTGGATGGGGGCATTAGCCGCCGCACGCAGCGATCCGGCATCGTAGCCGCCGGGGCGGAGAGAGTCTAAATCGATAGAGCTGGGGTCAGTGCCGCGCAGCGATCGCAGCTTGCCATCGGTAAAGTTGAAATACCGCCGCCTGCCGCAAATAGTTTGCACGTAGCCCTGGGCGATCGCCTCGCGCTGCATCTGCTGTAGGTACTCGAAAACCTTGGGATAGCGATCGTAGTAGCGATCGATAAAGGTCTTGGCATCGGCACGGCTTACTCCTGCTTCCCTGGCAAAGCGTGAGGCCCCCATGCCGTAGATAATGCCAAAGTTGATTACCTTACCTGCCCGCCGCTCTTCTGAAGTAATCTCGTCTTTCTCAAACAGCAGTTTGGCGGTGAGACCGTGAACGTCGTCATTGTTGTTGTAGGCGTCTACGAGCACCGACTCGCCGCTGAGGTGGGCAAGAATACGCAGCTCGATCTGCGAGTAGTCGGCTGCTACCAGTCGCCACCCTTTTTCTGGAATAAACGCCGCTCGAATTTGACGGCTAAAGGCGGTGCGAATGGGAATATTTTGCAGGTTCGGGTTTGACGACGACAGCCGCCCCGTCGCCGTTACCGCTTGGTTAAAGTCGGTGTGTACCCGGTGGGTATCGGGGCGAATCAGGGTGGGCAGGGCATCAACGTAGGTCGATTTCAGCTTCGAGAGGGTGCGGTGCTCGACCACTAGATCCACCACGGCATGGTCGCCCTGGAGCTTTTCGAGGGTCGATGCATCGGTAGAATAGCCGCCCGATTTGTTTTTGCGCGACTTGCGCTTGTCGAGGCCTAGCTTCTCAAAAAACAGCACGCTCAGCTGTTTGGGAGAGCCCAGATTAAACGTTTCTCCGGCATGTTCATAAGCGGCTTGCTCAATGCGGGCCAGGTCGGTTTCGAGTTGTTTTGAGAACGTGGCTAGATAGTCGGGGTCAACTCGAATGCCGGTGCTTTCCATCTCGGCCAGCACCGGCTCTAGGGGAATTTCGACTTCAGTGAACAGGGTGTTGAGATCGGGCACCTGATCTAACTCAGCCTGTAGCTTGGGCACCAGTAGATAGGTGGTGTGAACGTCGGCCCCGCAGTAGTTAGCGACGTCGGCGATCGCCATATCGGCAATCGTCTTGCCCTTGGGCACTAGATCCTCATAGCTCTGGGCTACCAGGTTAAGGTAGCGCAGGCTCAAATCTGTCAGATTATGGCTGGTTTCAGGATTCAGCACGTAGCTAGCCAGCATAGTGTCAAACACCACCCCCGCCAGTTGAATGCCCTGGTGGCGCAGCACCAGGCGATCGTACTTAGCATTTTGCAGCGCCTTAGGGAACTCGTCGCTTTCGAGAATTGGACGCAGGTTGTCCAGCACCATGTCTATAGGAAGATTCTGACCTTCGGCATGACCGACCGGGATGTAAGCCATCTGATCGCGCCCGGTGCCCCAGCAGCAGCCAATGCCCACCAGAGTGGCATCTCTAGGCTCTAGGGACGTAGTTTCGGTATCCCAGGCGACGGGGGTGGCGGGGTTCTTTTGGGCTGAAAGAATGTCGAGCAGTTCGTAGAGTTGGGCTTCGGTGGTAATGATTTGGGGGGCGATCGCCACTTCGTCTACGCCCTGGGCATTATCGGTTTCCTCCGCCGTAAAGAAAGCCACATCGGCCCCACCCGTATCTTGAAAGCGGGGTTTAGTGGATGGTTGATCGTTTCCAGTATTGTTAGTGGTCAGGGCTTGAGCGGCCTTGGCAGCGGTCTCACCTGCCGCCGCGCCGCCAAAGGCAATTTGCAGCTTGCCCAACCGGTTCACAAAGTTTTGAAACTCCAGCTTTTTAAGGGCTGGAATGACTACATCGGGGTCAAACCCATCTAGCTTGCAGGTGGCCAGATTAATCGGTATATCCACATCGGTAACGATCTTGGCCATGTAGCGCGAGTGGTAGGCCGACTCTTTGCCTTCGACCAGCTTTTTCTGGGTTGCGCCCTTAATGTTGTCGAGGTCGGCGTAGATGGCATCTAAATCGCCGTACTCTGCCAGCAGCTTGGCTGCCGTTTTGGCTCCAATGCCTTTCACTCCGGGGATATTGTCTGACGAGTCGCCGCACAGCGCTTTATAGTCCACCACCTGGTGCGGAAAAATATCGAGCTTGGCCTTGACCTCCTCAATTTTGAATTCCTGAGCCAGGCCATTCTTAGCCCCTTTAGCAAAGGCGTTGCCCAGGTGCAGCACCGTAATGCACTCGTCGGGGTCGATCAGCTGAAATAAATCCTGGTCGCCGCTGAGAATTTTGACGCAAAACCCCTCGGCCAGCGCCTTAGTCGCCAGGGTGCCGATCACGTCGTCGGCCTCAAAGCCAGGAGCCACGTAGATATTCAGCCCAAAGTCGGCCAGCAACTCGTTGAGATTTTTGACATCCTCTGTAAACCCCTCCGGTGCCTCGGGGCGACCATCTTTGTAGGTGGCATCGGCCTCGTGGCGAAAGGTGGGCTGGGCTAGGTCAAAGGCCACGGCGGCGTACTGGGGCTTTTCGACCTCCATCATGTCGAGCAAAGACTTTAAAAAGCCGTAGCACACGCTGGTGGGAATGCCGGTCGATGTCCGTAAACCGCCGTCGGCATTTTTGGCAAAAGCGTAGTACGAGCGAAAGGCCAGGGAATGGCCATCTACCAGCATGAGGGTGGGCCGGTCGGCCTGAGAGGGGGTTGCTGCCACAGCGGTTTCTTGGGGTCGAGGATTGAGCTTCTATTGTAAGGGGCGAAGCTGACGTCCAAGGCAAGCGCAAAGAAGCCGTCATACCCTGTGCCACAATGAACAATCCATAGGGTAGTCTAAGAAAATAAATGACACTACCTGCACCCATGGCCAATCTCGAACCTACCGTTACCCCCACCATTGAACGCTCCAAGGCGGGCTTTAACGACTATGCCGAACGGCTAAACGGGCGCGCCGCCATGATTGGGTTTGTGGCGCTGGTGCTGCTTGAGCTGGCGACTGGGCAGGCGATCGTGACCTGGCTGGGGCTGCGGTAGAAAGGGTCTAGGTCTCAGGTTTAAGGCACAGGGTCTGGCGCTTTGCCTTGAACCCGCACCCCAAACCTCGCACCTTAACCCCTGACCATTTCCCCTCTGCGTCCTTGTATTTATTGGGAGACTGACCATCAAAGCGCTGTTTCGAAAACAACCATTGTTGGCCACAGCGCTCACCGTTGGCGCTGTCGATGGCCTTATGGGATCAGCGGAGGAAAAAGTCTCCCTGGCCTTGTTTGGATTGATTTTGGCGGGCGGAGCTGTAACCCTCAGCTGGGGACAAATTCAGCGCCACGCTACGGCCAGCAAAATGCCGGTTATGCTGCACCCGCCGGGGCAGATTTATACGCCCACGTCTATGGGCTTAAACGATCTACAGGCCAGCACAGGCGACGAGTCTACCCCCTGAAGCGGGCACTTGGCCTGACCGCAGGAGCGGCAGTTGGCGTTGAGCAAATGCTCTAGACTGCGCTGCCGATAGAGACTGACGTTTTGGCGAATGTAGCCCTCTACCTCTAGTTCTGATAGGTCGTCGGCGATCAAGATGGCCTGAGGCGTGGCTAAGGCTTGGCGGCTGAGATTGATGTGAGCCAGATTGTCGCAAAAACTAACCTGGGCTGAATGCACGATCACCGGCAGTTTTTGGGGCTGGCTGTGAAACCCCTCGGGGCGCTGCTGGGCATAGTGGTCTTTAAATTGCAGCGTGACCGTGCCGTCGGTATAGCAGCGACTGCGAATGGAGCGCTGAAACGGCACCGTGAGAAAGCCTTCGGCGGTGAGGCTGTACCACCACGACTTGTGCCATCCCTGGTTAGGCAAATTGAGAATGTGCTGAATATCGCTGTCGGTAAAGCCCGATCGTGCTAGCAGTGCCTCGGCTTCAGTCAGGGGCACATTGTGTGCCAGGGTAGACAGATCTGAATGGCAGGGGGTAATGGCTTCGTACTGCCGATGGTTACTTAAGTTGGGGGGCGGTGGTGCCTCGGGATAGGACCCGGCCAGCACACAGTTGATGTGCTCGAAGGTAAGGACGGCATCCATACGGCCCTGGGTGGGCAGGGGTACGCCGACTTCGACAGTGACAGAGCCAATTTCGTGGGGGCGGGCGATCGCAGGCAGGCTGTCAGTTAATAGCGATCGCAGAAAAGCATCATCGGCTACGGCCAAGGCCAGCTGGTGGTCGGCAGCGGCTGGTCGGCCGACCTGCTGGCGTTGAGGTGACGGAGACGACGAGGCGAGAGGAGAGCTAACCATAGGTAAACACTCGCCAAAGTGTAAGGATATTGCGATGGCCTTTAAGGCCGGTCTTTGACTATTGATAGTGGGTTAGGCCAGAGCTAGCTGCCCAACCTTAGTTTCATTGTTCTACCAAGCGGCTTAGCGGATCGTTAACCCGTTGCCAGGAAACGTTGCACAGGTTCGCAGACCGCAATGTTAATGATGCAGGTTTGTTACTGTTCTCAGGATTTTGGCTGACGCCACAAAAAAAGCGCTGCGATCGCAGCGCTTTTTGGTTATCTAAGGGTTCATCACACAACTAACGTCAACCTACGCGCTGGTTGAATCATCCTGACGAGATTCGGCCTCGTCCAGCACCTCAATTACCTCAATCTGGACGGGGGTGGGAGCGGCGGGCTCAGCGGTTTGGCTAACTTTGCTATAGGCCATAGCGATCAAAGAGCGCACCCCGCGCACTAGAGTGCGAAACGGACTGTAGCGATCGCCGTACTCGGTAGCCATATCGGTGTCAAAGCGATCGATGTGGGTTTGCAGGCTGGCGAGCAGCTGCTGAGCCCAGTCTACTTTGCGATCGTTGGCTAGGTAGCGCAGGTCGGCAAAGATTTGAGTCCAGGTAGGGGTCTTGGCTTCAGATGTCTCAGTGGAGGCCGCCTCGGCTTGGGCTGCTTCAGCCTGAACGGCCTCAGCAACAGCATCGGCGACGGCTTCAGCGGTGGCCGCGTCGGTAGCCTCGTTGGCTTTCAGTTGCTCAATCATTTCGGCCAGGGTTTTGCGCCCCTGAGTTTCGATTTCGCCAGAGCCTTCTCTAAGCTCGGCCAAGGTTTCGATCGCAGCGGCTTTAACAATGTCGCGGATCCGTTCTAGGCGCTGACCACCTTCTTTCTGGGCTTTTTCCCACTCGGTCTTAACGCGGTCTTGCACAGTATTAGTCATGAGGGCTTCTCCTACTTTTTTGTTGCTTAGAAAATGGGGGGGTAAGGCTGTTTAGGTTGTCTTGATGGCGAGCTTTTTTGGCTCAAGAGAAATATCCATGAGCATGGCTCGGCAACGTTACATTACGGCGACAGAATCGACATCAATGATGGTTTCGTTTGTATCTACAGCCTCTGTCGTGGCAATAGTCTCATCGACCTGGCGCAGATTGCGCTTGCGATCGAGCAAAATTTGGGTGATTTCGGTAATGGCGATCGTGGCGACTAAGCCATCGTCAATCCAGCCTAAAACAGGGAATACATCAGGAGAAATATCAATGGGGCTGACCAGGTAAACCAGGGTGCCAAATAACACCACCCAACGATATTTCGAGTTCCGCAGTAGCTGGCGGTACCAGTTCATAAAAGGCTTACCAAAAAATCGTTTTGCCATTGCTATCTCCTTCGCTGATATGCCTATCTTGACAGAACTAAAGCCTGGGGGCAGGTGTGGCTTACCTCTGTAAAAGCGGGGTTTTTACACCGAATCGACCGTATAGGGAGAGCCGTAGGGCTACGATTAATCGCGGCCCTACGGCTCTCCGGGGTATGATGTGGCAGATTTTTCGCGGGCAACTGGACTATGTCATCCTTTCAACTGCGTATTTATGTTCCGCCGCATCCTTTGGTAAAGCACTGGCTGGGGGTCGCCCGCGATGCCGAAACGCCGGGGCCGCTGTTTCGCTCGGCGATGGAAGAACTGGGTCGCTGGCTCACCTACGAGGCCATTCGCGACTGGCTACCAACTATGGATATGACAGTGAATACGCCCCTCGGCCCGGCTCCGGCCACCTTTATAAACCCCGAGGTGCCAACGATGATTGTGCCGATTTTGCGAGCCGGACTGGCGCTGATGCCGGGCATTCAGGCGTTGCTGCCGCTGGCTTCGGTGTACCACGTGGGCTTTGTGCGCAATGAAGAAACCCTGGAGGCGAGCTGCTACCTCAATAAGCTGCCCGACCAGATAGACCCAGCGACGCGAGTCATCATTAGCGAACCCATGTTAGCGACCGGCGGCACCATTATGGCCATGATGGATGAGCTAACCCGGCGAGGTATAGACCCCGCTGTGGTAAGGATTATTTCGATCGTAGCCGCGCCACCAGCCCTGCAAAAACTAGCAGTTGCCTACCCCACGGTGACGATCTACACGGCCATGATCGATGAAACGGTTAACGAACACGGGTTTATTGTGCCGGGTCTGGGCGATGCGGGCGATCGCACCTTTGGTACGTAGCCCTTGCAACGATGTCGATGAGTAGGTGCTGTATGCCGCCTACTCGCTCACCACTAGCCCTACTTTTGCCGAAGATCCGTCAGAATAGAAGAGGTAGAGCGCGGTCTGCAGTCATGTCTGGACTCTGACACAATAGAGTATTCTAGGCATCGGTTCTTTGGCATAGGTGGATAGCAATCTATGAGTCAGCAAGACAATTTTGTCGGCGGGTTTTTGCTCGGTACCGTTGTGGGCGGAGCGCTGGGGGGCATTGTTGGTGCTCTGGCGGCCTCACGCATGCAGTCGGGGGGGACTAAGGCCAAACCCTCGCTGCCCAGTGACAACAGCAACCTGGCCTTTGGCGAGTTTGAGGATACCGACGAAGACAGCATTGAGGCCGCTCGCCTGGGTCTAGAGGCCAAAATCGCCCAGCTCAATGAGGCGATCGACGATGTGCGCCAGCAACTCGGTGGCATCAACGGCCACTCTGAGCGCCCCTGGGAAAACCCCTCTCGCGTCGACTCTTAAACAAACTCTTAAGCAAATCTACCGAGTTAGCGACGCTCTGGGCGAAGCAAACCGTTACACTAACTGACAGACCTAGACGTTCCGTGTATTGTTGGTAACGATTACTGCCGAGGTTCTCAGATGGACATATTGGTACAAACCCTCACGACTTTTCTATCGATTTATACGATCTTGCTGATCGTTCGCATTCTATTGAGCTGGTTTCCCAATGTGGACTGGTTTAGCCCTCCCTTCTCGGTGCTCAGCCAGCTGACAGATCCTTACCTAAACCTGTTTCGTTCGATCATTCCTCCCCTAGGCGGTATTGACCTGTCCCCAATTCTGGCCTTTCTGCTGCTGTCGTTTGTGCGGCAGGGCTTGGTTGCGATCGCAGCCGCCACCGCCTCGTCCTACGCCTACTTCTAGCCACCTATCCTCAGAATTCTCTCAGCCTGGCTGCTCAAGTCCCTGTCGTTAGAACGGGTTTAGCAGTCGGGCTGATTGCTGTTTAGAGAACGGCTGACAAGATGCGATCGCGCGGCAGTGTAAAGGCCACGGTTCCCTATAATGGGGGTTTGTGACTGTATGCCATTCATTTGCCCTAGCTATGTCGTCTGACTCTAACCGCCCTGGCCAAAGCGCCTCCAGCCTTGAAGACATTCGTGCGGCGCGGCTGCAAAAGGTCGAAGATCTCAAGCAGCTGGGCCAAAATCCGTTTGCCTATCGCTGGGATGTCACAGCCAACACCGCCGAGCTACAGGCCAAGTATGCCGATCTGGAAGCGGGTGAAGAGGTTGATACCGAGGTTTCTCTGGCCGGCAGAATCTTGGCCCGGCGCGTGTTTGGCAAACTAGCCTTCTTTAGCCTGCAAGACGAAACCGGCATCGTTCAGCTTTACCTTGAAAAGGCCACCATTCAGGAGCACATGGGGGCCACGGACGAGAAGGCCTTTGAGCACCTGAAGCAGCTCACCGATGTGGGCGATATTCTCGGCGTGCGCGGTACCATCAAGCGCACCGAGAAGGGCGAACTCTCGGTCAAGGTGCAGGAATATGCCATGTTGACCAAGGCCTTGCTGCCCCTGCCCGACAAGTGGCACGGCCTGACCGATGTAGCTAAGCGCTATCGCCAGCGCTATGTCGATTTAATCGTTAACCCCACCGTGCGCGACACCTTTCGCAAGCGGGCGCTGATTACCACGGGCATTCGCCGCTACCTAGAAGATAGGGGTTTTTT
The DNA here is from genome assembly GCF_015207265.1 of Nodosilinea sp. LEGE 07298. Classification (GTDB taxonomy): domain Bacteria; phylum Cyanobacteriota; class Cyanobacteriia; order Phormidesmidales; family Phormidesmidaceae; genus Nodosilinea. The sequence continues at coordinate 51,562 of NZ_JADEXE010000005.1, read as the reverse complement.
AGAAATTGAGACTCCGGTGCTGCAAAGCGAGGCTGGAGGGGCCGAGGCGCGCCCCTTCGTCACCTACCACAACACCCTGGAGATGGACCTGTACCTGCGCATTGCCACCGAGCTACACCTGAAGCGGCTGGTGGTGGGCGGCTTTGAGAAGGTGTTTGAAATTGGCCGCATTTTTCGCAACGAAGGGGTGTCAACGCGTCACAACCCGGAGTTTACCAGCGTCGAGTTTTACCAGGCCTACGCCGACTACCACGACCTGATGGCCCTCACCGAAGACCTGGTGGCGACCCTGGCCAAAGACATTTTGGGCACGCTCAAAATTACCTACCAGGGGGTCGATATTGACCTCACCCCGCCCTGGCAGCGGGTCTCAATGCACGACCTGGTGCAGGAGCACACCGGACTAGATTTTCGTCAATTTGCCACCCTAGACGAGGCCAAGGCTGCCGTCAAAGATCTAAGCCTGCCCGGCATCGGCAACTGCGACTCGGTGGGCAAGCTGCTGAACGAGGTGTTTGAGGAAAAGATTGAGGCAACGCTGATTCAGCCCACCTTCCTGATTGATCACCCGGTAGAGATTTCGCCGCTCTCGAAGCCCCACCGCAGCAAGCCTGGGGTAGTAGAACGTTTTGAGCTATTCGTAGCGGGCCGCGAGACTGCCAACGGGTTCTCTGAGTTAACCGACCCCATCGACCAGCGCCAGCGGTTTGAATTGCAGGCGGCTCGTAAGGCGGCGGGCGACCTGGAGGCCACCGGGGTAGACGAAGACTTTCTAATTGCCCTAGAGCACGGCATGCCGCCCACCTGTGGCGAGGGTATTGGTATCGATCGCCTGGTCATGCTGCTCACCGATAGCCCCAGCATTCGTGATGTGATTGCCTTTCCCCTGCTCAAGCCAGAGCGCGACGAGTAGAGGGGAGTTGGGGACAATCCAACATTGCTTTGCCCCAACGAAAAGCTCCCGGCCCGAGGGCCAGGAGCTTTTCAAATATAAGTAGTTCAGCTAGAAAGTGGGTTTCTGTATAGGAAGGTGGACTGGGCTTGCCCGGTTAGTGACTCACCCACGCATAAGATTCCCATGAGAAGGCCCAAATTCCGAAAGGAATTGAAAGCAAATCTAAAACTTTATGGGATTTTTACAGTAGGGATGAAAAATGCCCTGGGCTGGCACCAATTGGGGCAGCCTGTCGTCGGGGCCGCTGTTTAGGGCTGGATTGGGCTAACTTTGGCGCGATACAGCAGGCGATCGCCCTGCCGATACCCCGCATGACTAACCCGCACCAGCTGCCCCGGCGATGGGTTGCCTGCCCTGGGCTGGTGGTGCTGGGGGTCAAAGGGCACCTCAGCACCTACTGAGTCTATTTGGGTTAGCCCCCAGTGCTGTACCAGGGCTTCTACGGGCCGCACCAGCGGAATCAGCTTTTGAGCAGTTAAATCGGGTTTTTGCTGGGCGGCGTGGACGGCGGTGGGCCACTGCACGAGCCAGGGCTCTAGCTGCGCGATCGCCTGCTGCTGTACCTGCTGGCGCACTGTCTCGGCTTGGGCAGCAAGCTGGTTTTGGAGGCGATCGCACTCCTGCCGTAGAGCGTTAACTTGGCTGATAACCTCAACTCCATCGCTGGCTGGCTTTAAGGGTGGTACAGATGAGCTAAATTTAGCTACTAGCGTCTCCAAAGGCACCCCCAAAGCCTCGCTCAGTCGCTGTAGCGTGGATACCCGCAGCCGACCTACCTGCCCCTGGCGCAGGGCATCAATGGACGATCGGGGGACGCCGCTGGTCTGACTCAGCGATCGGTAGCTAGTCAGGCCGACTTGGGCCATCAGCGATCGCAGTACCGGGCTGTAGTCTATCGAGTCAAGATCCGTTGTTGCCATCGCTTCGACCGACCCTCTCCTAAAATTTCAGATCTAGGTCTTCGGGAGGGCGGGTTTGCAGATCTGAGAGCGATCCGTCAGAGGAGGCCTCCCCCTCGCGCATGCTTTCACCCAGTGGATCGCGGGCTGGGGCTGGGGCCGCAGGCTGAGGGGCTGGAGCGCCCTCACTACCGCTAGGGGCACCGCCGCCACCCTGGTTGATAATCACGGGCTGGTTGGGCCGGGGGTTAAAGGTTTCAAAGGTAACGGCCCGCACCAGGGGAGGGTTTTGACCATCGGTGACGCGCAGGGTGACGGTGGTGGTGCCCGCCGGGCTCAAGGGCATCGACAGGGCACCCTGTAGGCCCACGGTACCGGGGGATGGCAGCAGTTCGACTTTAGCGGTCGATCCGCCTTCGACCCGCCAGGCCACCTGAAACCCAGGGATCTGCTGGCCTGGCTCAACCGGTACCAGGTATTTAGGCTGGGCCTCGCGTCCGTTGATGGTAAACGAGGCAATGCGCACCGGGCGCGGCTCGATGGTGACCACCTCGCTCTGCTTGGCCGCGATTAGCTCGCGATCGCCCAGGTTGATCGGCACCGGGGTGAGTTCAAACTGGTACTCGCCCACCTCGAGCATGCCAGTGGGGACACCCTGGCAGATCAGCCGGTCTTGCAGCTGGCAGAAGGGTTGTAGCGCGTCGGGCAGCGCCACCTGGGCAGGGTTTTCGGGGTCGCGCAGGGTAAAGCGGCGGCCCCCCAGGGTAGCGCCATCGGGGCGTTTGACCACCAGCAGCAAGTCTTGTAGGGTTTCGGGGTTAGTAACAATCCAGCTGACGCTAATGCCCGCCTCGGTAACGGCGGGGGCCATATTGGCGGTGCTGGCTGAAATCTGAGTACCCGCTTCGGAGTAAATCACCTGGTCAGGGGCAAGTTCGACCACGGTAGGCTGGGGCAGGTCGGCCACCGTAACCAGGCTGCTCTCAGCCACCACTGGGGCCAGGTTGAGCGCTATATCGGGCAGTAGAGTGAGTTCAAAGCGGTACTGACCGGGCTCGCGCAGGTCCAGGGGCACCTCGCGGCAGGTCAGCAGGCGTCTCGTTTGGTCGCAGTAGGGCAGCAGGTTAACGGGTAGCCCCTGGGAGAGGTCGTAGGTCTCAGGACCGTACACCAGGGTGCCATCGGGAGCATAACCGCGCAACAGCATGGTTTCGACCTGGCGGGGCTGGCTTACCTGCCAGCTTAGCTGGGGCGTTTCGGCGTTGGCGGTTGCGTATTGGCTTTGGGATGGCGACAGGTCGAGCACGTGGGGAGCAGGCGGCGTGCGCCCAAAAACCCACCACAATAGACCGCCCAACCCGCCCAGGGCACCGACACCAGCGGCGATCGCCAGCCGCCGCTGCCATCGAGGGCGCGGCAGCGGTGGGGGCGCGGGCGCTAGGGTAATGGCTGCCGCCGTTGCCGCATCCTCCACCGATTCATCGGTCTGGAGATTTGCCTGAAGTTCTGGCTCCTGCCACTGTTCAATCTGAGACCCTGCCATAGCCAATCACTATCCTCACATTCCACGACAGTGTCACAGCCGTCGCAATTGGTTCATCATAAATGGTGATGATTGCTGGTGGTATCTTACTGCTCGACCGGCAAACGTTGGGGAGACCTCAGGGCACGAGCCATAGATTATCCCCGCTTTCTTGTCCATACTTTCCTTAGCCCATACTTTTTTAGCACTGAGGTGCGATCGCCATGACCAGCTTCTCCCCATCCCAACCAGAGCCTGATGACTTTCCCCTCGAGCCAGGCCCGGTCGAACATGTACCCTGGGGGCAAGACGACGATCAGGTGCAAGTCTTTGAGGGCACCTGGTCAGACTACACCGCCGAGGTGGCCGACGTGCTGCGGCCCGGCTCTCGCTATCAGGTTAAGTACGAGGCCACCTACTGGACCGCCATTCCAGTTGAGCCAGGAGTTGACTTTCAGCCTGGTGACCTGGTGGCCGTGCTGGGCCGCAAAGGCAACGAGTTGATGATTAGACCCCTCCCTAGTCCGCAGCTCAGTCATCCAGATCACCTGCCAACGCCGTGACACACCCAAGCGGGTATAGCCGGGGTCACTGAGGCCAATCGGCAGCATCACACCGAATGGTAGACCGCCATCATCCCCTTAAATCGGGCGATCAGAAAACTAAAACCAGCACCACAAGTCCCCCGCTTACAATCGGGGGACTTTCTTTAGTTTCTGAGCAATAATTGCAGTAGATAAGGGAGAGCACTCCATGGCCGCCAGTACAGACCGCCTCGATCGCATTGAAGCTTTGGTAGAGCGCAACAGCGAAGCTATCCAAAAGCTGACCGAGGAAACCAAGGAACTCAACATTCGCTTTGCGGCCTATCAGCAGGCCTCGCAGTGGGTGGTAAACCTCGCCTTTGGTCTGCTGGCGACGGCTACCATTACGACGATTGTGACTGCGGTCGTCAGGTAGCGGGTTTGCTGACCCCCATCCGAATTTCGGAGCAAAACGACGCTATTTGTTCGGTATCACCAACTTTGACTACGCTGGTGCGCATGCGCAGGTTGGGGTTTACAAACCATAGACGTTCTTCTACCTGTCCGGTCTCGGTAGGGGTGGTAATGGAGAGGACCTCATCTTCGACCCGGTAACGTCCCTGGAGAACGGACGTCCCAGCGGCCTGCACTAATACCCCCTCCCCTGCTTCTGTGGGGGTAAAAACGACCATGAGGGCAGTGCTTTGCATTTTTTGGGACTGACCGTCGATCTGGCTGTCCTGGTGAACGCGCAGACCGCAGGCAATTTGGTCAGGGCTATGTCTCAAGGGCGCACAGGCCGCCGCCAGGTCGCTATCGGTGGCGGGCAAAAACTCAAGGACCAGATTAGACTGACCCGATTGAGAACTCTGCCCAGCCAGATTGTGGGTGGTGCGTTGAGAGAACCACTTGCCAGCCAGGGATTCAAAAAAGTTCACAATGTCCATGGGAATAATCTGTGTTTTGCCAACGAGTCACAGTCTTTAATTCTACGGCGAAGCGCACCTTTTCTAGACTGGGGATCGGGAGCGATTGGCTCTAAAACAACGCCCTCTAGGGGCTGGCTAATTGTGTACAAATGTTGCGATGCAAAAAGTGCCGCACCCCTTTTCCCGTAAGAATTAGAGAGCATCACAGAGTGATAAGCTAACGGTTACGCTTTCGTTATTTATAGGGTTGCTTTTGTAGCTCTCGCTTCGTAACTTTTGTAAAAACGCTGTTTTTGTAAATTGGTGACGCCTTCCATGACCGCAGTGAACCAGGTCCCTTTGTTGCTCCGCGCCGCCCGCCACGAGGTGCTAGAGCGTCCCCCCGTGTGGATGATGCGCCAGGCCGGGCGCTACATGAAGGTGTACCGCGACCTGCGCGATAAGTATCCGTCTTTTCGCGATCGCTCCGAAAATGCCGACCTGGCGATCGAGATCTCGCTGCAGCCCTGGCGCGCCTTTCGCCCCGACGGGGTGATTATGTTCTCCGATATTTTGACGCCGCTGCCGGGCATGGGCATTCCCTTCGACATCGTCGAGAGTAAAGGGCCGATCATCGACCCGCCCATCCGCACCCAGGCGCAAATCGACGCGGTGCACGAACTCGACCCCGAAACAGCGCTGCCCTACATCCGCACCATTCTGAACACCCTGCGCAGCGAAGTGGGCAACGATGCGGCTGTGCTGGGCTTTGTGGGCTCGCCCTGGACTCTGGCGGCCTACGCCGTGGAGGGCAAGACCTCGAAGAGCTACACCAACATCAAGGGCATGGCCTTTAGCGAACCGGCGATGCTGCACACGCTGCTGGGCAAGCTGGCCGACAACATCGCCGCCTATGTGCGCTACCAGATCGACTGCGGTGCTCAGGTGGTGCAGCTGTTTGACTCGTGGGCCGGGCAGCTCAGCCCCATGGACTACCGCACCTTTGCGCTGCCCTACCAGCAGCGGGTGGTGCAGCAGGTGAAGCAGACCCACCCCAATACGCCGCTCATTCTCTACATCAGCGGCAGCGCCGGTGTGTTTGACCTAATGGGCGAGTCGGGCGTCGATATCATCAGCGTGGACTGGACGGTGGATATGGCGGAGGCTCGCCGTCGCCTCGGCCCCAGCATTGGCGTACAGGGCAACATCGACCCCGCTATCCTGTTTGGCTCTCAGTCGCTGATTCGCGATCGCATCCTCGACACCATTCACAAGGCGGGCAATCAGGGCCACATTCTCAACCTGGGCCACGGTATTTTACCCGGCACGCCCGAAGAAAATGCCGCCTACTTCTTTGAGACGGCCAAGAACGTCGATAAGCTGCTGGCAGCGGTTTAGAGCAGCGCCCTGAGAGACTGGTTGAGGACGGGTACAGGGTTTAAGGTTTAAGGTGCAGGGTCGGAAACAAAGCCTTAAACCCTAAACCTTTTACCTTGCACCCATTCCCCATGCTTACCCTCACCCAGAGCCACTTGCGTCAGCTAGAAATTTGTCCCCGGCGCTATCAGTACGGCTACCTGGAGCAGGTGCCGGTGCCCACCGACCCGGAGATGCTGGAACGGCAGCGGTGGGGCACTCAGTTTCACCTGGTGATGCAGCAGCGCGAGTTGGGCCTGCCTGTAGAGGGCTTTCTCAAAGCAGATGCGGCGTTGGATGCAGCGGTGCAGGGGTTGCTGACCGCTGCACCAGAGCTGTTTGTGCCCCAGGCCGATCGCTTTCGCCAGAGCGAGCACCGCCGCACCCTGGCCTTTAACGGCTACGCCTTGACCGCCATTTACGACCTGCTGGTGCTGGAGCCGAACCAGGGACAAATTATTGATTGGAAGACTTACCAGCGGCCCCCCCAACAGGCGCAGCTGGCCAAAGAGTGGCAGACTCGGCTTTATCTTTATTTATTGGTTGAAACCACCGATTTGGCTCCTGAGCAGGTCTCAATGACCTACTGGTTTGTCTCCCCTCCCGGTGCAGAAGCCCGAGCAGAAGCCCAAACTGGGCCGCCCAGCAGTATTGCGATCGCCTACACCAAGGCCCAGCATCGTCGTACTGAGGCCGATTTACGGCGGCTGACCGACCAGCTTACGTCCCTGCTTACCCCCGGCGGCAATTTGCCTCAGGTAGATCCAGTTTTGGGTTACTGCGCCCAGTGCCCCTATGCGGTGCGCTGCCAGCGGTGGGCTGAGCGATTTGGGACAGGTGGAGGGATGGTTTTGCCTGCGATCGCTGATATTGCCGAAGTGCCCCTCTAGAAAAACTCAGACGTTACGCCCCTCGTTACACATCGACAAAACCCACGATAGTCTTCACCACAAAACTTCAACAGGTGAATTTTCTAGAACCTGGTTAAGCAAGGGTTTAGTGCCGGGTTAATCTGAGGTTAGACACAGCTGAGTCGCTTCACATCAAGCTCGTCCAGCCTGCATTTCGTAGGCCTTTCTCTACATGCCATCGCTACATGGCAAGGAGTTTATGATGACCCAAAACGTCCTTTCAGGTCGGCGCAATGTGGCGCTGGTGGGTGCTTACTCTAGCGGTAAGACGACCTTATTAGAAAGCATTCTCTCGGTCACTGGAGCCATAACCCGCAAGGGCAGCGTCGATGAGGGCAATACCCTCGGCGATAGCTGCCCGGAGGCCCGCGCTCGCAACATGACCGTCGAACTAAATGCCGCCAGTACTGAGTACGGCGGCATTTGTTTTACATTCGTAGACTGCCCAGGCTCGGTCGAGCTACAGCAAGAAACCAACCACGCCCTGATGGGAGTCGATGCCGCGATCGTGGTCTGCGAAGCCGACCCCAACAAGGTGCTCACCCTCTCACCCCTGCTGCAATTTCTCGACACCTGGGACATTCCGCACCTGATCTGGATTAACAAGCTCGATCGCGCCAATGGCACCTTTGCCGATGTGCTGGCTGCCCTGCGCCAGGTTTCCGCTCGCCCGGTGATTCCTCAGCAGTACCCGATTCGCCAAAACCAGGACCTGGTGGGCTTTATAGACCTGGTCACTGAGCAGGCTTTTCACTATCACCCCGGTGCCCCCGCTGACCCTGTGCCACTGCCATCCTCGCTTCAGGCAGAGGAACAGGCCGCCCGCGCCGAAATGCTCGAAACCCTGGCCGACTACGACGACCACCTGCTCGAAGAACTGCTGGAGGACATTACCCCCCCGGAAGACGAAATTGTCCGCGATTTGAAAATGGAGCTGGGGGCCGACCTGATTGTGCCCGTGTTTATTGGCGTGGCTCTGGCCGACTACGGCGTGCGTCCCTTGCTCGATGCCCTGGTCAAAGAAGCGCCCGAACCCAGCATTACCTGCGATCGCAGAGGCATTGCCTGCGACGACGACACCCTGGCCCAGGTGCTCAAAACCTACTACACCCCCCAGGGCGGCAAGCTATCGCTAGTGCGGATCTGGTGCGGTGAGCTGAAAGATGGCGACAGCCTGAATGGCGATCGCATGGGCGGACTCTACGACCTGATGGGTATGCAGCAAAACAGCCTCAGCTGGGCCGAGGCCGGTCGCATTGTCGCCGTGGCTCGCCTGGAGGGTGCCCAGACCGGAGATACCCTCACTCCCCAAGGCAACCCCGATACCCTTCTACCCAAGGCCCCGGTGATTGACCCGGTCTACGCCCTGGCCATTACCCCCGCCAAGCGCAGCGACGAGGTCAAGCTCAGCGCCGCCCTCACCAAACTGCTCGAAGAAGACCCCTCGCTCTTTTGGGAGCAGCACGGCGACACCCACGAGGTTATTCTCTGGGGCCAGGGCGATGTGCACCTGAAGCTGGCAATCGATCGCCTCAGCCGCAAGTACAACCTGCCTATGGCCACCCACCTGCCCCAGGTGCCCTACAAAGAGACCATTCGCCAGGCCAAAGACTCGGTGCACGGGCGCTACAAGCACCAGAGCGGCGGTCACGGCCAGTTTGGCGACGTGTATCTCTCCATTCAGCCGCTGCCGCGCGGCGATGGCTTTGCCTTTAGCGACACGATTGTCGGCGGCGTGGTGCCCAAGCAGTACATTCCCAGCGTTGAAACCGGCGTGCGCGAACACCTCGACCACGGGCCGCTGGGTTTTCCGGTGGTGGATGTGGCGGTGACGCTCACCAATGGCTCGTACCACAACGTCGATAGCTCAGACAATGCCTTTAAGCAGGCGGCCCGCATCGCTATGCAGGAGGGGCTGGCAGCCTGCACCCCCACCCTGCTCGAACCCATTGCCCTGGTCGAAATTTCGGTGCCCAGCCTCTACACCTCCAACGTGTTAAAGCTGATTACGGGTCGCCGGGGGCAGATTTTGGGCTACGAGGCCAAGGCCGACTGGCCCGGCTGGGATGTGGTGACGGGGCATCTGCCCCAGGCCGAAATGCAAACCATGATTTTGGAACTCCGGTCGCTGACCATGGGCGTGGGCTTCTTTAAGTGGACCTACGATCACCTCGACCCAGTACCTGAGAAGCTGACCGAGCGCATATTGGCAAGTGTGGGGTGCGATCGCTAACCCTAATCTCTAGCCCTAACAAGACCACTCTCCTAAGCCCCAGCGCGTTCAAAAGCTCTGGGGCTTAAACTTGCCCACCGCTGATTTAGCCGACGTTTTTCCAATAAATTTTGGTAAAGACCGCCACTTTTTAAGTCTGCTGACCATTCCATGCGCATCTCTCATCACCGCTCCATCACCATGGCCTGATAAATTGTTGAACAACAAGCCGCTGGCAACGGGGAATGCGATCGCTTAGCTGTACAAATTGCCGCTAGTTATTTTTGTTGAGAAAATATTGTTGAGAAAATAAAAGATGACAAACTTAAAAACTATTTTCAAATTTTGGATATTGGGCACGCTGTCTGTATTTGGCGTGCTGATTGGCGGTTTTTTGCTGTGGGCCGTGGCGAAAGCGCTGATTGAGCCGCGCCTGGCCGCCCAGACCACCTGCGCTGTTGAGTCCGGCTGTCTGTTCACTGTGGTGAATGGCAGCCGTAGCGTTCGGGTCGTTGGCTTTTCGCCCGATGGTGCCCACCTAATCACCAAAGGCGGCGATACCCTAGTTCACGAGACGGCCAGCGGAAAACGCATCTTTAGACTCAAGCCCAGCTTTGAGAGTTTTTCGGCCAAATTTATGGGCAACAGGCCTGAAATCGCTGCTGTTGGTCGAGAAGCCATCGAGTTTTTTGACTACAACGGCGATTTGCTGCGCACCTGGCAGGCCGACCCCGAGGTGCGCACTGCCGAGTTTGCCGCCCTGCCCTTGGTAAATGGCTTTGCGCTAGCCCAAGACATTGGCATCGCCTTTTATCGTCTGGCTGACGGGCAGCAGTTCACCGAGATGCCCGACTCCCAGGGCATGGGGCAGCTGACCACCTCCGCCGAGGGTGACATTCTCGCCGCCTACAGGGCTGAAACCGAAACCATTCATATCTGGCCCCTGGCCAGTATTGCTGACGCCGTTGCCATTGCCGATGTTGGTAAGGTTAGTGGCATCATTCATACCAACCTTCAGCTCAGTGCCGACGGTGCGCTTGTAGCGGCCCACAATGACGCCGCCGCGTTTGTGTGGCAGACGGCAGATGGCGCGCTGGTGCAGGCGGTAGAAAATCCCGATTTCACCATCACGGCGATCTCGCTATCTGCTGACGGCACGCGCCTGGCGGTGGGCTATACCGATGGCTTTGCCGAAGTGTGGTCGCTGCCAGACGGTGAGCTGCTGCAACTGTTTGAACATGGACAGCAGTTGAGCGGTATTGCGCTTTCGCCAGATGGCACCCGGCTGGCGGTAGGGCTACGGAGTGACGCTACCGTAACGCGCATCACCGCCCAAGAACGCTGGCATGCCCAGAGAAGAGCCGCCAGAGGCAATACCGTCAATACGAGCGATCGCTTTCTCACTCCCAACACCACCTACATCGATACCAAGCCTGGCTTTGGCATTGTCTGGGAGGTCGATTTGTAACCCAGTGCCAACCAATGGGGGGCTCGCTATATGAGTTGTTACCTTGATGCTTACGATTCATGGCTGCGATGGCGTTGTTTTGCAAACTCAGAGAGCAACGCCGGGAAATCTTCTGGCTGTGGAAATTTTTCAAAGCTGTGGACGGCAGGGGTTGTTGCCCACGGCAGCTTTTCGTCGGTGTAGGTCTCGATAAATGGGCTGTAAGTTTGGGCGTCATCCATCATCGTCGATCGCACGTTGACGAAGTCATCCATACCCTCGGGGCGCGTGAATAGCCAACTCATGCAGTGGGCACAAAAATAATGACGCGTTGCGCCGTGCAGTCCACCGATCGCAGGTTCACCCTGCGTTACTTTGAACCCGCTGCTGGGATAAAGCGTGCTCAAACTAAAGGCGCTTGCGGTCATTTGCTGGCACCCGGTGCAGTGGCACGCCATCGTCATGAGGGGTTCTGAGCTGACTTCAAACTGAACCTGCCCACATCTACACTGGCCCATTTTGTAAGGTTTACTGTCTGTCATTACTAGCTCCCTGGCGCTTAGCTCGCCAACAATATTTTTTGTCCTAACGGCTAAATTGTGCGGCGGCAGATAATTTTGAACACCCATCGATAACCTCTGTAACGCCCGCACCAACGCGGTGTTAGCTAGCTGGCGGCAATAGTCTAATAAATCCCTCCTGTTCAAAATGGCGATCTGTCGTCAGGCCATTGGTTATTCCTCGCTGGCGCATAAGGACAAAGCTAACTGCATCGCACAAAGAATACCCCTTGTCCTGCCGAGCAAGTAAAAGCTGCATAGCCTCTCGGTGCAGTTGCTCATCAACCCAAACCGTTTCAATGTCTGGGTTATCAACCAAGTCAACTACAAACTCTAAAACCTTAGTTCGAGGAAGGCGACGAACCAGGGCGAGGGCCACCAACTCAGCCAGAACATGGCTGTGAGTCAAAAGCCCACTGGTTAAATCATCAACGAGTTGTACAGCTTTCTCATGCTGCGGCTCATCACGATGCAAGTAGCACAGCAAGCCAGATGTATCTAAAAGCACCAAGAAACCCCGCCGTTAATACTCGTCGGCATAAGCTTTTGCAAGGTCTGCATCAATTGCTTCGTTGTCTGTACCCGTCGCGTACCCTAGACTGATTGCCCCTGCATGACTCTTAAACTTCTGCCGTGCCTGCTCTTGCTGCTCTAGAGTCAGCATCACTCTGTTAGCTGCCGCGCCCTGTCTGCTGAGAACAGTAACTATCCACTCTGTTATGGAAATGCCTACTGCATTAGCCTTACGCTGGAGGTCAGCATAGATTTCATCACTAATTTCTAGAGTCAACTGCTGGCTCATAAGTAGATTCCAGGCAACTTGAGCGACATAGAGTCATTATAACCCTCTGCTAAAGATGCCCGAATCGTTACCTTCGCTGGGCACATCTTTAGCCCTACGGGTTGCACTTAGCACTGTTAGCGAGTCAGGTCAGGATCAACCGTGCTCAGGTAACTGTGGAAAACCTGCTGAGCAGTTTTATGATCACCCTCTGAATTCATGTCGCACAGCCACCAAATAGGACTACTTTGATAACATCTTGGCTGATCGGTAGCAATCAATCGACCAAGATGCTCGCAATTCTAGCCAGGTAGGGTATATTCCCAATCTGCGAAAACACTAAGAGCGTGCTTTAGACGCTTAATGGTTTGATCTGGTGAAAAGGCAATGTGGTCAATACCAAGAACAAAATTTGCTTCATTCCGCTCAAAAGGGCATAATCCTTGACCCGTATCAAAAATATGAGTATCGGACAAGCCAATCCCATAATGCCAAAACGGATCAGGTAGATTTTGCCAATTAAGTAATTGCCCGTATCGGTTGCTTGAAGGATCAACTAGAAAATTAATAGCTTCTATAGTCTTTTCGGTCTGACCAGAGGATAAAGGCATAAATTGGACGAAACTATAGCTCAGAAATTAAGCTGTTTTGATATAAACTTAGCATCAGATGCGAGGAACCTCTATTCACTAACCTGACCAAGGGTTAAGCTAGCTAACGATCGTAGTCAGCCGTTGCAAGAACTCTGCAACTTCACTAGTAGATAACAACAATCCGCTGCACCACGCTTGTTAGCTGGCTGGCATTTGGATGCGGACTTCCAGTCATCTTACTGGCGATCGCTTGATTGCACCATCTGCGAGAGATAATTGTGCAGTGAAGTTACGCCCCGCTCAACAGAGTTGAAGTCTGGAAATGCTTCATTAAGAGTCACTGCTGTCATATTGGCGAAAGATTCGGCAGCTTCGTTTGAGAATCCTACACTTTTGAACATAGCCAACCATTGGTCACGAGGAACAGATTCAGCAGAAACGGGACGACCCAGCGCCGTCGCAAATGCAACCGCTACATCTTGTGATGGGTAGCGATCGGGACCTTCAACATAATGAAGCCCCGTTTGCTCGATCGGTTCAGTCATTAAACGAGCCGCTACCTCACCAATATCTAATGGAGCAACCATCGGCAATTTGAAATCTTCTGGATAAAGCGTCTGTACCACTCCCTGTTCGCGGGCTGCTTGTAGAGATGCGTGCCAATTGCTCATGTAATAAGCGGCTCGAATAATCGTTGTAGGAATAGGTTGGGCCGTTAGTGCCTGCTCCATTTCATAAAGCACCCCTAAATCGCCTATTCGCTCTCCAGGTTGGGCTCCATACGTTGATTCGGCTACGATTTTCTCTAAATTTGTCCCATCGATCGCGCTCAAAATAGCTGCTAAACTGCGTCGCTCTTCAGCAGTCGTATCGGAGGAAGGAGCAGCGGGCGGATTGAGCAAAAACAACCGCCGTCCCTGACGAAAGATACTACGAAGCGTTTCCGTATCATGCACATCGGCTACTGCAACATCAGCACCGCCCCGACACAACTCTTCGGCTTTTGAGGGATCGCGAGTGACGACAAGAACTGGTTCACAACGTTTGAGCAGTGCCCGCGCTACGGCTGAACCAACATTACCAGTACCTCCAAGGATAATATGCATTCAGTGCCTCCGAGCCTAGCGTGCATCTCGTGCATCTCTCTAGATCTAGGATAAACAATTACTGAATACTGAGCTAGCTAACTATGAGTTAAGTATTAGATCCGCTGGACAAAACCCTCTGTGCTCGGCATTATCTGTTAGATCTACGGGATAACACCCAATTCTTAAGAAATTAAACATCAAATCTGCCGGATAAGTCCTATATTTCGAGATGTTATCCAGTAGATTTGAGGGTTAAGTATGGGTAGTGGGATATTATCTGTCAAAAGTGCTGGATAATACCCCAGATTCAGTGCTTATCCAGCGTTTACCAATGCTAGTACCTCAATCCCCTAACTATTAGATGAGGGAAGCGATTCTCCTCGCGTATTGGGACTGTCACTATGGCGCTCCTGCGCCTCTAATTTAGAGAATTCAGGATTTGTCCCCACACCTCGCTGCAGGGATAATTAAGTTAGGGATAAGTCTGAAGTCTAAAACTGGCATCTTCCATGACCCAAACGCCCCTCCGCATCATCTCCCTCATCCCTAGCGCCACTGAGATTGTCTGTAGCCTGGGGCTAGAAGAATCTTTGGTGGGTCGCAGCCACGAGTGCGACTTTCCGCCCACTGTCAAAGCTTTGCCCGTCTGCACCGCACCCAAATTTAACCCCGAGGGCAGCAGCGGCGAAATTCACCAGCGGGTGAGCGACCTGCTCACCTCGGCCCTCAGCGTTTACCGGGTCGATGTCGCCATGCTAGAAGCACTACAGCCCACCCACATCATTACCCAGGCCCAGTGCGAAGTCTGTGCCGTCAGCCTGGGTGATGTAGAAGCTGCCGTGGCCCAACTCACCCAGGGCCAGCCTCAGCTGATTTCGCTTTCTCCCAACCGCCTGGCCGACGTTTGGGACGACATCTATAGAACTGGGGTGACTCTGCTAGGGGAGACGGGGCGGGTTCAGGTGGAATCTGTTTTAGCCGGGCTCAAGCAGCGGGTGCAGATTTGTTGCGATCGCACCACTAACCTCCCAGCCCCTACCGTCGCCTGCATTGAGTGGACAGAGCCGTTGATGGCCGCTGGCAACTGGGTGCCCGAACTGGTGGCCCTGGCGGGGGGCAAATCGCTCTTTGGCCAAGTCGGCCAACACTCCCCCTGGATGTCTTGGGACGACCTGATTGCCGCTGACCCAGAGGTGATTGTGATCATGCCCTGCGGCTATAACCTGGCCGTGACCCGTCGCGAGAGTGCAGCGCTGATTGCCCATCCTCAATGGTCGTCGCTCAAAGCGGTGCAAACGGGTCGGGTTTACCTGACCGATGGCAACCAGTACTTCAACCGCCCTGGCCCTCGCCTGGTCGATTCTTTAGAGATCTTGGCAGAAATTTTTCACCCAGATAGAGCTGCCTATGGCTACCGAGGCCAGGGCTGGCAGCCCTTTCACTCTGAGAATAATTAATCTGGGGTTGCTGACCTCAGGTATGCATCAAAAATTCAACGCCTTTCGTAAGGGCAAACGGCCGTTTGTCCTTACGAAAGTTCATGCCTCAATTCAGCAACACCATTAATCTTTTGGCTGAAAGTTTGATAATGCCCTAGCTGCGCTGACGCTTTTGCAGGGCTTCTAGCATCTGCTGCTTGACAGCTTCCGCCCAGAGGCTAAAGTCTTCGCGGTTTTCGAGGGCGTTGCGAGCGGGGGTAGAGGGGGCGGAGGTAGCCTGCGAAGATTTTAAGGTAGACATGGCAATACATAGAGCTTCTATAGCTCTGATATAACAAATCTCCCCAGGCGTCAGCTACGGTGTTATGCGCTATTTACATTGACCTGGCTAGCTCTTGCATAGAGCCTGGCGATTGCCCCGGTTCTACCCCAAAAAATCTCAGAACCTAAAACTTTTCGGCTTCCGTCAGGGCCATAGCCTTATTGGCAGAATAGGTCTGTACCCGATCTTGAGCGATCGGATAGCGCTCATCCTCGGGGGGCACTTCGGCCATTAGATCGGCCGCCCGCTGCCAGCGCACGGCTAAATCTAGCCACTCGGCAGCGGTAGAAGCTGTCTTCCCGTCTTCTACTGACTGTTGGGCAATGCGCACCGCCAGTACGAAGGGGTCTTGTCCGGCTGGGGCGGCTGGGGCGGCGGTCGCATCTGTTTCGCTAGCCGTATCGCTCTGTGCGCCCAACCTTAGATCAACTCCCAGCCAGTCTTTAGTGGCCCACCCCACTAGCAGCAGCAGCAGGGCCAGACTGGCACCGCCAATGATCCCTCGCCAAAAGGCGCTGCTGCTTGAGGTCGGCTTTTTCTTGTACACATCATCTAAGAAGGGGTTGCGCTGGCGGGGGGCACGCAAATCGCGCCACAGGCGAGCGACTGGGTTAGGCCGCTTGAGCACAATTGGCTCTGACCACAGCAGGCTGTTTTCGGGGTCGCGCTTGATTTCGTCGAGCCACAGCAGCTGCTGCTCCTGCACAATGCGGCTGTTGATGTTGACTCGGCTAATGCCCCGGGGACTAATCGTCTCCAGTACGTGGCGCACCTGATCGACCACGGTCTCTCGGGGTAGGGCATCGGCGCTGGGCGCTTCGACCAACAGTTGAAGAATGCCGCTGTCTTGAATAGCACGGGTGCGAATGCCTTCTTCCGCAAAGTGCTCATTCAAAATTTGAATGATGGCAGCTACACTCCCCTGGCGGGCCTGGAAGTCAATGTCGTCAATGGTTGGATGCATGGCTCAAAGCTGCCGCACACCGCGAATGAATCCGCAGCATAGCGCAGGTATAAACGGCTGATCCCGAAATTATATCAACCGCTGCCCAACCTGGAACATTCTGCACAGGCCCAGGATCCTAAAGCCGAGCCTCTCCGCGTGAGCATCGTAGCGAAGGGGCTCGGTTAGCAAACTGTATTCAGCCTATAGCAGGTGCTGAAAACGGTCTTCGGATCCGAGTTGTTTGACGGCGGCTTTGATGTCCTGAGTGCGGTCTTTGCGCACAATCAGGGTGGCGTTGCCGTCGCGCACAATCACTACGTCCTCTAGGCCAATGGTGACGACCACCTCGTCGGGGTCAGCCGAGTAGACAATGCTGCCAGTAGTATCGAGGGCCACGTGGGTAGCCAGATTCACGTTTTGATCGCCGGGTTGTTTCAGCAGGCGCTCGACGGCGTTCCAGTCGCCCAGGTCGTCCCAGTCAAAGGTGACGGGCATTACCTGGGCGCGATCGGTGTGCTCCATAACGGCATAGTCAATGCTGAGCTTGTCGAGCCCAGGGTAAGCGTCTACCCCTTTGGCCATCAGCGCCTGCATCAGGTCGGGGGCGTGGGTTTTGAGTTCGTCGATCATGACGCCAGCCGGGAAGACGAACATGCCGCTGTTCCAGCTGAAGCGACCGCTATCGATAAAGGTTTGAGCGGTGGGGGCGTCGGGTTTTTCGGTGAAGCGGCTGACGGTGTAGGCGTTGTGCGAGCCGTAGGTGCCGGTGGCCTGGCCCTGCTCGATATAGCCATAGCCCGTGGCCGGATAGGTGGGGGCTATGCCCAGCGTTGCGATCGCCCCTTGGCCCGCTAGCTCTGCGGCCGCTTGCAGGGTCTGGCAAAAGGCCTTTTCATCGGCGATCCAGTGGTCGGCTGGAAAGAAGCCCACCAGGGCATCGTCGCCGTAGCGCTGGGCGACTTCTAGGGTGCCCCAGGCCACCGCCGGGGCCGTGTCGCGCCCCACGGGTTCGATCAGCAGGTTGGCCTCGGGCAGTTCGGGCAACTGCTCGCGCACGCGATCGGCCAGGTGGGCAGCGGTAATCACCCACATATTCTCCCAACCCTCAGACAGGGGTAGCAGGCGGTCAGCGGTGGCCTGCAGCAGGCTGCGATCGCTGCCGTCTAGGCACAAAAACTGTTTAGGGCGCGCCAGTCGGCTAACGGGCCAAAATCGCTCGCCTTTGCCCCCAGCCAAAATAATAGGAATAAGTGCAGCCATAGTAATTACGTTGTTTCTACGCCGTTTAAAGATTAAGGAGTTATGACGGACTACAGACGGCATTGGGAAAGTCTTGAGCGCTGGCTTCAGCCCTGGCCCAGAGACACTTCGGCGCGATCGCTGCCATCAAATCCACCTGCATAAGTGGCTCAATCCTATCCCTTTGTAGAAGAATTCAGGGCACAATTCGCTTAATATTGATTAACACATCAACCTGCTGCGAAGATTTAGCAGGGTTTTAGAGTCGGATCCGGACCTGCTTGTGAGGGCGGTGCAGTCTAACCCTGACCTGCCTTATTTTGGCTTGATAAAACCCATGCTGAGGCTACAGTGGCATGTCGTAACAGGGGCTATGTTGGTAGGGCGTCGCAGCAGCTTAAGTAGGTATTCATGACAACCCCTTCGCAAAACGTCGAGTCTCAGCAAGACAGCTCTACCCGTCCCGATCTATCTGCCAGTGTTGAGCAGGCTGAGCCGGTTGTCTCAGTTAGCTATCCGTCGCAGCATGTGGTTGCCGCGACAAACCTCGGCCATCAACCTAGCGCCGCCCGGCGAACGTTCAACGCTTTGCTGTGGGGTAGTGTATTTGTCGGTACGGCAGCCGTTTCAGCGATGGTAGGGGCCGCGATCGCCCTATCGGTGCCGCTGCCAGGCTTTCTAGGTGGTAGTACCAACCAGGCTGCCAACTTGGGCGATCTGTGGCAGGCGGGCTTTCGCTACCAGGTAACGCGGCCGGTCAATATCCTGGTGATGGGAATCGATGAAGTCCCTGATGCCCAACCCACCTCGGACGAGGTATTTGCGGGTCGCACCGACACGCTGCTGCTAGTGCGGGTCGATGCTGAGGCCGGTACCCTCAACGTCATGTCAATTCCCCGCGATACTCGGGTGCAGATACCGGGCTTTGGCATGGATAAAATCAATCAGGCCAACGTGCTGGGAGGCCCCGAACTGGTCGCTCAGACCCTGGGCTACAACCTGGGCAATATTCAGGTCGATCGCTATGTTCGCATCAATACGGCGGCCTTTCGCGAAATGGTTGATCTGGTCGAAGGCATTGAGGTCAATGTACCCAGTCGGATGGAGTACACCGATCGCACCCAAGGACTCTATATTGATCTCTACCCTGGCTGGCAAACCCTAAATGGTGATCAGGCCGAGCAGTTTGCTCGCTACCGTAAAGAAAGTGGCGATATTGGCCGGGTGCAGCGTCAGCAGCTGCTGCTTAAAGCATTGCGCGAGCGGTTGACCAATCCCACGGTTATTCCCAAACTACCCCAGGCTATTCGGGTGCTGCAGCGCTACGTCGATACCAACCTCACGCTGGAAGAAATGCTGGCGATCGCTAACTTTGGCCTCGAAATTGAGTCTGACCAACTGCAGATGGTTATGCTGCCCGGTCGGTTTAGCACCTCGGCAGAGTTTAACGCCAGCTACTGGCTGCCCAACTGGGACGCCTCGGCAGCGGTGATGCAAAATTTCTTTGCGGCGGCGGAGGTTGGCCTTTACGCCGACAATGCTCAGGATCGCTATGTGACCGATTTGGCGATCGCGGTTCAAAATGCCTCTGGTCGGCCTGAGCAGGCGGCCTCGGTGGCTCGCTACCTGCGCGAAAATGGATTTAGCAATGTTTACCTGATTGGCGATTGGCCCAGCACTGTAGCCCGTACTGAGGTAGTGGCCCAGCAGGGCGATGTCGATAGCGCCCATATGGTGGAATCGCTTTTAGGGGTGGGCCGGGCACTCTCGGAGTCAACGGGTGACCTGGGTTCTGACCTTACTATTCGAGTGGGCCAAGACTGGACCAAGCGCACGAGTCAGCCCCTCGATGCTGCGCCTCAGTAGCCCTTTGGCCCAGTCCTTGCCCCCGTCATGTTTTTGGGCCTGCCCCATGCCGAGCCCCTACCCGCCCAATGCTCAAGATGAACTGGCCCGCGATCGCAACCGTCTGGCTGCCGATCGGTCTCTGCTATCTTTTGTGCGCAGTAGCCTGACTTTGATCAGCCTTGGCGTTGGTCTGGAGCAAATCTTGGCAGCGCTCTCTCCTGGCGATCGCCATATCGATGCATGGGCCTACGGTCTGAGCCTGGTATACGTTGGGCTGGGATTGTTGTGCCTGGTCTTTGCCCTAGCCGATTACCAGGCGGAAAGGGCGCGTTTGCGATCGCCTCGCTATCTATATGTACCTCGGTGGTCTTTAGCTGAAGCGACTGGCCTGGCGATTTTAGCGATCGGGGTGGTGGCCTTGGGCTGGCTCTGGCTAGACCTGCTACAGTGATGGCCCATCCGCCGCTACCGCCACAGGAGAGTGACCCCTAGCCCCGCTACTCCCGCCAGCACAACGGTCACCATCGCCCAACGATTTAAGGTCTGACTCGGCAGTAGCACATAGTTTTGCTGCTCAATGGCGCTCATGGCCAGCCGGTGCTGAACCAGCGCTAGCCCCAGTAGCAAAACCCCCACCCCCACAAATCCGATGCCAACCAGTGCTGGGGTTGCCGTGGTCACTGTCGCCTGCCGCCTGAGGCTGCGGCCAATTTGATCAAAGGCGACCCCAAACCCGATCAGGCTCAGACAAATCCCGGTCCAGGCATTGAGGGTGCGTTCGGCAGCAGCGCGGTTACGTTCGCGGGCCAGTTCGTTGGTGGTATTTACCAGCTGGGGCTGTGGCATGTCACTCATGGGCTAGTGCCTTAAACCTGTATTAATGCTAGTGAGTCAGTCGCAGCAGCTGAGTGCTGTCTGGGCGCAAAATTTAGCTAATCTGATAACTAAGGGCTCTGCGGGTTAATGGCGTACCAGATAGCCAGGTTTCGACTTCGATCAACCTTCAGTGATCGAGGGCTGAGCGAAGTCGAAGTCCGATCAGCAGGTACCTTATTTTCTTGCGAGTCCCTAATCTGAGAGTACGGTACTTTGGTTAGGGTTTGGCTGCTGTATCGAGGCTGTTGCTGCTGTGACCTGGTGCTGCTATGAGTACGTCTAACCCAGGCCCAACTCCGGCTACCGAGTTGGCCAAAGAGCGCAATCGTGCTGCCGAAGAGCGCACTCTGATGGCCTGGATTCGTACCTCGCTGGCGCTAATTGGGTTTGGCTTTGGGATTGAGCGCATTGTTGCAGCTATCTATCAAACCCTGGGGAATACCGTTAACCCGTTGCCGCTGTCTCGCGTTTTAGGGCTGTCATTTGTGGCTCTGGGCACGTTTGCCCTGCTCGGTGCCGCCCTCGACCACAACCATCAGCTGCAGCGCATTCAGCGCAACGATTTGGTTTATCGATCGCGGCGATCTCCGGCCCTGATGGTGGCCTATGTTTTGATCGGGCTGGGAGCGATTGCCTTTATCGGCATTTTAGTCAGCCCTTTAATTTCCTGAAAGGCGGAGCAAAAGTGGCTCAGGCCCAGCATCCTCCAGGCTGATTTAGCTTCTCCAAAGCTAGAGGATGACTTCGCTTGAGCCCACCTAATCATCGGAATTTCGAGCTAAACATCTAATTTTTCTTAAGTGAAATGAGCTATTAAATAGGCCCTGGTTGGTTAACGTCAGCATGTAACAAGCCTGGGTGATAAGTTTACAAAGCAAACCCTATCTTCACTGCTTTTCAGGCTGAAAGTTAGTCTCGTCAGGGGTTTTAGCTCCTGTACGTAGCCTTGCTAATAAAGGTTAAATGATTCAGGAGACCCGCCGTAATCCATAAAGTGGAGTCTAGGATGATGGGGAAAATTAAAAACCAGAGCGTCGCATGGACTCTATCCAAACTCAAGTCATTCTTTTGACAAACAAGATTGACTCCCTGCATCACATGATTGATCAGGTTAACGATCAGGTTTCTGCGCTAATTGCGACCCAGGCCTGTGCCATTACACCCGACGATGCTGGGTTCGGGCGTTTCACCTATGGTAAGTCTTCTCGACACAATCCTGGCCTGCTAGACAGTGTCTGCGAGCACAAAGATGTTCTGCTAGACAGCAGTTATTTAGACTTAGATCGCCAAAATACAGAGACTACCTTCTCCCCAGACGTGCAGATTCAGCGACTGACAGCCCAGCTAACGGCGGCTTACAATCGTATCGCTGCTCTAGAGGAACAGCTGTTGGCCTCTCGGGTCCATTGAGTCGATGCCAAGGGGTTAGTTAATGAAGCTGGTGCAAAAGCTTTAGCTAGAGGCGATCGCTCTGCTTGCTGACGGCCCAACCTGGTCAAAGCTTGGTTAGTAACGTCCCCTGTCAGTTGATTTTGTCGCCGTTAAGCCCGACTCTGGGCTGACCTGTTTTCAGGCGACATACTATTGGCGCGAGCTGACGACGCGCAGCGGACTCGGTTCTACAGCCTTGCCCTTTGCGTTTAATCTTGAATATAGGGTTCGCCTGCTGAGAGAGCGGCTTCGGCCCGAGCAAACTCGCGCCCCAGGTAGGCCGCATGGTCTAGATAGGTGATGGGGCAGGGGTTAACCGGGTCTTCAAAAATGGCAATACAGAGTTCTTTGGCGGTGCGTCCGCTGTAGGTACGGGTGGGCACCCGTTCTACGGTACCTCGTACGGGTAGAGGTTTACCTGTAACCGGGTCGCAGGCAAGCCCTTTGTCGTTGATGACGTTGGCAAAGTGCTTGGCGCAAATTAGCCCCTGTTCTACATCCAAATAAATTAAAAAGTAGCCACCGGGGTCTAGCTCGATGTAGCGCTTCGAGAGTTGGTCATCGAGGGCCTGGCGCTGGGCTTTATCAATAGGCTGAGTGCTAGAGGGGAGAGTCATCGCAGAATGGCGCAGCGATCGCGGCCTGTACAGGGTCAAGGTTCTCTATGGTAGCGCGTTAGGCCATCTACCTCACTCTTCCCAACCAGTGACCCACCATTGGCCCAATCTTAAGGGCGGCTGGCCAAACTGTAGATCGCTTGGGGAATAGCCTTACCTTTCAGTGCCAGCATCCCCAAGAACCGGCAGTCGTAGGCAGCGTCGAGAGCAAGCGCCTGATGGGTTGCCGCATCCAGCAGGATTTGGTTGTGAGCGGCGTAGCTCATCAATCGTGCGGCGGTGTTGACCGTATCGCCCAGCACGTTAAACTCTCGCCGCCCTCGGGGTTCACCAATTTCGGCGGCAAAGACCTGGCCGTAGGTCAGGCCCATGCGACAGGTAATTGGCAATGGCTGGCCTTGGCGAGTAGGGGGGCGCAATTGAGCCACCAAATCGCGAATAGCCAACAGGGTCTCAGCTGCTCGTAGGGGGGCGTCAGTCTCAGGATTGAGCACACCAAAGTGAATCAGTAGGTCCGAGCCAATGGAGTGATAGGTGACCTTTTGCAAAATGCCGCGCTGCCGTTCTACCGCCCCGTTGATCAGGGCAAAGGCGTGGGAAAAACAGCTGACAACGCTGTCGGTATCGTTGGGATAGTCGGCGTCTACTGCCTCGGGTAGGCCAATCAGGTTGACAAAGGCTACTGCCGCCGTCGGAAACGCAGGCGGAATGCGGCGAGCCGCCGCAGTGTTGACCAGCAGCTGCAGTACCGATCGCGGTAGATAGCTGGCCAGGGGCTCAAGGGCCTGCAGGCTGGCCTCAATCTCCTGCATCAGGCCGGGTACGCTGCGGTCAAACAATATTGAGCTAGCCGCACGGCGGCGGTTTAGCGTCAGGCCGTATTCACCCAGGGTTTCAGGACTGAGGTCGTCTACCACCAGGCTACCACCAGCGGTATTCGGCTCCAGGCGCAGGCGCAAACTGGCCGACAAGCGATCGCACCCCGTTTGGCTGAGGCAGACTCGGCCCACAGTCCCGGCTGCCTCGGTCTGTTTGGCCACTAGCACCGTTTGGCCCAGCAGTACGTGGGCGCGGCGCATGGGGGTGCCAATATCGGCGGCTACAAATGGCCCAGGGTGAATGCCCAGCCGCATCTGTAATGATAGTGGACCTTGGGCCG
Organism: Nodosilinea sp. LEGE 07298; assembly: GCF_015207265.1. GTDB lineage: Bacteria > Cyanobacteriota > Cyanobacteriia > Phormidesmidales > Phormidesmidaceae > Nodosilinea. The sequence continues at coordinate 27,869 of NZ_JADEXE010000005.1, read as the reverse complement.
TTTCAAGCTGGGCAAAATTGGCCATGGCTCGCTGCATCCGCAGTCCCGCATAAATAGCCTGGATCATTTCTGCCTCGCCATTGTCAGACTGATAGGCTTCGTGGCAAAACTGCACCAGCATTGCATCGCCGGTAAACTCCAGCAGATTGCCGCCAGCCTTGCTAATCAGCTCTACCATCTGGGCAAAGTAGGCGTTGATGATGGCCAGCAGAGCCTCGGCCCCGGCGCGCCCAGCCGCTGCATTGGCGGCAAACAGGGGGGTAAACCCAGCTAAATCGGTAAATAACAGGCTGCCCTGGTGCCAGCGGTGGCGCACCCGTGGACTGGTAGGGGGCTGCTGAGACACATCTCGCGGCACATAGTCAATCAGCACGTGCTGTAGCGTGCGCAAGTGATTAAATACCTTGCTCAAGGTCTGGGCAGAAGGGTCAACCCAAAGGGCTGCGTAGAGGTCAGCCGGTGCCAGATCTCGCAGGCTGCGCTCAATGTTCTCCAGTTCTGCCACTGCCCCTACCCATTACTTGCCCTGCCCAGCAGCGTTGTGCTGCTCTAGGGTGCCCAGTTGGGGAGGAATTACAATCCTCAAGGCGCAATCCCTAAGGCAGCTTGAGGGGGAGTTCGGCATTGATGGTATCAATGTCTTGCTGCTCTAGATCGTTGACTTCGGTAATGTAGCGATTTAGCAGCTTGGCCAAACGAGTATCATAAAACCGATGCAGGCTGTAGTTGCCCAGGGCCGGAAACCCGCGCCGTTTTTTGTGGCGACCCCCAGCTCCTGGGTCAAACGAGGTAATACCGTTGGCGATCGCCCATTCAATCGGTGCGTAGTAGCAAGCGTTGAAGTGCAGATTGTTGAAATCTAAAGTAGAGCCCCAGTAGCGACCGTAGAGGCGATCGCCCTTAGTCAGGCAAAACGACATGCCAATTGGGTCGCTGTCGTCTTCACCGTAGGCCGCAAAAAACACCATGCGGTGGCGGTAGTCGTGGTGCAGCAGCGCAAAGAACTTGCGGCTCAGGTATTTGCTGCCCCACCAGCCAAACTTGTCGCAGGTGTCGGCATAAAAGTCGTACATCTGGTTGCACAACGGCTTGCTAATGGCGTCACCCGCGATCGCTTCCAGGCGCAGGCCTGCTGTTGCCATCGACTTGCGCTCGCGCTTGATATTGCGGCGCTGGTTGGCATTAAAAATACTCAAATAGTCGTCAAAGTCTTGAAAGCCCTGGTTTTGCCACACGTAGCTGTGGTGCAACCATTCTGAGAAACCCAGCTGGGTCATCGCGACTCGCCACTGAGGATCAACATAGAGAAAGTGACAGCCGGAGATGGTGTTGCGATCGCAGAAGTCATCAATTACCTCGACCATCGCTCGGGTGATCACCGCTTCATCGGCGTCGGGGGCAATTAAAAATCGGTAGCCCTCCGCTGGGGTAAAGGGCGACATGCCCAGCAATTTTGGGTAATACTCGACCCCCAGTCGCTCAGCCAGGTCGGCCCACTGGTGGTCAAACACAAACTCGCCCCGGCTGTGCCCCTTCAGGTACATGGGGGCCGCCCCCACCAGGGTCTTGCCTTGCCAGAGGGCGAGGTGGCAGGGCAGCCAGCCCGCATTGGCCCCTACGCTACCCGATCGCTCCATATTGTGTAGCCAGCTCCACTCCAAAAAAGGCGTGGCCAGGGGCAAAGCTAGCTCATCCCACACCGCTTCGGGCACCTCTTCAATAGAACGCAGCCAGGTGGCGGTTAGCGACGGCACAGCGGGGTAGCCCATAGGTGATTAGCCGGTAGGGGACGGTGGTTATTCTCCAGGGTAAAGGAATTTGTAGTTCTATGCAGGGGACAGTACCCGGTAGTGCAAAAACACCTCATCGCCCACCGTCTGGTTAGATAGCAGCGTGAGCCGGGGGGCGAGATCCGCTAAAAATCCGGCCCCCTCCACTGGCGTTGGAGCCATCGTGCCGCCCAAAATCAGCGGGCACACGGTAATAAACACTTCGTGGATACAGCGGCAGCGCAGTAGGTCTGCGGCCAGTCCACCGCCCCCCAATAGCGCCAGGGTATTGATGCCAGCCTGCTTGAGCTGGGCTAAAACCCAAACCCAGTCCCAGGGATGGGTCTTGTCCTCGGGTATTGTCCAAATGTACTGAAACTGGTCTGTCTTCCAGCCTTCGGCTCCCGCCGATGTGGTGACTAAGCCCCTAGGCACCGGCTGCCGAAAGAAACGCAGCTTGGGGTTTAAATGTCCCGAGGGCGACCAGACAATCTGAATAGGCTGATCGGACTGCCCTCGCTGCCGTCGCTGCGCCAGTAATTCGGGATTGCGCACGCTGAGGGTGGTGCCGTAGGCCCGCAGGGTGCCGCCGCCAAACAGCACGCCATCCGCCGCCGCTACCTGGGCCTCCAGGTGGGCCAAATCAGCTGGGGATGAAAACCGGGCTGCCCCTCGCTGGGCATCGGCAATTTTGCCGTCTAGGCTCATGGCCAGCACCAGCGTAGTGTGAGGGATGGCAGGGTTAGACTCGGGGGCGATCGCCAAGATAGCAGGTTATGCAAGACCCCTTTAGTTTACCGAGGACTGGCTATCGCCTAGATCCCAGCTGCGGTGGCAAACCCATTCCTGGTTGGGCGATCGCTGGTAAAACCGCATTTCCCACTGGGTAGGGGTTTTGCAGTCAATGGCGGCCTCGGCCTGGGCGACGATGGCATTGACCTGCTTCTTGTCAATCCCACAGGCTAAAGGCATGCCGAGCTCATCCTGGATGCGGAGGGGCATTTTACGGGTGGGCGACTTGACCGTGCAGGCAAAATTGACCATGACCTGCTTCAGCCAGGGAGCCGTGATGGCCATGCCGCAGCCATCGGGCTTGGTCACCACTCCATCCATAGTCACTACCGGGGAAGGGCGTGATTTTAGCCCCCGGTTAAAGGCGCGATCGAGGCTTTGAGTATAGACTGGAGCCGCGCTGCCCTGTTCTTCGAAACCCTCAATTAGGGTAAAGCCAGGCACAGAGCCCTTGGCTCTACTGGTGCCTTGAGCATCACCACTCTGGGCCAGAAACTGCTTGATCTGCTCAGCCAGGGTGCCGGTTGGGCAGACAAAAATAGCAAACTTGGTCATGGTATTCCCAGAGAAACAACGGGCTATGGCGTACGCTATTGAGCCTGCTCTAGCCCACTGGGTGGATGCAGACGCTAGGGATAGAGGCAGGACAACGACTACACCTCTACATAGCAGCTTAGGCTATAACTGGCGAGATGCTGTTAATAGAGCGTTATTATTTACTTAAGGCTTGGCCGTCCGGTGCTCTGTGCAATACTTTTTGCGCTGTTCTAATCTACCGACCGGGTACGTCGAAGGCGTTGTCAATGTAGTCTTGCAGCACTAGGTAGCGGCGATCGTCCAACGTCATCTGACAAGCTGAATTGAGTGAGGTGGGTGGTGCCCCGCCCACCTGACGCCGACAGGCCACTAGGGCCACGTCAAAGCGACAGGTGGCCTCGGCCCACTGGGGATGCTTGAGCAAATAAAGCTGGGCGGCTTTCCACAGCTTGGCCTGCTTGCTGCGGGTAATCGCCATCAGACCGTAGGCGTCCCAGTTGCCCTGGCTGCGAGTTTTGACTTCCACAAAAGCAATCTGACCGTCACGATTTGCCGGGCCTTTGGCTACAACCAAATCGAGTTCGCTCCAGCGGCAGTGCCACTGGCGATCGCACAGTCGCCAGCCCTGAGTTTGCAACCAGTTGGCCACCAGGGTTTCTCCCAGGGTGCCCAGTTCAGTTTTACTGAGTTCGGCGGTCATAGGCAGCTCCGGCGGATAGCTGTCCTTAGCCTGCCCAAGCTGGGGCGATCGCCTATGCCCCTTGAGTAATTAAATGAGCGATTAAGTGCTCAGGCCGAATTTAACGGTAGTTGGTAAACTGAACCGCTACCGGCCAGTCTTCCTGTTTTACCAGCTGCATAGCCTGCTGCAAATCATCCTTCGATTTAGCCGACACCCGAACGGCGTCTCCCTGAATAGCGGCAGTGACCTTCTTGAGGTTGTCGCGAATGAGCTTGGTAATCTGTTTGCTCATATCCTGTTCGATGCCCTTTTTGAGGGTGACCGTCTGCCGCACGCGGGTGCCGCTTGCAGCTTCCACATCGCCATACTCAAAAATCTTCAGAGATAGATTACGCTTCGCCGCCTTCTGGTGCAGCAAATCTTTTACCGCATCGAGGGTCATATCGCTGGCGGTTTCAATGGTGATGCTGCTTTCCCCCAGGTCGAGGGTGGTCTTGGTATCCTTTAGGTCGTAGCGGCCGGTCACATCTCGTCGGGTTTGGTCGAGGGCGTTGACCAGCTCCTGGCGATCAAAATCGCTGACGATATCAAAAGAATAGCTAGAAGCCATAGGACAATGTAGGGTATCTGCGCACCAACAGACTACATCAAGGCCGACCGACAGCTCAAGAAATAAAGGGTAAACGTGCTCAGGTTGGCAACCGCAAACATCAGCGATCGCCCAATCGGCACATTGAAAATATAGGCTGCCGGGTACAGGGTGCGGGCGATCAGGTAGGCGATCGCTGCTCCCAAGGCCAACTCCGACTGCTGCTCGGTAACATAGGCCATCAGCGCCGCCGGGGCATACAAAATGATCGACTCAAAAGCATTTTCGTGGGCCCAGGTGGCCCGCTGAGCGTAGGGAGGCAGTTTAGCCAACATCGCTCGCGGTGCCGCCTGGTCGTAGCCCACCGTAAATCGCCCGTAGCCAACAACCAAAAACGGAAGGTATACCAGCAGCGCCGCCAGCCCAATGCTGACCAGCAAAAACCCCGGCATGATCAAAACAGATGCCATGAGAATCCAATCTGAATAACGGTTTAGTCGAAGTAGAACAGCGTTACAATCTTGCGCTGGTCTTCCGCATCTTGGCAGGTTTTGAGCAGCGTATGGCTGTCATGAAAGGCAAAGCAGACCAGCTGCTGGCAGCGAGAAATAATTTCCTGGTTGCACTGAGAGCTAGCATCAGCGAGAGACATGGCATCGTTGGCAGGGTTCTCGACCAGGTGCATCACCTGCTCTAGCTGATCGCGTGACTCGCGAGGCTGGCGGGCCAGGCTCTGGGGCAAAATTACCGTGAGCAGGTTTGGGTCTGCCTGCATCGCCCCCTTAATGGCAGCGGCGTTGGTACCAGTGGCCCCGGAGGTAATGATCCGGTTGCCCCCCAGGGCCAGGGCATAGGTCATCAGCTCAATCAGCTGCTGGTGAGTAATAGGCACATGGCGCGACCCTAAAATGGCTATCCGCTTAGACCCCGACTGTTGAATAGCCGCGAGTTCCTGCAAAAACGTGTCGACTTTAGCGGATTCGAGCGACGACGCTTCAATGGACTGACTCAAAGGCTGCACCGAATGCGAGAATAACGCGCTTAATTGTATCAGAAGGCGAGGGTAAGACAAGGCTCTACGAGAGAAGCCCGTCTGGCGGGCGGGCTTAGCTAGCCGATACGGGCAGCTTGAGGTCGAGCAGCTGCAGCAGCCGCTCCATATCGAAGTGAGTGGCGATTAGCTCTCGAATGCACTGTACCTTGATGGGCTCGTGCAGGCGCACCTGGCCAAATAGTTCGTCGATGCGCTCTACCGTAGAGAGGGTGTCAGAATCGACCGAGACTATGGGCACTTCTAGGTCAGAGGCTCGCTCCAAAATTTCTGGGGACGGAGGAATTTGGCCCGTTAGCACCAGGCACTGGGTGGAGGTCTCTAGGGCGGCAAACTGGATGTCGGTGCGATCGCCCCCGGTTACTACCGCCATATTGGTAGCTTTGCGGAAGTATCGCAGCGCCGAATTGACGTTCATGGCCCCAATGGTTAGCGTCTCTACCATCAGGTCAAGGCGGTTGGGGCAGCAGAGCACCTCGGCGTTGAGACGGGCCACAATTTCGCGCACGGTAACGCTGCGCATAATCGGCGATCGCGGCAGCAGCGCCAGCACCGGAATGCCCTGGCTTTCTAAAAAGGGCCGGGCTAGCTCGGCACAGGCCTCAGCCGCATCTGGAGGTACATCGTTGACGATGACCCCAATCAGGCGTGCCCCAAGCTGAGCTTTAGCTGCCAACAGGCGATCGACCAGCAGCAGCGAATCGTAGCGGGTGACCAGCAGCACCGCTGCATCAATATCCGCCGCAATGTGGGCCACAGACAGGCTCAGCAGCGTCCCTTCTGTCAGGTTGCCGGGGCCTTCGAGCAGCAGCAGATCTTCTCCCCGGTGCTCGGTGTAGCCCTGCAGGCTGTAATGAGTTGGCGCTTGGCCATCGAGCGCCAGGCGATCGGCTACCGCAGCCTCAGTCAATGAAATTGATGGCGGATAAAACCGGGCTGCTGGCAATTGCAGGGTTTCGACAATAAAGTCGAGATCAGGATCGGCTGCATCGCCGCCGATCGAACTACCCATGGGTTTGCCAAACCCAATATCCATCCCTGCCGCCTGAAGTTGGAGCCCAACGCCCAGTAACACCGCCGATTTGCCGCTATACGACTCGGTTGAGCCAATCACTAAACGTTTTGCTGAATTGGGCTTTGCTAAACTGGGCACGCTGCAACTCCTCTGTGGGGGCAAGGCACTGCTCTCTGATTGCCAGGCGTCGCCGCCGTACAGCAACCCAGCACCAGATGAATGATGCCAGTAGGCACAGTACCACAATCATTCTGCCACTTTAGCGGATGTGAGCGTTAGGCCTCAGTAAAACCCTCTGCCTATACATAAAGAGAAGTAGCCTAATCGTCTAGCCGCAGAAGTTTTCGGTAAAATCCTTGGGAAAAATCGGCTGGGCGCTTTTGCCGCAGCGCCACAATGACGTCAAACAAAAAGTCAACAAACTCAAAGGTCGCCATGGTGATCTCGTAGCTCAGATCGTTATCATCATCAAACTGCATGCGACAGCGGGTCAGGTCGGCGGGTAGCACCGAGACATTCCAGGTCGCTACAAAGGCAATGCTGTTGCTGCCTTCTATCTGCCGCTCTCCCTCCAAATTGCCCTGCTTATAGAGAGAAATGGCGTAGGGCAGCGCATTCCGTTTACTGCCCTGGTAGTAGGGCATGTAAACACTGATATCTTGCTTACCTGCGGGCTGAATTGCCTCAAACGTCATACTCATGAGTCTGGCCTTAAGTCGAGTTCTAACAAACGATTCAGGTCGGCGTTCATCGGGTTTAGCTGCCTAGGATACTAGATACCTACCCTGCCCGGTTGGCCGATGATTTTTTACACACAGCTAGCATTCCCTAGGATGGTGCTAGGGGTATCACCAAAATTTTCTTGCAAAATCGGGGATGATAGACCTGGGCCAGGGGCATGCTTGGGGTAAGGTATTCTCTCCAGGCGTGGCAACCTGGCCGTTGCCGTTTTTGTCGTGCTTCACTACCTGAGTTCATGGCTGATATTCCTGAACGCTTTGCCGCCGGACGCTTTTTTACACCGCTTAACGAGTTAGAAATCGAAGATTTTCCAGGGTTTTCCGGTCGTCGATCAAAGGCTGCCCTAACCTTAAGTGTGTTGTGGGGGACCACTGTTGTGCTCCACCTGGTGTCTTGGGGCACCTGGTTGGTGCTCGGGTTGACGGCGTTGCTGACGACCCATGCTCTCCGCATTTTGCTGGCCCGACCCGTGCTGTCTCCAGCCCCTCTGCCCCCAGTTAACCACCCGGTTGGCCATCCTGCTGACTACTCTGCCGCTAAAAACGATGCCTGGGAGACTTGGCCCTACGTATCGTTGCTGGTGGCCGCTAAGAATGAAGAAACCGTCATTGAACCTCTGGTGGCGGCTCTGTGTCAGATCGACTATCCTGCCTGTCGTTATGAGGTGTGGATTATTGACGACAACAGTACCGATGGCACGGCCCGTCGTCTACAAACCCTCCGCGATCGCTATCCTCAGCTGCGGGTGCTGCGGCGCAGTGCCGGGGCCAGCGGCGGCAAGTCGGGGGCACTCAACCAGGTCTGGCCCGACACCAAAGGCGACATCATCGGCGTTTTTGACGCCGATGCTCGGGTACCCAGGGATCTGCTGCGCCACATTGTGCCGATGTTCGATCAGCCCGATGTGGGGGCGGTGCAAATGCAAAAAGCCGTCGTCAACCGAGCCAAAAACCTCTGGACTCGGGGGCAGCAGGCCGAGATGGCGCTCGACAGCTACTTTCAGCAGCAGCGCATTAGCCTAGGCGGTATTGGCGAACTGCGGGGCAACGGCCAGTTTGTTCGGCGGGCGGCCCTGGCCCAGTGCGGTGGCTGGAATGAGGAAACCATCACTGACGACCTCGACTTGACGCTGCGCCTACACTTCGGCGGCTGGGAGATTCAGTTTTTGCTGCACCCTGCCGTGGGCGAAGAAGGGGTCGAACGGCCCTTAGGCCTGTGGCACCAGCGCAATCGCTGGGCCGAAGGGGGCTACCAGCGCTACCTCGACTATTGGCGACTGATTGCCCAGCACCGACTAGCCCCGGCGAAAACCTTCGACATGGCTGCTTTTTGGGTGATTCAGTATGGGTTGCCTACGGTGGCCCTACCCGACTTCGTGATGGCGGTGCTGCGACATCGGCTGCCCCTGTTTTTGCCGGTATCGAGCTTGGCCCTGACGCTGTCGATGGTGGGAATGTTTTGCGGACTGCGGCGCACCCGGCAGCAGTCGGTGTGGGTAAGCGGCTTGCAAACGCTCTGGGGCAATCTTTACATGCTGCACTGGCTGCTAGTGATTGCTACGATGACGATGCGGTTATCGGTACGGCCCAAGCGGTTGCGCTGGGTCAAAACCACTCACCTGGGCAGCGAAGACGACATCCAGGTTGATCTGCCCTAGGCTAGGTTTTTCAGGAGTATTCTGCGATCGCACGCTATGTCCTGGTTCGTTAAAATCGAGAAAGGTATCGTTAACAAAGATCTCTTTGACCAGTTTGTGCCTGCCCATATGGCCTACGTCAAAGACCTCATTGCCCAGGGCCACGCTGCTAAGAGTGGCTACTGGGCCGAATTTGGGGGTGGTATGCTGTTGTTCCGGGCTAATTCAATGGAAGAAGCCCGCGCCATTGTAGCCGCCGACCCGCTGATTCAAAACCACTGCGTCGAGTATGAGCTGCACGAGTGGCGGGTGGTCGTGGAGTAGGAGAGAAAGCTGTGGCCGATTCTAGCGATGGGTACAAGATAGTTAGCGACAACCGCCAGGCTCGTCATGAGTATGAAATTTTAGAAACCTACGAAGCTGGCCTAGAACTCATGGGCTCAGAGGTTAAATCGATTCGCCAAGGCAGAGTCAACCTCCGTGACGGCTATGCCTCGATTAGAGATGGAGAACTGTGGCTGCACAATGTGCATATTTCTCCCTACACCATGACCAACAAAGCCTATAACCACGAGGCTAAGCGTGCCCGCAAGCTATTGCTGCACCGCGACGAAATTCGTAAGCTGATCGGCAAAGTTGAGCAGAAGGGCCTGACGCTTGTGCCCCTCAAGCTTTATTTACAGCGGGGCTGGGTCAAAGCCACTATTGCCTTAGGTCGGGGCAAAAAGCTTCATGACAAGCGTGAAAGCCTCAAGCGTAAGCAGGAAGGCCGCGAGACGGCCCGAGCGCTCAGCGGTCGAGAGTAATTCAAAAATGGTCGAGATGTTGTAGATAGCGTCAACAAATTGCCTGCTGAGAGAGAATAGGCAGGTGACTTACTCTATGCTCACACCGCCAAAGGTCTCAGCCTTCTTGCCTGCCCGAGCTGGAGCAGCTTTTTCGAGCTGGCGGGCCTGCTGGTGATGGCGCTGAAAATGGCTGAGCCAGGCTTCGGGGGCGTTCATGGTTTCGCCGCCGTGCTTGGTCAACCGCTTGCGAACCTGGCACAGCACCGGGGTGTTGACACAAGCCCCTGACACAATCACCTGGCCCTTAGTAAGTGCGGGTAATTCTTTCAGTAGGTCTCGACCGGCGGCCTCAACGCCGTACTTGAGACTATCTTGGTCGACGGGGTTGACGATACGCATGAGAAACTGGCTCATGCACTGACTGAGTACGTCAGAGTCAAGCTTGCCGGGGCGTTGAGTAATTAGCCCTACCCCCATACCAAACTTGCGCCCCTCGCTGAGAATCGTGCGTAGCACCTGCTTGCAGCGGGCGGGTTCATTGGCGGGAGCAAAGCGGTGGGCCTCTTCAATTAGAATAAATACCGGATAGGGCAGATAATTTTCGTCATCGGCGGTGATTTTATCTTTAGCGGTGTTAATGCGAGCCTGGTAGCTCTGGCGCAGCACGGCGGCGCAGATTACCTGCTGTTCTTCCTGACTAATCTCGTTCATTTGCAGCACCGTCACCTGACCAGGGGCAAAGAGATCCTTGGGGGCCAAGTGCTCCATGCGGTGAAAGTAGTCCGATCGCTCCAGTTTGCCTAGCTTCCACTCTAGAGCCGGGGCCGAAGATCCGGTTTTCTCGTTGCCTTCGTCGTCAGTACTGCGGTCTGACTCATAACAGGCAGAGATCAAATCCTGCACATCCCAGCGGTGCTCGCCAAACTTGTGCTTGCCCAACAGGCTAAAGGCTTTGTTGAGAATGGCCTGCTGGCGATCGCTCATATCTGGCAGCAGGGTGAGAATGTCGTAGTAGTCGAGCGACGACATTCGGATGCGAATGTCGTCGGGGGTGAGTAGCTTCACCTCGGGGCTATAGCCATCGTCGCTGGTAAAGTTGGGATGACCGCGCATATCAGTCAGGGTGCCGTACTCGCCATGGGGGTCGAAAATGAGCACTGCCGCTCGGTTGTAGGGGCTGAGCAGCTCTTCGATTAGCACCCCCGCCGTGTACGATTTGCCAGATCCGGTGCCGGCCAAAATGGCCATATGGGTACTAACCAGCTCTTTGACATCTAGCGTCACGGGCACCCGCCCGCCGGGGCGCAGCAGCAGCGAGCCGATTTCGGCAGAGCCCACCTCTTTAGGTTGTTTCTTATTGATGATCTGTCGCAGACTCTCGTCATCAGCCAAGCTTACTTTGGCACCAGGGTCGGGGGAAATGCGAGGGTTCATAAACCCCAGGGAGGGGTGAAAGTGGCCCACGACATCGACGGTGACTTCGTAGATTTCGGGATTGGGGTGGGCAAATCCGACTAGGGCCGCGATCGCTTCAGGGTTGATGTCGGGGTCGGCAAAAATGCGATCGGGTAGGTGATCGATCAGGCGACGCTCAGAAATTTTGCCCAAAATTTGGGCGCTGGGCGTATCGGCTAAGTCAACGGTGTAGTAGACAAACTCGCCAATTTTGACCTGTTTATTGTTGGCGGTAATAAAAACATACTGGTTGCCGGTTTCTCCCGGTCCTTTAACGGTGCCAATGACTGGAGACTGTGAAGTCTGTGATGACCGTGCCATAGAAACCCCGCTAGAGAATTTGCTGCCAGTGTAGCTAGAGAATGCTTTCTGGTTCAGACTTTATTAATACTAATGTCCTGTTGGTCATTAGGGTAGAGGTCGCGCCATCGGTATGTTCAGTATGTAAAGAACCTGTAAGCCGAGCTAAAGCTCAGCGGGTACTTACGCCGAAGATTACGGATCTTTAGGCGTGGAGACGGCAGAAAAATTGGCGAATTCACGGATACTGCCTGGCGGATGAGTAGATAGGCTAAGGGTAGTCGGCGGCGAGGTCAGGGTAGCCTAATCCCGCCCCGGCTCAGGAGGTCAGGAACACGTTGCTCGATGGTTGCCCATGGCATCTGAAAATTCGCCCGTATTGTTCCAGGCCCGCCCCCATGAGGGGGTGTTACCCACCTCTTCCAGTCTTACCGAGGGTAGAGAAACGTGGCCCCTAGTGCACGCCCTGGCGGCCATTCTCAATGCCCCCAATTCTCTACCGGCTTTAGCCGAGGTTTTGGGCACTCATGTGGGAGCTAAGGCCTGCTTACTGCTCTGCCACTATCCCAGCACCAACCAGTTGATCTATACCAGCTGGCATCAGGGTGAGGCTCCGACCAGCCAGGGTCTGGGCATTGCCGAGGCGGGGTCGTCGCTAGATTGGCAGCGCCGGGTAGCCCTGGGACTAATTCAGCAAACCATTGAGCAATCAGCTGGCGGTGCCCGTTTGCGCTGGCAGAAAGGTGTGGCGGAGCTGCTGCGCGAGGAGAATGGCCCACCCCCCTGGCTGCGAACTGTTACTGCCTGTACCGCGATCGCCGTCGACGGCTCAGGGCTGCAAGGGGCGCTACTGCTGCTGGGGGCAGGCGGGTTCACGGTGGATCAAACGGTGCAGGCAAACCTGGCTAGCCTGGGGGCGATCGCCTTTCATCAGCACTACCTGCAGGGGCAGGCGGTGCGCCATACTGAGCAGCTACGCTACCTTAACTATCTCAAAGAAGATTTCCTCAGCACCCTCAACCACGAACTGCGCACGCCGCTTACCAGCATGATGCTGGCCATTCGTATGCTGCGCCGCCCCGACCTCACCCCTGAGCGAGCCGCTATGTACCTGGATATTCTGGAGCAGCAGTGCAGCCGCGAAATTGATCTGGTGAACGATTTGCTGATGCTGCGAACTCTAGAGGCTAAGGCGTCCGCCGTCGCTCACCAGGCTACGGATCTGGGGCAGCTTCTCACCAAACTGGCAGAGCAGTCTCAGGATAAGCTCCAGCAGACTCAGCTAACTCTAGACTTGCAGCTGCCGCCTGACCCTGTTGTGCTGTCTACGGACCCACAACAACTGACCAAGGTGCTGGGCGAGCTGATGGACAACGCCTGCAAATACTCCGCGCCACAAACGACTGTCACCCTCTCGCTCTCAGACGAACAGCCTGAAAATGGGCGGGTAGTTCTGACAATAAGCAATTTGGGAGTGGCGATCGAGGCGGATGACTTGCCCCACATATTTGACAAGTTTCGGCGGGGCCACAGCGCTACCAAAGACGGCATTGCGGGCACGGGTACCGGGCTAGCGCTGGTGCGTGGGCTGGTGGAGCAGCTTAAGGGCACTATAAAGGTGTCTAGCCAGCCCAGCGCTCCTCAGCTCTGGCAGACCTGCTTTACCCTTGAGTTCTAGTGCCATGACAGTCTTACTCCAAATTTGTCAGACCATAATTCATCGGAGCGACACCGCATCAGCAAAATTTGCTGGTATTCTGGGCACAGGCGTGGTGGCCTGGCCAAACTACACCGTTATCGGCTGGTTTTAACCTATGACTGCGAACGTTCCTGACACCACTAACCTTGAAGCGTTGTCCTTGGACGCCGTCCATTCTGCTGTAACAGATATAGAGTCTGGAGCAGCGGCTGGGCCAGGCATCGGGCTGGATATTGACATCCTGCCGGGAACAGGGGTGACAATTCAGACTAAGAAGCTGGAAGGCCAGCAGCGTCGCATTCTCGCCTTCACCGATATTCCCTTCACAGCCGAACAGGTGTGGCAGATACTGACCGACTACGACAACTTGGCAAACTTTATTCCTAACCTGTCCTTGAGCCAGCGGCTCAGCCACCCCGAGGGCGGAATCCGGCTAGAGCAAATTGGTGCTCAGTGCTTTCTCAACATCAAGTTTTGTGCCCGCGTCGTACTTGATATGGTCGAGGCGTTCCCTAAAGAGCTGCGCTTCTCGATGGTAGAAGGCGACTTTCGCCAGTTTGAAGGCCGCTGGACGCTGGAGCCTGTGGAGGATGCTCAGGGAGACGTGATTCGCCTGGGCTATGACCTGACGATTCGGCCACCCCGCGCCATGCCGGTAGGGCTGATCGAGCGGCATATTCGCCACGACCTGACCCGCAATTTGAAAGCCATTAGCGATCGCACGGCCCTAGTATTTGGCGCTTAGGTTGTTTGGCCCTTAGATATTGGTGCCAAGGCGATTGCGACTTGAGCCAGGCTAAAGGGTCTGGGCTGCTTCGCTAATTTGCGATCGCAGCCACCGGCTGGCTAGTGAATTTTGGCTGGTGCGCTGCATTTGCAGCGCACCAGGGCTCTCGGTGCGGTCTGACCTCACGGCTTCGCTAGGGGTTCCAGTCGTTCGGCGATGACGGCATAGAAGGGGTCGCCGCCTGGCATGCCTAGCATTTGTAGAATGGCTGGAATACTCGGCGTGTGGGCAATTACTTCTGGGGTGCCAAAGCCTGGCACCGAGCCAAAGTAGCTCTTAACCAGATTAACCCGACGGGTTTCGCTACCGTCGCGCCAGGCGGCGATCGCCTTTTGATAGAACATGCGGTTCGAGAAACTCACAATTGCGATGCCGCCCGGTTTGAGAATGCGGTAAATCTCAGCAAACACCACCTCGGGCTGCTGGAGGTACTGCACCGACACTGTGTTCAGCACCGCATCAAAGGATTGATCGTCCAACGGCAGTGTTGGGTTGTCGTTCAGGTTTTGCACAAAGTAGTGGTCAAGGCGAGGATTTTTGGCCAGTTCTTCGCTGTTCATGCCGTGGCCCTCGACCCATTCAAAGACCATATCCTTGGGTAGGTGAGACACCCAGCTGCTCATCATGTCAAAAATGCGGCTGTTGGGCGTTAGGCGATCGCGGTATAGCTCGGTGAGCTGTTGAATAAAGCTGTCGTCTACGTGGGTGACAAAGCGGGGCGCATCGTAGAAAACGGTGTCACTAGATTCGTCGAGTTTGGTGCGTTGGTCGGGCGGAAGCAGCATAGCGAGAAAGGCTAAGGGGCTTCTTTAAGTGTAAATAAAGATTAAGCTACAGACCACGGCAACGTTCCTCGAAATGATCGCCTCAGTCTTAAGGTTCGCCTCGCATCACCGGAGGTTGCCACTCGCTAAAGCCCTCCATGTGGTTCCAGTAGCCGCGAAAGCCAATGATGGCCCACACCAAAGCCGCCACCAGTAGCACCACAGCGCCTACGGTACGCCAGGTTTTGTTGCTGCGCAGATACACCAGGGTGGGGGCGGCCAATACCCCGCCCAGCCCAGTCAAAATAAACCCCAGCCCGGTCACCACGGGCTGGTTGGTTTGGCCCAGATTGATAATCCGTGCCCCCACTACGACGGCGGTGAGGCCTGCAAAGAACGCGTAAACCGTCAGAGAGAGTAAGTCCCAACCCTGGGCAATCGCGATCGCAGCCGCCACATACAGCCCGCCAAACAGCAACGTGGTTTCGCCAAAGGAAATATTAAAACTGCCGGGT
Source organism: Nodosilinea sp. LEGE 07298 (assembly GCF_015207265.1). Lineage (GTDB taxonomy): Bacteria > Cyanobacteriota > Cyanobacteriia > Phormidesmidales > Phormidesmidaceae > Nodosilinea. Next base: position 12,749 of record NZ_JADEXE010000005.1, on the reverse strand, counting down.
ACAGGCCAGGTCAATGTCATGTGCAGGCCAGTGACCAGGGCGATCGCCCCCACTAGCCCAAAGCCTGGTATCCAGCGTTTGAGGTTGGCCCCATCAAGCCCACAGTAAACAAAGTCGGCCAACAGCACTAGCCCGGCCACCATATTGATCAGCATAAGGGTGATGTAGTCGATAAACATGGGGGCAGATTTAACACAACGCCTTATATCCTATCGGTCTATGGAGTAGAGGGAACAGAGATGCGATCGCCCGCTCAGCCAGATCCGCTTATGTCCTCCCAACTGACTTAAAAATAATGAAACGCTGACATACTGCTAGCGCAACCGTAGTAATGGCTACTTACCTGCCCGTGGCTAGTTGATACAAACTAATCAATTCGGTTCACGCATAAACTCCCTCAATCGTTTGCGGTGTACACAATAGGTCACTGCAATATCGGGGTATTTGTTGCTTCTAAAAAACTTGAGAGTAGAGCATCTAGGGTTCCGGCTGGGCAAGCAAGATTCCCCAATTTTGGCTTGCTAAGTGACTGGTCCGAGAGGTGCCGCCGGGTTGTGCATGACTTGCTTCTGCCTGGTTCACGGAGGGATAAAAGCCCGGGAGGAATAGCGCAGTTCTACAGGAACTGACGTTTTGCTCCTGGGTTTTTTAGTATCTGCCGCTCGATAGCCATAAACATAGGTCAGGAGCTTAGATGGTATGGAACATAGTGTGTTTTCCTACGGCATCATTGCCTTTTTGCTCGGCACGCTGGGCATTGGGGTGTGGGCCTCTCAACAAATTAAGGGTGATAGCGTCAACTTTTTGGTGGCAGGGCGAGGTCTGGCGCTGCCATTGGCCGCAGCGACACTAATGGCTCAGTCGGTCGATTCTAACGCCACCCTGGGTAACACCGATCTCTCGTCGGCCTTTGGATTTTGGGCCGGGGCAGCGCTGCCTATTGGACTGTCGCTTTGTCTTTTGCTAACAGGGCTGTTTTTGGCCAAGCCCATGAACCGCATGGGGCTAATTACGATTCCCGACTTTTATCGAGTTAAGTATGGCCGCACGGTGGAAGTCATTGCTGCCTGCATTATGACGCTTAGCTTTTCATTTTTGCTGGCGGGCAACTTGGTAGCCGGGGGCTACATGTTCGAAAACTTCTTGGGCACCAGCTACGTCGGCGGCATTACCCTGCTGGCGGTACTGGTATTTGCTTACACGGTGTCGGGCGGGCTCTTTGCCGTGGCCTACACCGATTTTATTCAGGTGATGATTGCGTTGGTGGGGGCTTGGGGGCTGCTCCTGTTTGTGGTGGCCAACTTTGGCATCACCATCGACCCCGGCATGGGACCAGGGGCTATTGATCAACTGACGGCGGTTAGCTCTGGGGCGGCGATTAACTGGGCCAGCATTATTGCCCTAGGGTTCGGCAATATGGTGGCGATCGACTTCATGGCCCGCATTTTTGCGGCCGAAAGCCCCGAAACGGCTCAGCGGTCCTGCTTTATTGCCTCGGCTGGCACGTTGATTATTGGTATTCCTTTCTCAATTATTGCCCTGGGAGCCAACGGCATTCTCAGCCAGGCGGGCATTACCCCCGACGGGCCGGTGCTGTTTGCTCTACTGGATGGGGTAGTGCCGCCACTGCTGGGGCTACTGGTGCTGGCCGCCATTTTGTCGGCGTCGCTGTCTACCGCTGATGGCGCGATTTTGGGAACCTCGTCGGTGCTGGCCCATAATGTGCTGGGCATTCGCCATGCTACAGCCCACGGGACCGGAGGCGATCGCCTGCTGCTGATCACTCGCCTGATGGCGATTGTAATTACGGTGCTGGGAGTTATTTTAGGCCTCAAAGTGCCTCAGACAGGTGTACTGCTGCTGCTGGCCTTTGACATGAGCTTTGCGGGCCTGGTGGTACCGCTAATTGGCGGCCTGTTTTGGCCCAAAGCCACACGGCAAGGGGCGCTGGCCTGTATTGCAGTAGGGTCGTTGACCCGGCTGGTATTTTTCAGCCTGATGCCGACGATGTTTGGGGTTGACAATACCCTGCTGTACTTCCCAAACGACCTGTTTACGATTGATTTTGACGGCTTCCCGACAATGATTAGCCCAATCTTGGGGCTGATTGCGTTTGTGGTGGTGTCGCAGCTTACCTATAGGCCCGTGAGTGCTGAACAGCAGCGGGCTGAGGTGCTGGCAGGCGTGCGATCGCTGTAAAACCTAAAACCGTAAAGACTGCTGGCTTCGCTCTAAAGCCCCCTAACTTTGGCCAAGGGGGCTTTTGCTGGACTTTGTTCAAAAAAGTACCTACAAACACGTCCTACAGCGATGACCTATAATCGCCGAACCCGCCAGGCTACAGCTTTTAAAATAGGCATTTCCTAGCTAAAGTCGTGGCTAACTTACAATCAATTTAACAATGCCCACCGGTACTAAAAACTGCCAGATTGCCTACTGCATTCAGGGTGATGATCATGCTGTTGCTGTCTGATCTCTTCACCCCTACTGCCGTACTATACAATCTTCAATTTATTTTGAAATAGCCTCAGATTCCAGAGCGGGTTGAAGCGTCGCCGTGATAGTTGGCTGTGGCGTTGCCTCTTCTACCCGCAGCGTTAGGGGCACTGCAATCAAAAAACAAACTCCGCCCAGCACCACCGCTAGCAAACGATTGTTGTCGAGCAGATGGGCCATAATCCACCCCAGGCCCAGAGAAACAATAATCTCAGGCAGCACGATAAACATGTTGAAAATGCCCATGTAAATGCCGCCTTTACGAGCAGGCAACGCCCCAGCCAGCATGGCGTAGGGCAACGACAAAAGACTAGACCAGGCTATCCCCAAACCCAGCATGGGCAGCAGCGCCCACCGGGGCGATGGCACAAACCAGAGCGAAATCAGTCCTAATCCGCCACAGGTAAGACACAGCGCATGGGCAATGGGGCGACTGGTAGCCGCCGCCAAGCGAGGCAGCAAAAATGACATCCCAAAACAAACTGCGTTGTAGGCCGCAATGCAGATACCAGCCCACTCAATGCCTTGACTGTAGAGCGGCGAAGACTCACTGCTCGCTCCAAATAAGTTGTGAGCCACCGCCGGAGGAAAGTACAAAAAGACGCAGTACATGCCCAACCAGCTAAACGCCTGTACCCAAGCCAGCTGTCGCATGGTTGCAGGCATCTGCTGAAAGGCCGTAATGATTTCCCTAACCGTAGAACTTACGCCCAAACGCCTTTCCTGCTGCTCTCGAAAGGCCTCCATATCACGAGGGGGCCGCTCCTCAGTGGTGAACACGGTCCATATGACAGTGCCCAGAAAAAAGGCTGCTCCGGTGTAAAAAGAAATTTTGACCACCAAGGGCACGCCATTGGTTACGCTGTCATGCACGCCAAAGACGTTGGCCAGTAACCACGGCAGGGCAGAAGCAAGCACCGCCCCCAAGCCAATAAATAGGCTCTGCATGGTGAAACCCTTAGTGCGCTGCTTGGGCGGGAGTAGATCACTCACAAAGGCCCGAAAGGGTTCCATGCTGATGTTGGCCGCCGTATCTAAAATCCAGAGCAGGCCAACGGCCATCCAAAGGCTGCCAGCATTGGGCATCCACACCAGCGCGAGCGAGGCAAAGATGGCCCCAATTAAAAAATAAGGGCGGCGACGACCTAAAGCCCCCCAGGTGTTATCGCTAAGGTTGCCAATGATGGGCTGTACGATTAGCCCCGTTAGAGGGGCCGCCAACCACAGAATAGGAATTTGATCGGCATCAGCCCCCAGGTGTTCGAAGATCGCGCTGGTATTGGCCATCTGCAACCCCCAGCCAAACTGAATGCCGAAGAAGCCAATACTCATATTCCAGAGTTGCCAAAAGCTCAATTCCGGCTTTACCTGCGGTGAAGTCAAATGATTTCTCCAATTCCATCGGGGGGCGGCGGCAGTTAGCAGCAATCAGGGCGATCGCGACTCTACTGATACGCAAATCTCTGCCCCAGCCGGGGAGTCTTCAACAGCCTCTAGGGCGATGTGACTGCCTGGTGCTATCTAGCGGCAATTTTTCTAATCTCGGTATAGATTAAGATGCCATATAGCCTTGGTTAGCACTGCTAAACAGACCACAGACATTGCCATAAGGGCTTAGATGCACATTCGGCGTTATTTGCGCCAGCTAAAACCTGCAATCTGAACGCTTTACGAAAAGCTAACGCATTTATGAGAGGCCGGGGCTGACAGGACATAAATCGTACTACCACCGTCCATTGTGACGAATTTGGGGCCACGACACATGTTACCGAAGACAGATTGGTGCTTCTGTTGTTCTCAGTTTCCACAAATGTCTACACCGCAACGGCCTCAACCTGATCTCGCAGGCGATCGATCAGCTCTTTCAACCCGTAGGGATTAACTCGGTAGCTCAGCGGGTGAGCAATCAGCCGAGCCGTGCTGTAGTACAGCACTTCGAGTTCCATCAAATTGTTTTCTTTTAGGGTTTTGCCTGTCGAAACCAAGTCTACGATCGCCTCCGACATGCCCGTTATTGGCCCTAGCTCGACCGAACCGTAGAGTGGCACAATTTCCACCGGCAAATCTAGGCTTTGGAAGTAGTCGCGGGCGCAGTTGACGTACTTAGAGGCCACCCGGCTGTGAGCGGGTAAATCTAGCGCCGAACGATAGGGGCTGTTGGTCTTTACCGCCACTGACAGGCGACAGCCGCCAAAGCCTAAGTCGGCCAGGTGAGCTACCGCAGGCTTTTTCTCGCGCAGCACGTCGTAGCCCACCATACCCAGCTGCGCCTGACCGTATTCGACATACACGGGTACATCCTGGGCGCGCACCAGCAGCCCGGTGGCTTGCCCGGTGGGGTCGGTAATTTGCAGCTGGCGGTTGGCGCTGTCTTGAAACAGGCTAAAGTCGAGGCCAACGGCTTGCAGTAGGCGAATGCTGTCTTTGAGCATGCCGCCCTTGGGTAGGGCAATGGTGAGCATAATGGTCATTCCTTGGCAGGAGTTGGAGCGTGGGAGACTCGCTGACTGGTGGGCAGTGCCCACCCTACGGCAGCTGAATATTTTTGCAATCCACGGAGCTAGCGCCAGTTTTCATCAGAGGGTTTGGCTCTCAGCCCCAACATTGGAGTGTCGGGGCTGGTGAGGGAGGTTGCTAAACCCGAAACTTTTCGGTGACGCGGCGCATGGCCTCATTCACATTGTCGCGGCTGTTGAAAGCTGAGATGCGGAAGTAGCCTTCGCCTGCGGCCCCAAAGCCCGAGCCGGGGGTGCCGACCACATGGCAGCTGTGCAGCAGCTTGTCAAAAAAGTCCCAGCTGGTGAGGTCGTTGGGGGTTTTGACCCACACGTAGGGCGCGTTGACGCCGCCGTAGACGGCAATGCCTGCGGCGGTGAGCTGCTCGCGAATAATGCGGGCGTTCTCCATGTAAAAGTCGATCAACGCTTTGGTTTGGGCCTGCCCCTCGGGTGAATAGACCGCCTCGGCCCCGCGCTGCACGATGTACGACACGCCGTTGAACTTGGTAGACTGGCGGCGGTTCCACAGGCTGTGGAGGGCGACTTCGCTACCGTCGGCGGCTTTGCCCATCAGGGTTTTGGGCACGACAGTCAGGGCGCAGCGGGTGCCGGTAAAGCCCGCATTCTTCGAAAACGAGCGGAATTCGATCGCGCATTCCCGCGCTCCCTCAATCTCATAAATAGAGTGAGGAATGGCCGGGTCGGTGATGAAGGCCTCGTAGGCGGCATCAAACAGAATGATCGAGCCGTGGGCGCGGGCGTAGTTGACCCAGGCCTGCAGGTGCTCTTTGCTGGCCACAGCCCCAGTGGGGTTGTTGGGGAAGCAGAGGTAGATCAGGTCTACTTTTTCGTGGGGGATGCTGGCGGTGAAGGCGTTTTCGGCGCTGATCGGCAGGTAGGTGAGGCCATCATATTCGCCGTTCTCATTGGCGGGACCGGTGTGGCCGGCCATCACGTTGGTGTCAACGTAGACGGGGTAGACCGGGTCGGTGACGGCGATCGAGTTATTGCTGCCGAAGATATCTAATATGTTGCCGCAGTCGCACTTGGAGCCATCGGAGATGAAAATTTCGCTGGGGTCAATATCGCAGCCCCGGCTTTGAAAGTCGTGCTGGGCCACTTTTTCGCGCAGCCACAGGTAGCCCTGCTCGGGGCCATAGCCTTTGAAATTGTCGCGATCGCCCATATCCTCTACCGCTTTGACCATGGCGGTGCGGCAGGCCTCGGGCAAAGGCTCGGTAACATCGCCAATGCCCAGCTTGATGATTGGCGCGTCGGGGTTGGCCTCGGCAAAGGTCGCAACTCGGCGGGCAATTTCAGGGAATAGGTAGCCCGCTTTGAGCTTCAGATAGTTGTCGTTGATGGTGGCCATGGGGCGTTATGAGGTGATGACAGGTTGCGATGGTTACGGTTACTTAAACCAGGGTACAGCAAGGGTACAGCGCTACGGCGAACCATTGCGTGCTCTAAGTCGCAAACCCTCGGTTACGTCTGTCGTTGGGCCACTGTATTGGGGTGTCACGGTGAGCGCGTCAAGGGGGCAACTCCGAACGCTACTATGGGGTGTCCCTACTCCTGCCCCTGACTATGGTTTCCGGCACGTCCCCCAGCGCACCGCTTGGCGAAAAACTCTACGAAGGCAAGGCCAAAATTATTTATGCCACCGACGACCCGGCGGTATTGATCACCTACTTTAAAGACGACGCCACCGCCTTTAACGCTCAAAAACGGGGGCAGATTGTCGATAAAGGGCCAATTAACTGCGCCATTTCCACTTATCTATTTAGGCAGCTAGAGGCGGCGGGCATGGCGACTCACTGGCTGGAAACCACGGGCGATCGCACCATGCGGGTCAAAGCCCTCCAGATCATCCCGCTCGAAGTGGTGGTGCGCAACCTGGCAGCGGGCAGCCTTTGCAAGCAGACCGGTCTGCCGCTGGGCCAGCGTCTGGAGCCGCCGCTGGTGGAGTTTTACTACAAAAACGATGACCTGGGCGACCCGCTGCTGACGGGCGATCGCATTCGCGCCATGGCGATCGCCAGCGAGGAACAGGTTGCTACCCTGCGCCGTCTTGCCCTCAGCATCAATCAAGTCCTAACCGATTTCTTTATGGGCTGCGCCATTACGCTAGTCGACTTCAAACTGGAGTTTGGTCTTGACTCTCAGCAACAGGTTTTGTTGGGAGACGAAATTAGCCCCGACACCTGTCGCCTGTGGGATCAAACCACCGACGACGAAACCCAGCGGGTGCTCGACAAAGATCGCTTTCGGCAAGATCTAGGCCAGGTCGAAACCGCCTATCAGCGTGTGCTAGAGCGGGTGCTGGCACAATCAACCAAGAATTAGCACCATCAATGCGGTAGAATTTGTCCGATTGCGGGGGCAACGGCCCGCCCCAGGGCTATTTTCCCTGGCTTTAAGCCCGGGAGATGGGCCTTTGATTGGTGTGTGGACGTGTTTAGCAGGTAAGTTTTAGATGCGGGTATCTCCTAATTATTTGTTGGCGGTTTTGGCCACTTCAGGGCTAGTGGGGCTGATGACAGCTCCGGCCCAAGCCAACCCAGCCGTTCCAGAACTGCTCCAAGAATCTTCCCCTGAACCTGGTCAGGCTGTCGATTCAGTCTATAGCGACAGTGCCTCATCCCTAGCTGCCCCAGAGCCCGACTCTGCCGAAGCAGCCGATACCCTCAATTTTGGCCTGACGCAGCCTGACTTGGGCACCAGCCCCGTCGCGGAGGTGCTGCAGGGAGCCATTAACGATTACCGTGCTGTCGATGGCGAAGCTGCGGCAGATTCTGCTGCCGTTGCCTTGCCCACCGCCAGTCCAGAAGCGGTTCCTGAACTACAGAGTGCTGAGCTAGCTCAGACCCCCAGCACCCCGCGTGAGATTAGCCCCGAAGAAGCCCAGCGCATTTTAGACGGGGCTGTGCAGCGCCGCAGTCAGCCACAGCCTGCACCCAACCAGCCGGGGCAAACCGAAACCCCTGAAGAATCAGACCCCAGTAACGAAGCTCCTGACGAAGCGGCGGAAGAAGCCCCCGAAGCCCCCATTGAAGAAGCTGAGGAGGCCGAAGAGCCCCGAGTGCTGGTGGCCGAAGTGCAGGTGCAACCTACTCAGGGAGAGCTTGACCCCTCCCTTGAGAATTTGATCTACAGCGTCATTGATACCCAGGCCGGACGTACAACCACACGCACCCAGCTGCAGCAGGACATCAACAGTATTTTTGCCACCGGCTTTTTTGCCGATGTCGATGCCCAACCCGAAGACACCGATTTGGGGGTACGGGTGACGTTCGTAGTACAGCCCAACCCGGTGCTCACGGACGTGCGAGTACAGGGCAACGAAGTGCTGCCCCAGGACGTAGTCAATGAAATCTTCGACGAGCAAAAGGGTGAAATCATCAACCTGATTGATTTTCAGGAGGGCATCCTGGAGCTGAACCAGTGGTACCAAGATCGGGGTTATGTGCTGGCCCAGGTGGTGGCAGCGCCGCAGGTGTCGCCTCAAGGGGTAGTTACTCTGGAAGTGGCCGAAGGGGTAATTGAAAGCATTGAGGTTCGCTACATCAACGATCTGGGTCAGTCTGTTGACGATGAAGGTAATCCGGTGCAGGGCCGAACTCGACCCTTTATCATTACCCGAGAGTTTATGACTGAGCCCGGCGAGGTGTTCAACCAGACCCAGATTGAGCAAGACTTTCAGCGGGTATTTGGCTTAGGCATTTTTGAGGATGTAGTGCCGGGGCTAGAACCGGCTGAAGATGACCCTCGCCAGGTCAAAGTCATTGTCAATGTGTCTGAGCGCAACACCGGCTCGGTAGCGGCAGGTTTAGGCTTTAACTTTACCGGTGACCTGTTTGGTACGGTCAGCTTCCGTCAGGATAACTTTGGCGGTAACAACCAAAAGTTCAGCGCCGAGGCTCAGCTCAGCACGCGCGATATTCTGTTTGATCTGTCCTTTACCGATCCCTGGATTGCGGGCGACCCCTTCCGCACTTCCTATACCGCTACCGCCTTTGCCCGCTCATCCAACAACCTCAACTTTGAGGATGGCCCTAACCCAATTGATTTACCTAACGGCGATCAGGTGCGCATTCGCCGTCTGGGTACTGGCATTACCTTCAGCCGTCCCCTCGACAACGGCTGGACGGTGGCGGCAGGCACTCTAATTCAAAACGTATCGGCTCGCGACCAAGGGGGCCGAGTAAATGCAGTAGATGCTGCTGGCAACCCCCTGACCGCTAGCAGCGGTGGGGTAGATGATCTGTGGACCTTCCCGATTAGCGCCACTCTCGATCGCCGCAATGACGCCTTTAACCCCACCAGCGGCAGCATACTGCGCCTCAATACCGAGCAGTCGGTGCCTCTGGGTCGGGGCAGCATCTTTATGAACCGGCTGCGGGGCAGCTACAGCTACTATATTCCCCTCAGCCTGCTGAACTTTGCCGAGGGGCCTCAAGCGTTGGCCCTCAACGTTCAGGCGGGCACCATTGTGGGCGACGTGCCCCCCTACGAGGCCTTTGCGTTGGGCGGCACCAACTCCATTCGCGGCTACGACGAAGGGGAGGTCGGTAGCGGACGCAGCTACGCCCAGCTCACCGCCGAGTACCGGTTTCCGCTGTTTTCGTTCTTAGGTGGGGCGTTATTTGTAGATGTCGGTAGCGACCTGGGCAGCGGCAATGCTGTGCCCGGTGCCCCTGGGCCGTCGCGGGGCAAACCAGGTAGCGGTATTGGCTACGGAGCTGGGGTGCGCTTGTCTACCCCGCTAGGCCCCCTGCGGATCGACTACGGCTTCAACAATCAAGGTCAAGGACGGATTCACTTCGGCTTTGGGGAGCGGTTCTAATGGCTCAGACCAGTACCGCCCAAACCAGTCCTGGGAGCTGGGCAGCATCCCACGGCAGCTGGGGCTACACTCAGGCCCAAACCACCCTGGCGCACACTGTAGAGCGCCAGGGCATAGGGCTGCATTCTGGGGCTACTACCACCGTCACCCTGCATCCAGCTGAACCCGGTCAGGGGCGCTTCTTTGTGCGTACTGACCTGCCAGGGCAGCCCACTGTGTCCGCCAGCCTGGAGGCGGTGAACCCCACCATGCTTTCCACCGAACTGCGCCAGGGAGAAGCGGCGGTGCGTACGGTTGAGCATCTGCTGGCGGCTTTGGTCGGTCTTGGTATTGATAACATCCGCATTGAGATTGCTGGGCCAGAAGTGCCTCTACTCGACGGGTCTGCCCTAGGTTGGGTTGATGCTTTGCGGCAGGCTGGGCGGCAAATACAAGCAGAGCTTCGGCCTGTAGCCCGCCTTGATCGGCCTGTAACTGTTGCCCACGGCGATGCCTTTGTTGCGGCTTTCCCAGCCCCTGCCCTGCGGTTTACCTATGGCATTGACTTTGAGGTAGCTGCGATCGGCAACCAGTGGTTTAGCTGGGCCTACCAGGCTGACCCCTTTGGCCTTGAGGGGTTCGCCACCGCTGTGGCCCCGGCCCGCACCTTTGGTTTAGCCCATCAGGTTGATCAGCTGCGGGCCAGCGGTCTGATTCAGGGCGGTAGCTTAGATAATGCGCTGGTGTGTGGTGATGAGGGCTGGCTCAACCCGCCCCTACGGTTTGACGACGAGCCCGCCCGCCACAAAATGCTCGACTTAATTGGTGATTTAAGTCTGCTAGGCAGTTTACCTGTCGCCCACATCGTGGCCTATAAGGCTAGCCATCGGCTCCACGGCGAGCTGGCGGCGGCCCTGGTACCGGCCTTGGTCTATAGCGAGAGTCCCCACTAGTGGCAAAATCAAGCTAGGCAAAGTCCTATCTCATCTGCTGTTCTAACCCATCGATTGTGATTGACGTAACTGCATCAAACCCTGTGACCACCACCCTAGACCCGATCGACACTACCCCAGCGGACAATACTGCGGCGAATTCTGTCAAGACTTGCTATAGTGCCGAAGAAATTTATGCTCTGCTACCCCATCGCTATCCCTTTGCCCTGGTCGATCGCATTATTGACTATGTACCGGGTAAGCAGGCTGTTGGGATCAAAAATGTCACCTTCAACGAGCCTCACTTTCAGGGGCATTTCCCCGGCCATCCGATTATGCCGGGGGTGCTCATCGTTGAAGCGATGGCCCAAGTTGGCGGCATTGTGCTGATGCAGGTGCCGGGGGTTGAGGGGTTGTGCGTATTTGCTGGCATCGACAAGGTACGGTTTCGCCGCCCGGTGGTGCCCGGTGATCAGCTCGTAATGACGGTCGAACTGTTGGCCATGAAGCGGCTGCGGTTTGGCAAAATGCACGGTCGAGCCGAAGTCGATGGCCAGCTAGTCTGCGAGGGCGATCTGATGTTTTCGGTGGTGGAGTCGACAACGGCTCCCCAGGGGAAATAGGTAAATAATGTGTCTATGTTGCAATCCCTGGGTTCTGGAGGCAGGCCGTTGACTACCCTGATTCATCCCACGGCAGTGGTTCATGGGGGCGCTCAGATCCACCCTACGGTCAAGGTTGGCCCCTACGCCGTTATTGGCGAGCAGGTAACCATTGGCCCCGGCACCGAAATTGGCCCCCACGTGGTAATCGACGGTGACACCACAATTGGAGCGCAGAACCGGATTTTTCCTGGGGCGGCCATCGGCCTAGAGTCTCAAGACCTTAAATATGACGGCTCGATGAGCCGGGTGGTCATCGGTGACAACAACCTGATTCGTGAATATGTCACCATCAACCGGGCGACCGATGCGGGGGCTGCCACCCTGCTGGGCAGTAACAACCTGCTGATGGCGTACTCCCACGTGGCCCACAACTGCGTGGTGGAAGACAACGTAATTATTGCTAACTCAGTGGCCCTAGCTGGGCATGTGTATGTCGAGTCGGGCGCGCGCATTAGCGGCTTAGTAGGGGTGCACCAGTTTGTGCATGTCGGTCGACTGGCGATGATTGGTGGCCTTAGCCGGATCGATCGCGATGTGCCTCCTTTTACCCTGCTCAACGGCAACCCGGCTTACGTACGAGGGCTCAACCAGGTGGGGTTACAGCGGGCCGGTCTGACCGCCGATCCCCAGGCCTACCGCGAGCTGAAACAGGCCTACCGCCTGGTCTATCGATCGGGCGAATCGTTGAGCAATGCGGTCGCAAAGCTGAGCCAGAGCAGTAGTAATGAGCTGGTCAACCACTTTAGCCAATTTTTGCAGGCGGCTATCCAGCCCGATCGCCGGGGGTTGACCCCAGGCCGAAGGCTGAGTAGGCACAGCGATGACGACTAGTCTGGGAGCAGCACGAGGCATGGATCAGCCCAGCCGGAAGCGAGTTTTTATTAGCACTGGCGAGGTGTCTGGCGATTTGCAGGGGGCACTGCTGATCGAGGCGCTGCGCGATCGCGCCCGCGATCGCAATATTTCCCTTGATATCACCGCTCTGGGCGGGCCGCGTATGGCCAAGGCCGGGGCAACGCTGGTGGGCGAAACGTCGGGCATTGGTTCAGTGGGCCTTTTTGAGGCCTTGCCCTACCTGTTGCCCACCCTGCGGATTCAGCGCCAGGCCAAACAGGCTCTGGACGACAATCCCCCGGATATTGCCGTTTTGATTGACTACATGAACCCTAACCTGGCGATGGGCGACTACCTGAGCACCCAGCATCCCCAGGTGCCGGTGGTCTACTACATTGCCCCTCAGCAGTGGGTGTGGGCCTTTTCTGCCAAAGATACCCAGCGCTTGGTGGGCTATAGCGATCGCATGCTGGCCATCTTCAAGGCCGAGGCCGACTAC
>NZ_JADEXE010000059.1 GCF_015207265.1 Nodosilinea sp. LEGE 07298 | reverse complement strand
GGACGTCGAATCAAGATTTCAGGCGCTCACTGGGACGCACATAACGTGCAACAAGTGCTCCGACAGCGATGTGCGTATCTGAATGGCTACTTCTCAAAATGAGTCTTGCAAGACTGGGATGCACCCGAGTAGCGACCGACTGCGACGAGTGCTCAAAAAAAAAGATATCGGTGGAAACGCACCCGGCACAGTCACAAACGGAAGCAAGACCCCGTCAAGCAAGCCCTCAAGCAGGCAGACTTAGAGACCCTGGTGCTGGCGGCTGAGGAGGGTCTGGTCGATATCAAATACCTCGATGAAGCGGGCTTTTGCCTCTGGAGTCCGGTCAGCTACAGCTACAGTCCGATAGGCGAGCAGAAGCGACTGGAGCAAACGCTCACTCGCCATGGCCGTCGGATTAGTATCTTGGGCTTGTGGCAACCGGGGGAGGCGTTCGAGTACGCACTCTCTCAAGGCGGATTTAAGGGGCCGAGCTATATCCAAGTTATGGATTGGGTGGCTCAGAAAGCAGCCCAGACCTTAGCCGAAACGGGACGCATTACCGTGGTTGTGCAGGATAATGGCTCGCTTCACAAAAGTCGCCTGGTGCAACAGCAGTGGCCTCGATGGCAGGAGCAGGGGTTATTCATCTTCTTTCTACCGCCCTATTGTTCGGAGATGAATCCTATAGAAACCCAATGGCGGCAACTGAAGTGCCACGAGATTGCCGGTCAGATGTTTGATAACGAATATGACTTGGCCATGACCGTCATTGACGGCATGGAAGCGCGTAGTAAAGCTGGAAATTATCAGCTAGAACGTTTTATGTTTAAATGCGCCTAGCTACTTACCCTCAGGGCCGATCAGCAAACAGAACCACCCTTACAGGAGGCGATCGCCACTCTGTTACAAGAATTTCGTCAATGTACCGGCATTCCCATTACGTCATCCATTCACCTGACTACATCCCTATCACCGCAGGTTACCCGCACCCTCTTTCGGTTGACCCAGGAGGCGTTGACCAACATCTGCAAGCATGCCCAGGCGACAACGGCCCATCTGGAGTTAACGGCAGATCTTGATAAGGTTTATTTAGCGATCGCGGATAATGGACAGGGTTTCTCTTACCATCAAAATGCCTCTGGTTACGGATTGCAGGGCATGGAAGAGCGGGTTGCAGCCATGAACGGCGATTTTCACCTGGAAACAGCCCCAGGTCAGGGTTGTCAAATTACTGTTACCCTTCCGCTTCAACTGAGTCGTTAAGGGACAATAGCCCATGATTCGTCTGTTGTTGGTGGATGATCAAAGCCTCATTTGCCAGGGCCTCAAGGCGATGCTATCCCTGGAAGATGACTTAGAAGTAGTCGGCATTGCCCACAATGGCGAACAGGCCTTGGCAGAAATAGAGGCTTTGTGCCCTGATGTTGTTCTCATGGATGTGCGCATGCCTGTCATGGACGGGCGCGAAACAACTCGGATAATTTGCCAACAATATCCGCAGGTCAAAGTATTAGTACTGAGTACGTTTGATGATTCTCAATACATTGCGGATGCCATTCGGGCCGGGGCGAAAGGATATTTGTTAAAAGATATGCCCTCTGAAGAACTGGCCCAGGCCATTCGTGCCGTCTATCAGGGTTATGCTCAACTCGGCCCTGGTTTACTGGAAAAGTTTGCTGAGACTGTAGCCGCTTCAGAAGCCGTTGCGAAAACAGAACTTCCCACCATGCCCCACCTCACCCCACGGGAACAAGAAGTTTTGCAACTGATTGGTCTAGGCCACACCAATCGGGATATTGCCCAATCACTTTACATTTCAGAAGGCACTGTTAAAACTCACGTCACTCACCTGTTCAATCGCCTCAACCTGCGGAATCGTGCCCAACTGGCAATTTATGCCAATACGGTTTGTGGTGTTGCTGAAACAACACATTAAAGTTGTCTGAAATTGGGGGAACAGTACGAGGCGTTGACCTGCTCGAAGAGAGGCAGTCGGGCACATGAGCAAGCCGCCTCCAGTAGCGCCCCAGGGTGGGAGGATCGCCACCTTTCGCCTAACGATGGACTGGCAGGATCTGCGACGCCGTGCCCCTATCTCCGCTGAGTCCCTCGCTGGGGTAGCCTGATAGCGCGATCAAACCCTAGACTCTCTCTTATACTAAATCCTGTCTGTATACCCCTGATACCCCTGGGCGAACCGCCGTTCGCCCCTACAGGTTGGCCTTTTGGAAATCGGGGGTAAGGAATTCGGATTTGGTATTACCCATCAAGCCACCCATGTACACCGCTGACCCGGAGGGGCTTGATGCATCCATATTTATTGACTGCTATAATTGAGTTTTATAGATATAGACAATGCCATTTAACCGACTATAGCTGTGGCCTCTCTATCCCAAACGTTCGACACAACCCGCGATGAGATCGTCGCGGTGATGGAACAGCGCATCGATAAGGGCGATCGCACCAAACTCACCAAAAAAGAGTTTCGCTATCCTCGTGGCCAAGCTGGTGGAGATGAATACCCTGGGCACGGACACGAAGGCGGCGATTGACCGGCTCTGTGCGACGGAGCAGGCGCTATTGGAGAGGGCCTATCCCCCTAGCAGTATCAATTCGGTCTATTTCCCGCGCTACACGAAGGCGATTAAGGCGGCGATTGACCTTGCCTCGAAAAAGTGGACATTCCCGAAGAGTCGACAACGAAGGAGAATGTTCAAATGACTCAAAAACCGCGTAGGACATTTACAGACGAACAAAAAGCAGAAGCTGTTCGCATCGTGGGCCAATCGGGCAAACCAGTCAGCCAGGTGGCTCAAGAAATGGGTCTGACTGAAAGTGCATTGCGCAAATGGGTGAAACAAGCCCAAATTGATCGTTCAGGAGACACCCAAGGTTCATTGACCTCTGCTGAACGTCAAGAATTAAATACGCTGCGTCGAGACCTCAAGCGGGTACGGATGGAGCGCGACTTCTTAAAAAAAGCCGCGACCTTCTTTGCTCGGGAAAGCTCAGATCGTACGCGCTAATCCAGAGGGAGAAGGTCAATTTTCCGATTGCCCTGATGTGCCGAGTGCTGAAGCAGTCCAGGAGTGGCTATTACGCGTGGTGCAACCGCCTCGCTTCCCGTAGAACCCAGGAGAATGCGATCTTGTCTCACCAGATTCAACAAATTTATGACACCAGTCGCCAAAGCTATGGTTCCCCTAGGATTCAGGCGGCCCTGGTGGCTCAAGGCTGGAGCGTCAGCCGCCAACGGGTGGTGCGGTTAATGGCTAAACTCGGCATCAGCGCTCGGTCTAAGCGTAAATTCAAGGTCACGACTGACTCTAAGCATGGCTGGCCCATCGCTGAGAATCACTTGGATAGAGACTTTACGACGACAGAGCCAGACCGGGTGTGGGTAGCTGACATGACCTACATTTGGACGACCGAAGGCTGGCTGTATCTGGCGGTCATCATTGACCTGTTCTCTCGACGGGTGGTGGGCTGGTCGATGGCAGAGCATATGCGCACTGAGGTGGTGCTGACAGCGTTAGAGGCGGCCCTAGGGCAACGTCAACCCGCTCCATCAGGGTTGCTGTTTCATTCTGACCGAGGCTCTCAATATGCCAGTGGGGAGTACCAGGAGGCACTTCAGCAGGCTACGATAAGGGTCAGCATGAGCCGTCGAGGCAATTGTTGGGATAATGCAGTAGCTGAAAGCTTTTTTGGCACACTCAAAACCGAGTTGATCCATCCTAGGATCTTCTCGACTCGAACGGTTGCCCGCACCGTTATTGCTGAATGGATTGAGGTGTTCTATAACCGACAGCGGTTACATTCGACCCTCGGATACCTATCACCAGTGCAGTTTGAAGATAACTATTGGCTCTCTCTAGAGGGCTTGAAGGCAGCTTAAATTACCTGTCCACTTTCTTGAGTCAAGTTCACACGGGAAATGCTTACTCTCAAGATGAGTTGAGCCTTAGGCTTTACATTCGCTCAGTTTATATGCATAATGCATACATATATAGAGGCGAGCATTGATTCATGAAACTACGCCATGGATGACGAAAGAACAGTAAACCTTTTAGGTGCACTAGCACTCAGCATTGTAGATGCGTTGAATTCGGTTGTTGAGATTAATGCTGGCTACGGGGGAGAGGCTCCTGCTGCTCTTGTGACTTTGGGCGTTGATCCAGGCATCTCAATCAATGCATTACGACAAATTCTTAACCTCTCTCATCCGGGAACTGTTCGACTCATCGATCGCTTGGAATCTGAGGGGCTAGTTGAGCGCAGATCTGGAACAGATGGTCGTACACTGGCTCTTTTTCTCACGGAAGCAGGTCACGAGCGCCGACAAGCCATTCTGACCGAGCGCCGTCATCAATTGCAGCTTGCTATGAGTGCATTGACCCAGAACGATCGCAAACAACTGACAAAACTGCTGGAAAAAATGCTCACAGCGATGACAACTAGTGAATTACGCAATTTCACGATTTGTCGGCTCTGTGAGGAAGAAGTGTGTCCAACTGATCGCTGCCCTGTAGAGCAAAAATATCGCCAATTGCTGGAACCATGAACAAAATCATTATTGCTCTGAGTTATGCATTTTGCTGGGGAGTAGGGGTAACGCTAACTAAAATCGCCCTTTCAGAGATTACGGCAACAACACTGCTAATAATTCAACTCCTCTCTAGCGTTCTATTTCTTGCTACAGTTTGTTACCTGAAGGAACGCCAGTTTCCTTTTTCCTGGCAACGACTCAAACAAGGATTTGCCGGGATATTTGAACCTGCTTTAGCTTATATGTTCGGGATCTTCGGTGTAAAGATGACGACGGTCAGCAATGCTACCTTGATTGCTTCTACTGAAGTGATTTTGACCATTATATTTGCCGCCGCTTTCTTAGGTGAGAAGCTGACACGAGCAAAATTCCTGCTAGCAGGAATTAGTTTTTTGGGAGTGTCTTTGTTGGTGTTACAAGATGCTCAAGGCGCGATTCATTCTTCCCTTATTGGCGATTCACTCGTTCTTCTCGGCACTCTGTTCGCGGTAGTCTACGTTCTTTTTAGCAAGAAGCAGATCGAAACAACAAACCCTCTACAACTGACCACATCACAGCAAACCGTTGGGTTAATTACAACTGTACTGTGCTTTAGCATGCTGTCGATCCTTAACCCGAGCTACGACGTGAATGCAGCAAACATTTCGCCGCAGTTTTGGTTGTTGGCAGTAAGCTCAGGAATTATGCAGTATGCGTTGGCATTCTTGCTCTATCTCGTTGCATTGCAAAATCTTCCTGTGAGTCACGCTGCGTTTTATCTTTCTCTGATCCCTATTTTTGGTGTGGCTAGCGCAGTCGTAATTATTGGGGAGCAGCCTAATCTAGCTCAATGGGTTGGGGGGGGGCTAGTCGTTGTATCCTCCTCCTACGCCAACAGGTTAAAACCCACTCAGGCGTAGATGTTTGGTGGGTGCTCGGATAAGTTGCAGCGATCACCGCATAACGATGCCGTTCACCCGCTACAGACAACTTCTCAAACCCAACAAAGAGACTCAAATGCTCGGGTGCAACGATCTGGTTATGCTGCCTCTATCGCATAGGCAAAAGATTTATCTGATATCACGTGGTTTGTTGAGATGTTGTTGTGCCCAGAGTGCGGCTTGAGTGCGATCGCTCACTCCTAGTTCGTTCAAAATACGACTAATGTGGTTTTTCACAGTGCCATGTGCCAGATGGAGAATTTGAGCCATTTCCTGATTGGTTTTTCCTTTCCCCAATAGTTGTAGAATCTCCAGTTCCCGATCGCTAAACTGATGCTGATACTCTGCGTTAGCGGGTGGAGACATGGAATTGAGCTGAGCAAACAGTTTGGGTGCGATGGTCGGTCCCAGTTGGCTATAGCCCTGGTTTAAAGTACGAATGGCTGCCGCAACCTGTTTTGATGTAGCACTTTTGAGGATATAGCCCAATGCCCCAGCCTGGAGCGATCGCCAGATGTATTCATCCTGGTCAAAGGTGGTCAGAACCAGAATATGAATCCAGGGAAAGCGCTGATGAATGTCGCGGGTGGCAACAACGCCATCACAAATTGGCATTTGCACGTCCATCAGAACAATGTCAGGTTGCAATTCTTCTGCCAAGGCGATCGCCCTCTGTCCATCACTTGCCTGGCCGACAATCTCCAGGTCATCTTCTAAGCCCAGCAACGCTGCCAAACCCTGGCGAAACATCTCTTGATCATCTACCAGTAACAGTCGAATCATATAGCGGTACTAAATGATTGGTGAGGGATGGTTTGTGAGCAATGGCACTTATCACAAACCCTTTAGGATTGCTATAGCGGAGCCATCACCCAAATTCTAGTGCCTCTTCCGATAGTACTGATGATTTGCAATTGACCACCCAGCAGATGTACCCGCTCCTGCATTCCTTTCAGCCCGTAGCCATTGTAAGGCAGGGTTTGATCAAATCCTTGGCCGTCATCTTCCAATTCTAAAAGAATGGCGTCTGATATCATCTGCAAGCGTAGGTGCACCCGAGTAGCATGGGCATGTTTTTGAATATTGGTGAACCCCTCCTGGGCAACGCAGTACAGTTGGTGACTAGTTTGCAGGGGCAAAGGCGGTAAATTGAACTCAGCGTGAATGGTGAAGGTATGGTTCTGCCGGACCTGATCAATTAGCCTTTGCAATGCCGTGGTTAAGTCAAACTCCTCCCGCACCGTCTGAATCGCTTGCCGCACAGATTCTAAACACTGACTCGCCAGTTGCCGAGAATTGTTAAGAGCTTGATTCGCCTGATCAGGATTCCGTTGGCCCACGGCCTGTGCTAACTCCAATTGAATGTTGAGAGTCGTTAGGGAGTGACCAAGGGAGTCGTGAATGTCACGGGCAATACGCGATCGCTCCAGTGCTGCCGCCAAGGATTCAATTTCCTGACTGAGGGCTTCTGCCCGCTGACGGCTACGGCGTTCTGCCACAATCACAAAACCCAGCAAGATCACAAACAGGCTAATGCCAACGTACTCGATCAGACTACTGACAACCATGACTTGAGGCTGATACAATTCTTCCCAATGATTGGAACGGATGATTTCCGCAAATTGTTCACCCACTAATGGCAGCATCCAGAGAATAGTGAATAAATAACCAATTCCAGTACTGATAACCACAAAAAAAACTTCCCGACGACTCAACAAAAAGCAGCTTTTAATCAAAAAAAAGTAAAGTAGGATATCAAAATTAATCCAAAGTAGTTGAGCAATCAGGATTAATATGATTTCAACCAAAACATAGACGCGGCGTTGCCAGCAAGGACGCTCAAGGGGAAAGATGAAACTGAAAACGAAAAAAATAGAAATAATATTGCAGCATTGAAAAATATATTGGGCAAGAGCTGGATTTCATAAAAATACTGATCGATCGCATAGAGCAGTAACATCATTAGCAGTAATGCCCACTCGGCATACCGCAGTGTTCGCTGAAGAGATAAGGACGGGAGTGTAAGTGAGTTCATTGCCTCTCTAGCTTAGTGGTGCAGAAAACTTTTTTGAGTCTCATGATGGATGACCTGAACGGTTAAATCAGCGCCTGAAACCCATTGCCCTCGTTCGTTTACCCGATAAACCTCAATATCGCCATCTCGGTGAGAATCCTTAATTTATAGGGGTTTCAGGAGTTTTCTGCACCACTAAGGCCTCTCTAGTTGATGAAGTTCCTGCGGTGCTAAATTGGGGTTTAGCACCTGACCATCTTTGAACCAAATTACTCGTTTTGTGGTGCGAGCTACATCGGCTTCATGGGTTACCATCACCACGGTCATGCCGCTGCGATTCAGTTCGGTAAAGATGTCCAGAATTTCTTGGGTTGTATGGGAGTCTAAGGCTCCAGTCGGTTCATCAGCCAGGAGCAACAGGGGTTGATTTACAATCGACCGGGCGATCGCCACGCGCTGTTGCTGTCCACCCGAAAGCTGAGTCGGCTTGTTCTGCAACCGATTTTCTAGCCCGACGCGCACCAGTGCAGCAGTGGCTCGTTTAAGCCGCTCGGCTGGCGGGACATGGGCATACACCATTGGTAGCATCACATTTTCTAGGGCCGTTAACTGCGGTAGCAGATGAAATTGCTGAAACACAAACCCTAACTTGAGGTTGCGGATCCGAGCGAGGGCTGTATTGGTTAGCTCCGCTACATTCTCGTCATCCAAATAGTAGGCTCCTGTGGTCGGGCGATCTAAACAGCCAATCAGGTTCATCATGGTAGATTTACCGGAACCCGACGAGCCCATAATGGCGCAGTATTCTCCCTGTTTGATGCTGAGATCAACCCCAGATAGGGCGTGAATGAGGGTTTCACCCATGCCGTAGACTTTGGAGATGCCCTCTAAGCGAATCATCATATTCGCCATGTTAAGCCCTCCTCAATGCGACGATCGGGTCAAGTTTTGCCGCCTGACGCGCGGGAACCACCCCAAAAATTAGCCCAATGCCACCAGAAACACCCGTTGCCAGCACAATGGCGCTGAAGGGTACGGTAGGTTTTAGAGGGGTAAACACTCCCACCAACACGGCACTACCCACGCCGATACTAATGCCGATGATGCCCCCGGCAATAGAGAGGGTGACGGCTTCAATCAGAAACTGTTGCAGGATGGATTGTTCTGGTGCCCCGATCGCCTTGCGCAGTCCAATTTCCTGGGTGCGCTCTGTCACCGACACCAGCATAATGTTCATAATGCCGATACCGCCCACCAGCAGAGAAATTCCGGCGATGGCCGCCAGCATAATACTCAGCGCTTCCGTAATCTGCCTGAGCAAATCCTGTACTGACTTATTCGCCACAACTAAAAAGTCTTGCTTGCCACGCAATCGGGTCAGAATATTAGTGACTTGGAACGCCGCCGCTCGAATGCTGGCTTGGTCTTTAGCAGAGATCTCAATCTCATCAATGGACATCCCACCGGGAACGCTACGCCCCACCAATTGGTTGGCCATGGTCGTGATCGGAATAAAGGCGTTGACATCCGGATTCACACCCAAAGCAGCCCCTTTGCGTTGTAGCACCCCAATCACCTGAAAACTGCGATCGCCAATCTGAATCTCCTGGCCGATGGGATTGGTGCGATTGAACAATTTCTGGGACAGCTCGGCACCCAATACCACAACCGTTGCATCCTGCCGTTGAGCCACTTCATCCCAAAAGCGACCCGTCGTCATCTGCATATTCCGGACTGGCAGAAAGTCAGGCGTGATACCTTGCACCGTCGCTTTAGTGGTTCGACTTTGATAATTTACCGTCAGACTGGCGGAAATCATGGGTGAGACCAGCTTCACCGCCGGAGCCTGAGCGGCGATCGCCTCCGCATCGGACAACAGCAACTGAGGGGGGTCTCCCGCTCCGACTTCGCTCCCCTGTCCATCCATAAACACGTACAGCAGATTTGCCCCTAAGGATTCGACTCTTTCTTGCGTGAAGGTTTGTGCCCCCTGCCCAATGCCAATCATGGCAACAACAGAGGCATTGCCAATCACAATGCCCAGCACGGTCAGGGTACTGCGAAGTTTGTTAGCAGTCAGGGTTTTGACCGCCATTTTGATGTTTTCTAAAGGATTCATCACAGTCCTGTGCCTTCTGTGTTGTCTACACCTGGGATAACTTGATCCGCAGGGGGGCTAATGAGAATGCGATCGCCAGCGTTTAGCCCGTCTAGTATTTGCGCCTGACTACCGCTCTCAGAGCCGAGGCGAACCACCTGGAAGCGAGGCTCACCGTCTGCATTAACCAGCCAAACTCCCTGCTGTCCATCTTGTTGCGTCACCACAGCGGCCAGGGGCACCACTAAGGCATCCTGGATGGGTTCTCCCATAAATGCCAACTTTACATTCATTCCGGCTTTCAGTTGCTCCAAGCCCGTCTTTAACATCACCTTGACGCGAAAGGACGTGATGTTGTTTTCCTGCACGGCTCGGGGGGCGATCGCCTGCACATGTCCTTGAAAAACCTGATTGGGGTAACTGTCGCTGCGCACCTCGACCGATTGCCCTGGTTTGATTCCAGCAATGCTGGCTTCCGGTACTTTGGCTTCCACTTCCAATCCGCTCGATAATTCGGCAATTGAGGCAGAGGTGGCACCGTCACTGCTGGATGCAGAGGTAGTGGGAGCGACAAAATCCCCTACGTCAGTAAAGCGACGGGTAATGATGCCGCCAAAGGGCGCTCGCACGAGGCTGTTGTCTAGCTGGATCTGAAAGCTTTGGAGTTGAGCGGTGGCTTCCGCGACCTGAGCGCGAGTTTGGGCGATTTCTTCTGCTCGAAAGCCGTTGCGCTGTCGAGCCAGCTCCTGCTGGGCGATCGCAAGGCTAGCCTGGGTCTGGGTCAGATTATCTTCAGCATTGCGGACGTCTGCTTGCGCTTCGTCCAGCGTCTCACGAGAAATAGCCCCTTCCCTTTCCAGGAGTTGCCGACGGTTGAGTTTCTCCATGGCCAGTTGCAGCCGCGATCGCGCCTCTTGCACCTGCGCCTCAAACCGGATTACATCTGCCTCCGCTTTGGCAATCTCTTCCGGACGAGTGCCAGCTAACCGTTCAGCCAACTCCGCCTGCGATCGGGCCAAAATGGCTTGATACTGGCTGACCTGTGCCTGAAGCTGCTCATTGTCCATGCGGGCGATCACCTGTCCTGGCTCAATGAAATCGCCCTCCCGCACAAACAATTCCACAATTCTCCCCTCTGTTCTGGGGCTGATGTTGATTTTGCGAATCGGTTGTACTACGCCATTGACCTTAATCTGCAACTGCAAATCTTGAGACTGTACCAGCACCGTATCGGTTTCAAGATTGGTCTCTGGCGTGGGTTGAGCACGAAAGATGTTGTAGGTGATCGCGATCGTTCCCACAAGCCCGATCGCTGAAATCCCAAGTTTCCAGGGTTTAAGCTTGCTAGCCTTGATCGGCATCGAAGATTGCATAGGCACTACAGAGTACGACTGCAACCAATCTAGTCAGAAAGATGAATAGAGACCTGTAGCTGGAGACATTGATTGGCATGACTCCAGTCATGATGCGATCGCCCCTACCACCTCGCTTAACCGTTTACTAAAGCTGAAACCTTTGTTAACTCAACTATTGACTGAAACCGTTGATCGCTCGGAACCCTCCATCGAGATAGAAAGCTGGAGCAACTCAACCTTGAATTGGGGCGATCGCTCCCCTGCAAAAGACCCATCAACCCTCGAACCCACAGCAAAAAAAATTGCAACAACTGTCTCAACTCCTCCTGAATGCCCAACGACCAAGGTAAGCGGCGGTAGATAACCTTAGTAACCTAGCCGAGGTATCTCAACCGTCCGCTTCATCGACTTGTTAGACGCTGACACAGTAATCAAGTGATGGGAGATCTAGAATTTGTTCCTAGCTCATCTCGTCAAGACCAAAGGTACATCGTAATGACTGATCTCGGATGAGATCTCTGAGACGCAAAGCAATGTCTGGACCGTCAAGAATGGGATGTTCTCGAAAAAGATCACCATATTGGACCTCTGTGAGTTCACATAGTGCTTGAGAGCGCTTCGGTGCAACTTGCTTAAGACGTGCCACATGGTGGGCAGTAAACTTTAAGTTGTACGGGTCAACCCAACCTGCCTGAATGAATGATTGGGTCTTCCTATTGCACCGACAGGGATTTGCCTCATTGAGTAGTCCACACTTCTCGTTCATAAAGCTTGTTAGATCGCGACGTGCTCGTTCGAGTCGCTTGCGAAACGTAGCGGGTGTGATCTCCAAAATTTCAGCAGCCACGGCACTCGGAGCCTCGAAAATCTCACCCAAGACATATACAATGCGCTGTTCGCGGTTCAAGCAAAGAAGCATACCGAGCATACAGCCAACTTTCGCATCCTCTACGACTAATTCTTGATAAGGCTCAAGCTCAACAGGTAGATTGAGCGTCTCAAACGGTATACTATCCAGCTCCTCACCATAGTTATAAAAAGTTGTGATCCGTTGTTCGAGCTTTTTCCTTTTCCCATCCCTGAAGCGATTGACAACAATGCGATACGCCCAGGTTCGAAAAGCCGACTTGCCCTGAAATTGAGATAAACGAGTCACAATCCGAATCCACGATTCTTGTGCCAAGTCTTCCGCATCAATGGGACTCAGGACAAGCCGCAGGGCAATATTGTAGACCCAACGCTGATGCTTCCTAACCAAGGTTGTCAGAGCTGCGGCGTCTCCATTCACAGCCTCGGTACAAAGTTTCATGTCTTCGTCCTGTATAGACTCCATAGAGCCCTTTTCAATAAAGGGGCTGGTAAGAACTTCACTCATTTTGCTACCTCAGAGGATGTTTTAAAAGTCTTTCTGGGTGTATCTCACCACTCTGAGCACCCAGAAGCGGCTACGACAGAATAAGGATTTCAGAATTTTAGAATGAACCACTGATACCAATTTAATATGAAGCTGCACAGGGTTGGCTCTGTCAGACAAGGAGCCTAAGCCTCTTGTTCTATGCAGCTTCACAAAGAATTGGTATGAGTCGGATTAGGGACTTAAGTCGATTCTTTTAAAACACCCTCTCAAACAACTCGAATACCTCCATCTTTTCTATACCAGAAAAAAACGGTTCAAACTCAGGATGACGCTGCATGAGTATGCCGGGAGCGGCCTCATGTATGGTTTTGCTGCTCCAACCAATCAAATCTACAAGGTTTGATTGACTATCAGTGCGGATGCCTGCGATTTGAGGAGAAGCTCCCTCAACATCATGCAGGGCTTCCTGTACCTGCTGTCTTAGTTCAGCAATTCCACCTTCTGCTGTAACTTCGTACGCAGCGATCTCAATGATTGTGCTTGCAGCAAGACGGTTCAATGCTTCAACGGATGCACCCATGTAGTGGGCGAAGTGGCGGATAGATTCGATATTCTGCATAAAAGCGACAAACCGTTCATCACTTTCGATAGTTGAAACTGCTGCCTTGGCTGTAGCCTCTGACTCCCAGAGAATGACATCAGCACGAGAAGCACGGTCATCGAGGCCGCATAGTGCAATGCCACGGACAAATCCTGGCAGGGTGGCAAGCTCTTGGTGAGTATGCTTTTGTAGCGCATCAGATTTTTCAAGCTCCTTAACTGTGAAAACGGCAACTTCGAGCCAGGGTACATTGGGTGTCATCTATGTGTTCCTTCGATGTAAGGTTACATAGAGTTAGACGGGGCTAACTGATCCCTTGTGACAATGCGCTGTACCGTTTGCCAATCTGAAGATACTTGGCGCGTCCCCTAAGAAACTAGATTTTGACTGAGCATATGTACTTATCTCAAAAGTTCAGTTTCTTTCACTCTGAAGGTGTGAAGCGCGTGGAATGCTAATCGGGATAGGGAGAATCCTCACGAATCCCCCCTCCCACACCACCCTGCAAGCGGGTCCGCACAGGGAGGTTCCTTAGAAAGTTTTAGAAATCAAAACCCTCTCGGCTTTTGACCCCCAAAGCTGGCTACACCATTAAGCGCCGTTCCTATAGCTCCCCCGTTCGGGTTCACGCGCAGAACGAGCCCCGGTAGCTCCTCTCTGCTTTCCATGGTTCGGTCCAACACCAGAGTCCGGCCCATTACAGACTGGCGTTTGGCTACTATGGCCTCGGCTGACTTCTGCCCCCTTCTCCGGTTGTTGCCAACCGTCGGGCCGTCTCGATTGCCTTAGGGTTCTGTGGCTTCCTGGCCGTTTCCCGCCAGACCTCAGTCAGACTCCCATCGCGCTCTAGACTGTCAAAGGGGCAGATCTCCCCAGATAAGAACGTGAACTTTCCCTGCACAACCGCGTCATTTACCGTATCTCCTAAACCTTTGGGCTTTGTTGTGTTGTGCCAACTCGCCCCAGAGGCTCGGCCTTCTATGACGTTTCTGTCCGTCGGCTCGCAGTTTTGCCGCTGGCTTCCTTCAGACCCTTCCTCGCGGAAACGCCCTTGCCTTAAGCTAGTCGTTGTCGTCGCTCGGCTCCTATAACTTTCGAGCATTTGGACGCTGGTTCTCCGACAGGGGACTTGCACCCCATGAGTTCACGCCCATGCTGGGCGTACACAAGCCCAATGCACACCCACCGTACAGCAAGTTATCTGTTGGAAGTTCGAGGTTATCTGCGGCGGGTGATTGGGGGCGCTAGACCGCCTGCAATCACCCTGTTTCCTGAAATATCGACTTTGCGTGGAATAAGTGGCACTGCTAAGAGGTAGCTGGAGTGCCTATCGATCAAACTGAGTGCTCAATGGCCTTGACCTGCTGAAGGCTTGTGGGTTGAATAGTTGCCTACGCGCGCAGCTATCCATTCTGGCTTACCCCACCCCTATACCCACAGGAGGCCTTGCGTAGCTGCGTGTTGATTGTCCAGCGCAGCGCTGGACAGATTTTGGAACGTTTCAAGCAACTACGAGATGGCCAACCTGGCAAGCCTTTGAGGTCGACCAGCAGGAGCTGACTCTGCCCGCCGGGGCAGCGGCCCACATTCCCGTCACCGTCCGCTATGTTGACCGGGGCGAAGCCGATCGCGGTACCGTGCTGCTGATGCACGGCATCCCCACCTGGGGGTACCTGTACCACACAGTGATTTCGCCCCTGGTGGCAGCGGGCTACCGGGTGATTGCGCCCGACTTTTTGGGCCACGGCTGGTCAGATCGGCGCGATCGCTTTGACCGCTCCTTCCAGGATCAGGCGAGGATGATCGTTGCCTTCCTTGCCACTTTGGGGCTGGAGCGGGTAGATGTGGTGGGCCACGACACCGGCGGCGCGGTGGCGCTGATTTTGGCGATCGAGCACGCCCCCCTGGTGAACCGCCTGGTGATCACCAACTCGGTCTGCTACGACCGCTTTGACGACGACATGCTCGACTTTGGCCACCCCCTGCGCTGGAAGTCGCGGCCCGTGGAGGACCTAGTGACTGCCCTAGAGGAGAGTCTGGCGGCGGGGCTGTCGAACCCCGGCCAGCTCACCCCCGAGTTTCGCGCCGGGATCATCGCCCCCTGGGCCAGCGAAGAGGGCAAGCTCAGCCTGCTGCGCAACGCCTCGGCGCTGAATGCCAACCAGACCATGGCCCTGGTCGATCGCCACGGCACGATCACCGCGCCCACCCTGGTGCTGTGGGGCATGGATGACCCCTGGCAAAAGGCCGAGGACGGCCAGCGATTGGCCAGCGAGATTCCAGGGGCGCAGTTTTGGGCGATCGCCGGTGCTTCCCACTGGATTCAGCAGGATGCGCCAGAGCGGTTTGTCGAGGCAGTGCTGACGTTTTTGGCGGCGTAGGTTCCCCTTGTCCTAGTGGGCATTGCCCTGGTGATGGTGGTCGCTGCCGGGCACAGCCGATCCCAAAGTCCCTGCTAGCCAGGGCGCTGGCTGCTCAGGCGCGTCTCAGGTTGCCCTCACAAGAGATTCAGGTGGGCAGAGTCTACTGAACTCGATGCGCAGCTCGCTGTAGGGCGGTCGCCCTACCACCGTCTTCGGTGTGGCTCTCCTCCGTCGCAAGCTGCGCCCCGCTCCTAATGATTGATTGCCGTCGCTGTAGTTCTCCAAGGTTGCTATGAAGATTCAATATCTGGCCACGTTTATGGCCGCCGCGGCTCTCACCGTTGGCGCAGTCAGTCTGCCCACCGTAAACTCGGTATCTGCCGCTCCCTGCGCCGGGGCAGCCGGAGTCGCCAACCCCTGTGCCAGCGCTAACCCTTGCGCCGGGGCTGATGTGGTTCGCGCCTCAGAACCGCCCCACCCCCAGGTGTACATCAAGTCAGCCAGCAACCTAGCCATTCGCGGGGCCGACCCCGTGGCCTATTTCACCGAGGGGGTCGCTGTGCTGGGCAACGTCGCCTACTCCTTCACCTAGAATGGAGCCACCTGGCGCTTTAGCAGTGCCGAAAACCGCACCCTGTTTGCCGCCAACCCCGAAGTCTACGCTCCCCAGTACGGTGGCTACTGCGCCAAGGCGATGGCCGAGGGCAATATTGCCTCCGTTGACCCGCGCGTGTGGGAAATTGTCGATGGCAAGCTCTACCTCAACTTTAGCCCCGAGGTGCAGCAGGAATGGGTTCAAGATATCTCCGGCAATATTGTCAAAGCCGACGCCAACTGGCCTGGGGTGCTCACAGTGCAGACTTTCTACGAAAATTTGATCTCCTGGGCACGCTAGGCTCTCATCGCGCCGCTCCTAAGGCCCCAGGCAGGCATATCTCCGCAGACCCAGCCAACCTGTGGGGGTGCTGCTTTGCAGGGGCAACGGCAAAGCATTAGAGAATAAGAACTCACGGCCTGCTTCAAACCCGCAAACCGTGCGACAAAGAGCTTGACAGCTCTGCCTACCTATAGGTAGGATGCTGACATGAAAAGCACCGACACCAAAACCCAGATCCTCGACATCGCCCAAGACCTGATTCAGCGGCGTGGCGTCAACGCCATGAGCTACCAGGACATCAGCGATCGCGTGGGCATTCGCAAAGCCAGCGTCCACACCCACTTCCCCAAAAAGGATGACCTGCTGGTGGCCTTGCTGGATCGCTACAGCGATCGCTTCTTGCGCATTGTGGATGGCGTCTTGGCCTCGGGCGACAATCCAGAGGTGATGCTGAGGCGTTACTGCGGGCTGTTTGAGGCCACCCTCAGTGCTGGAGACCACGACAAAGCCTGCCTTTGCGCCATGCTCGGGGCCGAAACCCAGACCCTGAGCGCTCCCCTGGTAGAAGACGTGCGCGCCTTTTGCCAAGGCAACGAAGCACGCCTGGTGACTATGCTAGAGTTGGGCCGCCTAGACGGGAGTTTCCGCTTTGCGGGGGAAACCCAGGCCATGGCGGCACTGGTGTTTGAGCTGCTGCAAGGGAGCATGCTGCTGGCGCGAGTGCGCGGGGGCGCGGCACAGTTTCACCAGACAGTGGAGCAGTTGATGCGGTTGGTGGTTGGGGGATAGGTGTCGGGTGTTAGGTATCAGGAAATAGCCCAACATCCGATACCCGACACCCGCTACCCAACACCCAAGGGTCATTTTTTTAATTACTCACCTACCTATTGGTAGGACGTTCGTCAACCCTGTTGTTCATTATTAGGAGGTATCGACTATGGCTTACGATTTTGCTGGTCAGACATTGATTGTGATTGGCGGCTCTAGCGGCATTGGCAAGGCCACCACTGAGGCGGTGCTCAGGCAGGGGGTCAGAGCTGTGCTGGTGGGCAAGCGGGGCGATCGCCTCGATGCCGCCGTGGACGAACTCTCGACATTGGGGACGGTGGTGGGCGAGCGGGCCGACATTGCCAACCCCGTTGACCGCGACGATTTGATTGCTTGCCTTAATGCCAAATACAGCGACGCCACGCTGCTGGTCAATGCCGCTGGGGTGTTTTTGCCGAAGGCATTTTTGGAGCACAGCGAGGCTGACTATGACCTGTATTTGGAACTCAACAAGGCGACGTTCTTTATCACCCAGGCGATCGCCCAAAACATGGTGAATAGCGGGCGCGGCGGGGCGATCGTCAATGTCGGCTCTATGTGGGCCAGGCAGGCGGTGCAGGCTACCCCATCCTCGGCCTACTCCATGGCTAAGGCGGGGCTACATTCCCTCACCCAGCACCTGGCGATGGAGTTAGCGGCTCACCATATTCGGGTCAACGCCGTGGCTCCGGCGGTGGTCGAAACCCCGATCTACGAAGGGTTTATTCCCAAAGACCAGGTGCACAGCACGCTGCAAGGGTTCAACAGCTTTCACCCCATCGGTCGGGTGGGCACGCCGGAAGAGGTGGCAAATGCGATCGCCTTCCTGCTCTCTGACCAGGCCGCCTGGGTCACTGGGGCGATCTGGGATGTGGACGGCGGCGTGATGGCCGGTCGCAATCAGTACGTTTAGATAGATGTTTCTGCTATGGCATCGGTACAGGTTTCATCCAACGACTCGCGGTTTGGCCAAGACATTGCCATTCGCCAGTTTCAGCTCACCGCCGACGAGCCCACTAGCCTGGGCGGTAACGACCAGGGGCCAACCCCCACCGAGCTGGTGATGGCGGGCCTGGGCAGCTGCAAGGCGATCACCATTCAAATGTACGCCGAGCGCAAGGACTGGTCACTGGATCGCGTCAGCGTTGCTGTCGAGCCGCAGACCGTTGATCGACAGACGGTGATTCTCGCCCATCTCACCCTAGAGGGAGACCTGAGCGACGAACAGCGCGATCGCCTGCGGGAGATCGGCGATCGCTGCCCGGTCCATCGCCTGCTGGCGGGCACGGTCGATATCCAAACCCGGTTCGCTGCCTCCTACCAAGCGGTGAGCTGCACCTACTACGACGAACTGGAGGCTTTAGCCACCTTGAAGAAAATCGGCCAGGTGATCTACCGCACCGAAGCCGGGGCCGAGATCAGCCGCGAGGGCCGCATCGTCGATTTCTTTTCATTGGCCAAAGTCGAATTTCTCAAGCTCGAAGACGGTACCGCCATTCGCCTTGATCGCCTGATTGAGGTCGACGGCAAACCCGTCCGCTTTAGCGACAGTTAAGGCATCTTCTGAAAAATAATTTCCTCAATGGTGGGCAGTGCCCACCTTACAGCGGCTACAGTCCCTGAATTTAGGCGGGTATCTTTTTTCCTGGAAATCCCCTAAGCATTTAGAAACCGGGTTTCTGAGCATTGCTCAAGCTGCAGGCGATCGCCCAAACGAAACCCGGTTTCACCCCATCCACCCATTCCCCAAGGACAACGCCATGATTCAGCTTTATGGTCACGAAGTTTCCGGCAACAGCTACAAAGTTCGTCTGCTGTTGGAACTGCTCAATGTCGACTACGAGTGGATCAAAGTCGATCTCATGAAGAGCGCCCACAAGTCGCCCGACTTTTTGGCCCTTAACCCCCTGGGCCAGGTGCCGGTCATCGTCGATGGCGAAACGGTACTGGCCGATGCTCAAGCGATCATGGTCTATCTGGCCCGCCAGT
This sequence comes from Nodosilinea sp. LEGE 07298, assembly GCF_015207265.1. Lineage (GTDB taxonomy): Bacteria > Cyanobacteriota > Cyanobacteriia > Phormidesmidales > Phormidesmidaceae > Nodosilinea. The sequence continues at coordinate 9,134 of NZ_JADEXE010000059.1, read as the reverse complement.
ACGGCGACGAGCGGTGGCTGCCGCTGGAATCCCTGGAGCTGGCTAAGGTGGTGCGCTGGCTTTCTACCACTGCTGGGGAAATTCGCCAGGGGCCAGAGAATGCGAGACTCTACCATTTTTTTGGAGTGGCCAATATCAATATCGAGCGATCGCACCAAAAGGCCACCGACATTCTTACCCACCTCGACCAGCACCTCAGCGATCGCCAGTGGCTGGAGTTTGAGCGCCCCACCATCGCCGATGTGGCCGTGTTTCCCTACGTGGCCCTGGCCCGCGACGGCAAAATCGAGCTGGAAAAGTACCCCCACGTGGTGGCCTGGATCGAGCGGGTTAAACAGCTACCAGGGTTTATTCCTATGGCGGGAATTTAACCTATGGCAAATCCAGGCTGGCCCCACACTGCATCGCCCTTCCACGAAGGCGAGCGCTCCATCCACGCCCGGTTCGGCATTCTAGAGCGCATGGATCGCCAGGGGCGACGCATCATTCGTGACTATATGCCTGAGCAACACCGGCAGTTCTTTGCCCAGTTGTCCTACCTGCTGGTGGGCACTGTAGACGACAACGGCCAGCCCTGGGCCTCAATTGTGGTGGGCGAACCGGGGTTTGTATCCTCCCCCAATGAGCGCATAATACACATTGCCGCCCAGCCCCTATATGGCGACCCGCTGCACCGCACCCTGATCGAAGGAGTTGGCATTGGCCTTCTAGGCATCGAGCTACCTACCCGCCGCCGCAACCGGCTGAACGGCACCATCCAGAGCGTGAATTCCCAAGGAATTTCGGTGGCGGTGGGCCAGAGCTTCGGCAACTGCCCTCAGTACATTCAGGCACGGCGGTTTGATCTGCAAGGGTTTGACCCAGCAGAGCCAAAGCTGGTGCAATCGCTCACCACTCTCGGCCCCGTCGAACAGGCCATAATTGCCGCCGCCGACACGTTCTTTATTGCCACCGCTTACCAGGCGACCCCCGATGCTGCTAGCGGCGTCGATGTCTCCCACAGGGGCGGTCATCCCGGCTTTGTGCGCATCGATGATGCCCAGACCTTGACCATTCCAGACTTTTCAGGCAACGGCCACTTCAACACCTTCGGCAATCTGGAACTCAACCCCCACGCCGGGCTGCTGTTCCTCGACTTTGAGCAGGGCGATCTACTCTACCTCACTGGCACTGCCGAAGTGCTTTGGGAGGGCGATGAAATTGGGCAGTACCCCGGTGCTGAGCGCCTGCTGCGCTTTTACCTCCACCGGGGCGATCACATCGAAGGCAGCTTGCCCCTAGGCTGGTCGGCCCCAGAGATATCGCCATTTTTAGACGCCACCGGCCCTTGGCTAACGTGACTAGCCCACGATTCAAGGATTAGATTTCAGCAACCCAAAACCCGAAACCCGTAATCCCTCTTCCACAGATAACCCATGAAACTCCACACCGACTATAGCCAGCGCGTTGTCATCAACACCCCCGATCTGCCCTGGATCGAATCGCCCAGGCCCGGTGTACATCGCCGCATGATTGAACGCGACGGCGACGAAGTTGCCCGCGCCACCTCTGTCGTGCGCTATGCACCAAGTAGTGCCTTTTCACCCCACACCCATGGCGGCGGCGAAGAATTTTTCGTGCTGGAGGGGGTGTTCTCCGACGAGCACTGTGATTACTCAGCGGGCACCTACGTCCGCAACCCGGTGGGCTCGACCCACACCCCCTCTAGCCGCGAGGGCTGCACGATCCTGGTCAAGCTCTGGCAGATGGCTCCAGATGACCAAAAGCGGGTGGTGATAGATACGACTCAAGCCCACTGGCTACCGGGTCTGGTTAAAGGGCTGGAGGTGATGCCCCTGCACAGCTTCGGCACTGAGAATGTTGCCCTGGTAAAGTGGGCACCGGGCACGGTGTTTCAGACTCACCGCCACTGGGGTGGCGAAGAGATCTTTGTGCTGGCAGGCACCTTCGAGGATGAGTTTGGCGTTTACCCGCAGGGCACCTGGCTGCGCAACCCATGTAGCAGTCGCCACAGCCCCTGCAGTCGAGAGGGCTGCGTGATCTATTTGAAGACGGGGCATTTACCAACTTCGGCAAACTCTCTATTGAGAGCTATATAGGGGAGATAGGGTTGTTAATCCATTAGATCAGAATGGGAGCGGCTTTGCCCTCCTGGCGGTAATGCTGGCACAGGGAAATGCCGTCTTCTCCGGGCAGCATCCAGTCGAAAATGAGCAGATCGTAGTCTTTTTCACCCATCAGCCAGCGGGCGGTGGTGCCATCTTCAACCGCATCGACCACATGGCCAGCGTGGGTCAACGCTGCCTGCAGGGGTTCACATTGTGCGGGGTCGTCTTCGACCAGCAGGATGCGCATGGGCGAGAGATCCAACCAGGGGGGAGTTACTAATTATGGAGTTTAGGGAGTTGGGCGAACGGTGGAGGCGTCGAATTCGCCGTTCTCGAATTCACCGGTCATGGTGATGCGATCGCCCACCGAAACATAACTGGCGGTGTTGTCACCGTAGACAGCCCAGGTATCGACCCGCAGAGTGCGATCGCCCGTATTCAGCTGAAAGCCATCTTCCCATACTCGTTCAACGGTTCCGCTGTAGGCGTTGGAATTAGGGCCAGGATTGGGATCTGCCGCTGGAGCCTCCGACGGCACCTCCGTTGTTGAGACGGCACTGGTAGAGTCAGAGCCCGATCCTGTGATGATGGAGGCATCAAACTCGCGACCTTCAAATTCGCCTGTGATGGTCAATTCATCGCCGATGGTGACATAGCTGGCGGTGCTGTCGCCGTAGACATCCCAGGCATCGACCCGCAGGGTGCGATCGCCTGTGTTGAGTCGAAATCCATCTTCCCAGACTCGTTCAACGCTGCCGGTGTGGGTGGTTTGGGCATGGCTGAGATTGGGTAGCACCAGTGCGGCCCCAATCCCACCGGCCACTAGGGCACCTATAACAATGCGATTCATCGTCAATCTCCTTGAGGTAAGCGAAATGATTTAACCGAGTCAGGGAACAGGACTACCCTATAAACGAACCATGACTAAAAAATGACAGCTTGATCAGCGGAGATGGCTGGGTGATTGTGGCCACTCCGAGCAGTCCATGTCGGAGGACTGCGCGTTCAATCTGAATTGAGCCATAGGTTAGCCTTGGGGGAGCTAGAGGCCTTAGCCCTAACGCTGTTTTCCCAAGCCTATGCACTTTTAGATCATCTAAAATCACGTTCATCAGCCAGGCAAATGAGGCTCATTACTTTTCTATTACGCTCTTCTTGGGTAACGGTTGCGATCGCCAGTTTGGCCGGAGCCTTGAGCGGCGCAGGCAGCGTATTGCTGATTGCCTCGATCAATGCGGCCATCAGCACCCCAGGCCAACAGCCTAGCGGTGTGTTGGTGAGGTTTATGGGCCTGGCTTTGATCACTTTGCTGGCGGGCAGTGGTTCACAGATTTTGCTGGCCCGGCTGTCTCAGCAAGCGATCTACAAAATGCGGTTGCAGCTCAGTCACTGGCTTTTGTCCTGCCCATTGCGGCGGCTGGAAGACTTGGGTGCAAGCCGCCTGTTAGCGTCCCTGACCGATGATATTGATGCCATTTCTGCTACGGTTTTTAACCTTCCCCTGTTGCTGGTTAACGCCGCGTTGGTGATTGGATGTTTGGGCTATCTGGCCTGGCTATCAGTCAGCATCTTTTTGATCACGTTAGTCGTGGTTGGGTTTGCTATTGCCGTCATTCAGGTGATGCTCAACTATGTATATGCGTTATTGAAACTGGCTCGAAATCAGAAGGATCTGCTGTTTAAGCATTTCCGCTCGATCACCGATGGGGTCAAAGAGCTAAAGCTCAATTCATCCCGGCGATATGCGTTTCTTGATGAAGAACTAGAGGTGACGGCGGCCACCTTTCGAGATTACGAAGTGCAGGCCGAAACCGTTGCTGTCTTTGCCCTCAACTTTAGCAGTCTGCTATTTTTTGGCATTCTCGGATTTTTAGTCTTTGGATTGCCGCAGCTGACTGAGATTACCACCCCGGTGCTGTCAGCTTACGCGCTCACCATTACCTATCTGGCGCGACCGATTGAAAGCATGATGTCTGTGCTGCCCGTTTTGAGCCGAGGCAGTGTGGCCCTCAAAAAAATCGACGAACTGGGCTTGTCTCTCACAAGTCAGACCGAAACAACCAGCGCTATGGTGCGATCGCCGCGATCGCTCGCTCAGCAGATCGAGCTAGACAATATCACCCACACCTACCACACCGATCGCGATGGGCAATTCACTCTAGGGCCAATCAGTCTGTCGTTTAAGCCCGGTGAACTCGTCTTTATCGTCGGCGGCAACGGCAGCGGCAAATCGACCCTGGCTAAGCTGATCGCCGGTCTCTATGAGCCAGAATCTGGCACGATTCGCTGGGACGGAAAGGTTGTGGATAGCGGTAGCCTGGATGCCTATCGTCAGCTATTTTCTGCGGTATTCTCAGATTTCTACCTGTTTGAGCGACTGCTGGGTCTACAGCTGCAAAATTTAGACACCCAAGCCCAGCACTATCTACAGCAGCTTCAGCTCGACCATAAAGTTCAGGTCAATCAGGGTATGCTTTCGACCCTTGATCTATCGCAGGGCCAACGCAAACGCCTTTCCCTACTGACGGCCTATTTAGAAGATCGACCCGTTTTCCTATTTGACGAATGGGCGTCTGATCAAGACCCCTATTTTCGCGAGATTTTCTACAAGCAAATTTTGCTGGAGCTTAAACAGCAGGGCAAAGCCGTCCTGGTGATTAGCCACGACGATCGCTATTTTCACCTGGCCGATCAGCTGATTAAGCTGGAGTATGGCCAGCGGGTTGACTGACGTAAAGCCAGAGGCTGACTTCGGGAGTGCTGGGGGTGGTCAGACCGTGGGCTGAGCCACCGATGGCAGTAGCGTCAAAGACATTAGTGAGGAACTGAATGGTGCGATCGGCCCCATGCACTATTTGTTGCTAGTATGCGACTGTAGAAAACCACTCCTATGGGGTCACAATAGACGCCTCGACAGGGATAAGATTCTGTTTCTGCCTTCTGCTCTATGACGACACCACCCTTCACCACGCGCCTGAACACCCCAGCGGATCTGCCGGTGATTGAGGCAATGTTGTTTGAAGCCTTTTTTTGGAGCCCCACCTACGAACGGCCTGCCCTTGAGGAATTTCGCCAGCAGCCTGAGTTTCAGAAATTAGTGGCTAACTGGGGACGACCGGGGGATCGGGCGGTAATTGCCGAGGTGCCGAGGCAGGCGGTGGGGGCCGCCTGGTATCGGTTCTGGACTGAGAGCTGTCATTCCTACGGCTTTGTGAATGCGGCTACCCCTGAGGTGGGGATTGGGGTGCACCCTGACTACCGGGGGCGTGGCATGGGTCGAGCGTTGTTGCGCCATCTGCTGTCGGAGGCCCGCCGCAGTGGGGTGCCTGCCCTGAGCCTGAGTGTAGATCCTCAAAATGTGGCGAGACAGCTGTACGAGTCGGAGGGATTTGTGAAGGTCGGAGAGTCGGGTACCTCGTGGACACTAACTAGGATTGAGGATCGAGCGTCTGTCTGACCATTGCTTTAAAGTCGTCTAATCCAGAGCGTTCGGCAAACTCAGCGATGCTGACTGTTGAGGCACTATGGTGTTCCACTATGTGGTCGGCCATAGCGGGCCAGACGGTGCCGCCGCTGCGCGCGCAACTAGCCGGGTTGCCCCCTAATTGTTCAGTGCTGCGCTGGACAAATTTTGGAACGTCTCACGAAAGAGCCGCCGAGGGAGATTGGGAGGCTACTTGAGGCGCGGGCAACTAGCCGTTCTACGTCTTGGCAGGTGCTGAGCCATAATCACTAACAACATAGCTAGCTCTACGGCAACAGCATGGCGGCCCCACCTGACGACCTCACCTTCTACCGCTACAAACGCACCAATAAGGCCTACACCGACGACCTGGGCAATGGGGTAATGCTGACGCTGATGCTGATACCTGGCGGGGAATTTATAATGGGTTCCCTAGAGGGCGACCCACAGAGCAGCGATCATGAGCGCCCTCAGCGCCTGGTGAAGATGCCCCCGTTTTTGATCGGGCGCTATCCGGTGACCCAGGCCCTGTGGCGGATAGTGGCAGGGTATGCCCAGGAAGATAAAGACCTTGAGCTCAATCCGTCTCGTTTCAAGGGCGATGATTTACCCGTGGAGCAGGTGAACTGGCACGATGCCACTGAGTTTTGTCAGCGGCTCTCGGCCAAAACTTCAAAAAATTACCACCTGCCCAGCGAAGCCGAGTGGGAATATGCCTGCCGGGCTGAGACAACTACAGCCTACTACTTTGGCGATCAGCTCACTGATGAGGTTGCGAACTACCATAACAAAGTTGGCCGAACCACACCGGTTGGGCAATACCTGGCTAACCGCTGGGGGCTGCACGATATGCACGGCAACGTGTGGGAGTGGTGCCAAGACCACTGGCACAGCAACTATAAAGGTGCCCCCACCAACGGCAGCGCCTGGCTAGAAGGCGGAGATTCGGATCTACGAATCCTACGCGGCGGCTCTTGGCTATTCAATCCGTGGTACTGCCGTTCCGCGTACCGCAACAACGCCGGGCCTGGCTTCCGCTATTACCTCAGCGGTTTTCGGGTTGTGTGTGCGGTCCCCAGGGATCTTCAGCCGCCCACAGGATAGCCCTTGCCCTTTACTCTTTTTCTCTTTTGCCCTCAGAGAGAAAAATACGGCTTGCTTCCCCGGTGCGTCAGCGCCTCGAATTTTTGACCCTTCCCTTCCGGTCTGGCTGTGACCTTCTGCGTGAGGGTTGAATAGTTGTCTGCGCGCGCAACTAAACAATCGGGCTTACCCCACCCCTACCCACAGGAGACCCTGCGTAGCTGCGTAGTAATTGTTCAGCGCTGCGTAGGACAAATTTTGGAACGTTTCACGAAAGAGTTGCCGAGAGGGATTGTGATGCTTCTTTGAGGCGCGGGCAACTATCCTGGGCTACACCCATGCCCGATCGAGGGCTACTCCCAGTCGCTGGGGTCTCAGCTTTCCTGGGGAAAGAACACTCCACCGTAATTTTGAGGTTGGCGTCAGCTTTGCTCTTGGTGGCATAGGACGCCCCAGATTCTCCAGCGACTTTCACCCTAAATTCGAACGCTACCTTATCGACTTTGGCTCCGGCAATCTGCCTAAACGCATTGAGGTTGTAGCTGGTGTTTGCCTAGGCGACACCAGTTTTTCTAGCGATCGCCGTCTTGGCCTTTCCCCATCGGCCCTGATTGCGCTGACTCTGGGGATTGGTTCATTGATTGACTTTCCCGTTAGGATTTTGCTCTCGCAGCTAGTACTAAAACATTAACTGTGCTGAGCACAGTTAATGTTTTGGCCATCCCTAAGTGCAAGCCGTCATCTATGCAATTGCGCCACTCTAAAAGAACAGCGCGACACTGCAAGCAAGTCAGCTCGTTGAGTAATTGGCACACGCCAGTTGCAGTCGCAGGATAGGTGATTACCGTCAATCCCGGCGATGGTGAGATGCCCCCATCAAGGTAGGCGATAAACCCGTAGAGTTTTTGGTTTGAGAAGGAGCTATTGATTGCCCACCCATCCGGGTTTAGGGGGGTGAGTTGGGCGATCGCAGTTGCCTCTAAACCTAACTCTCGGTGGAGGATCGCGATCGCAGCGGCTTCTGGCGTTTGCCCTACCAAACGTCGTCCCCCCGGAAAATCTAGTGTCACCTGCCCCACCCCAGGCCGAAAGCTGGCGGGGGGCAGCAAAATATGAGACTGGCCCAGGTGATCCTGTTGAATGGGCAACACAATGACGGAATCGGTCTTCTCAATGCGCCAGTATTCCAGCCGTTGTCCTTGGGTATCTAGCCAGTGCTCGCCGATCAACGTCATCCAGCGAGAGTGGAGTTCTAGAAAGCGGTCTTGAACTTGCCAGGGGGGTTGCGCATCAGGCGGCATGGGTATCCAAGGGTTAGGGTTAATGACTTAGAGCCACAGGCGGCACTGCTAACGGATCGCCAGGATTCACCTTATGCCACATGGCTGTACTGAGGTAGCGCTCCCCCCCACTGGGTTGGATGATCACAATGCGTTGGTTGCGGTAGCGATCGCGCTGCCCCAGGTGCAGCCCGGCATAGACCGCCGCCCCGGTAGAAATGCCGCTCAGAATGCCTTCACTCTGGGCCAACTGCCGCCCGATTTCATAGGCTTGGGCTTCGGTCACAGGGATAATTTCGTCGATCAGATCGACCCGCAATACATCGGGCACGAACCCGGCCCCAATGCCTTGAAGGTCATGTTCCCCGGCGGGCTGACCACCCAACACCGCGCTGGCCGTCGGCTCGATCGCCACGATGTGCAAGTGCGGATTGTGTTGTTTGAGATAGTGACTGGCCCCGGTGAGGGTGCCGCCAGTGCCCACGCCCACGACTAAAACGGCGAGTTGGCCATCGGTATCTTGCCAGATTTCAGGGCCGGTGGTTTCGTAATGAATTTTGGGATTGGCCGGGTTGCTGAACTGATGGGGAGAAAAGGCATTGGGCACTGTGGCCAGCAGATGATTGGCGTGGGCGATCGCCCCCGGCATATCTGCCTCCGCAGCGGTCAAAATCACCTCGGCTCCGTAGGCTTGGAGCATCTGCTGTCGCTCGCGGCTCATGTTGGCGGGCATGGTCAAAATCAGCTGGTAGCCCTTGGCAGCACAGACCATCGCTAGACCAATGCCCGTATTGCCAGAGGTGGCCTCTACGATGGTCGAAACTCCAGGCTGTATCAAACCGGCCTCCTCGGCCTCCAGGATCATGCTGGTGGCAATGCGATCCTTCACCGACTTGGCCGGATTCATTCCCTCCAGTTTCAAGACAATTTCTGCGACACAGCCAAACTGCTGCGGCAATCGCTGGAGCTGGACTAGCGGTGTGTGACCAATGGTGGTCGTAAGTAGGGAGTTTGAATTAAACGTAAGATGGGAGGGTTAACTAGAAAGCCCCCTTATGCCCGCCCCATTGCGTATCATTTTGACCGAGGAGGAAGACCGTACCTTAAGTGAACTGCGGCAAGCTCAGACAGTTCCTTATCGGACCCGTGACCGTGCGCATATGCTGCGCTTGAATGCTCAAGGGCTGAACGTGCCTGCTA
>NZ_JADEXE010000465.1 GCF_015207265.1 Nodosilinea sp. LEGE 07298 | reverse complement strand
GAGGTTAACCATGACTACCCTTGCCGCCCCCGCCACCGTTGCCGAGTTGCTACGCCGTCAGCGCGCCTACTGGGCTACCGGAGCCACCCGAAGCCTTGACTTTCGCCTCGATCGGCTGAAAGCGCTGCAGGCGGCGATCGTCAAGTACCAGGCCGAAATTATTGATGCGGCGAAGCAAGATTTGGGCCGTCCTGAGTTTGAGGGCTACATTGAAGTCGCGGTTATTGGCGAGCTTGACTATGTGATTAAGCACCTGCGCCGCTGGGCTAAACCGCGCAAAGCCTCCATTCCCCTCAGCCAGATGCCTGGTTCGGCCTGGGTGCAGCCCGAGCCCCTCGGGGTAGCTCTAATTATCGGCCCGTGGAACTATCCGTTTCAGCTGATTATTTCGCCGCTGATGGGGGCGATCGCGGCGGGCAACTGCGCTATGCTCAAACCCTCAGAGCTGGCTCCGGCCACCTCCTCTGTGCTGGCTCGGCTGATAGAAGAAACCTTTGACCCCGCCCACGTAGCCCTGGTCGAAGGCGGCGTAGATACCGCCCAGGCCCTACTGGCCGAAAAATTTGACCACATCTTTTATACCGGTGGCGAACGGGTAGGCAAAATTGTCATGCAGGCGGCGGCGCAGCACCTGACCCCGGTGACCCTGGAACTGGGCGGTAAAAGCCCCTGCATCATCGATGCTGATGTGAATATGGATGTAGCGGCTCGACGCATTGTCTGGGGCAAGTGTCTCAATGCGGGCCAAACCTGCGTGGCCCCCGACTACCTGCTGGTTGACGAGCGCATCAAAGCCGAGTTGGTGGCAGCGCTCCAGCAGCGCATTAAGGATTGCTACGGCGAGAACCCCGCCCAGAGCCCCGACTATTCGCGGGTCGTAAACGAGCGCCAGTTTGACCGCCTAGTAGGCCTGCTGGGCCAGGGCACCATTTTGGCGGGGGGCGACCACAATCGGGGCGATCGCTATATCGCCCCCACCCTGATGGATGACATCAGCTGGGATGCCCCGATCATGCAGGAGGAAATTTTTGGCCCCATTCTGCCGATTCTCACCTATCGGGATCTGGGGGATGCGATCGCCAACCTGAACCAGCGGCCCAAACCCCTGGCGCTGTACTTGTTTTCGCGCGATCGCCAGGTACAGGCGCAGGTGCTAGAGCAAACGACCGCTGGCTCGGTGTGCATCAACGACGTCATTTTGCAGATCACCGTGTGGGATATGCCCTTTGGCGGCGTGGGCAGCAGCGGCATAGGTGCCTACCACGGCCAGTACAGCTTCGACACCTTCTCCCACCTCAAAAGCGTGCTCAAAAAACCCTTCTGGCTCGATATGGACTGGCGCTACCCCCCCTACGAGAGCAAGGTAAAGCTGTTTCAAAAAATGATCGGGTTATCCTGACGGGCCTGCTTGACCTCAAGTAGGGCATCCACTCCGCTAATTTTGCATAAACGAAAACATTAGCGATAGGGCGCAACCTGATATAGTCCCAGGCGAATGATCGTCGCGGGGATGCCCCACTGTGTCAACTCTTCTAGTCAAAAACATCCACACCCTGGTCACGATGGATGACGAGCGGCGTGAGATTCGCTCTGGGGCGCTGTTTGTTCGTAACCATGTGATTGAGCAGGTGGGCACTACCGAAGAACTGCCCGCCGAGGCCGACCGAGTGCTGGATCTGGGCGATCGCCATCTCGTTCTCCCCGGCCTGGTTAACACCCACCACCACTTCTATCAAACCCTGACCCGCGTGGTGCCAGGAGCACAAAACTCAGCCCTGTTTAACTGGCTCAGTTCCCTCTACCCGCTGTGGCAAAAACTTACTCCCGAGGCCATTCGCCTCAGCGCCCAGGTGGCCGCCGCCGAGCTAATCTTTTCTGGCTGCACCACCGCCAGCGACCACCTCTATCTCTTCCCCAACGGCGCTACCCTCGATGACGAAATCGAGGCGGTGCAGCAGAGCGGGCTGCGGTTCCACGCCAGCCGGGGCAGCATGAGCGTCGGCGAAAGCAAAGGCGGTCTGCCTCCCGACTCCATCGTCGAGGCCGAAGCCGACATTCTCAAAGACTCTCAGCGGCTAATTGAGCAGTACCACGACAACGACCCCTACGCTATGGTGCGTATCACCCTCGCCCCCTGCTCGCCCTTCAGCGTCTCCACCGATCTAATGCGCGAGTCTGCTGCCCTAGCCCGGTCGTATTCTGGCGTGCGCCTGCACACTCACCTGGCCGAAAACAACTCCGACGTTACCTACAGTCTCGATACCTTTGGCCTCACCCCTGGCGACTACGCCGCCTCTGTCGGCTGGCTAGGCGAAGACGTGTGGCACGCCCACTGCGTCAAGCTCGACGACAGAGCTATCCACAGCTTTGGCCAGACGGGCACCGGGGTCGCCCACTGCCCCTGTAGCAACATGCGCCTGGCCAGCGGTATGGCCCCCATTCGCAAACTACTCGATCACCATGTGCCGGTGGGTCTGGGGGTGGATGGGTCGGCCTCTAACGACGGCAGCCACCTGCTGGCCGAGGCCCGTCAGGCCTTTTTGATGGCCCGCGTGCGCGAAGAAAACCCCGCCGCCCTGACCGCCCGCGAAGCCCTGGAGATCGCTACGCGCGGCGGGGCAAAGGTGCTGGGTCGCACCGATATTGGCTATCTGGCTCCCGGTATGGCGGCGGATTTTGTCACGGTAAATCTCGATCGCCTGGCCCTGTCGGGCACCGCCTACGACCCGGTGGCCGCGCTAATTTTCTGTATGGTCGATCGCGTTGACTACAGCTTCATCCACGGTAGAGAGGTGCTGAACCCCGAGGGCTTGCTGACGCTGGATCTGCCGGTGGTGCTGGAGAAACATGGGGCGGTGGCGCGATCGCTCGCTGCCTAGCCTCGCTGAAAGGTCTAATCTGGCCTTTAATTTAAGGAGAAGTCCAAGCGCACCGCCGACCCAGCCCAGACATGAGTCTCTAATTTCTTTACGGCCAAACTATCGAAGACCAGCCCGTTCATCATCCACAGGGCCAGGACGCGCCATGACATTTCGCCAGCAGTGGTGGCATAGGCCAGCGGTGCCGCCAGACAAACCGCAAAAAAGGTGATCAACTCATTGGCGATCGCCTTTTGCTGTCGCCGCCACACTAAGGCAACATCGATCGAAAGGGCGATGGCCACGGCTACGTACAACAGTAACAAGAGCAGTTTGGCCGGGTTGTGCTGGAGGAGCCAGAGGGCGATCGCCCCAGCCACTCCGCCGTACAGCCCAGCCCACAGCAGAAAGCGGGGTTTCCAGCTGCTCCGCTGCTTAACTTGTAGAACCAGGGGGTGTTCTGCCTGAAACGCACAAAGGGCGCAAAGCAAAGCCAGGCTGGTGGCCCAGGTCCACCGCTGGGCGGCGACGACCCCAGTCAAAAAGGAGACCAGTAGCATCACGTATACCCCGTGTTCTAGGGAAACCGTGGGGCGGTACCACCGCTGAGTGCGAGGGGTAGGCGACAGGGTAGGGGAGGCCATCGGGTTGAGGACAGGTGAGGAGGGTGGGAGGGTGAGTAG
>NZ_JADEXE010000058.1 GCF_015207265.1 Nodosilinea sp. LEGE 07298 | reverse complement strand
CCCTAGCCCCCCTGCTCCCTAGCCCCCGGAGAATAGTATCTAAACTTGCACCGCAGAGTACTAGGTACCGCGCGGCGTGGGTTCCTGCTGCGGCAGGTGCCGCTCTAGACTCCAGTAGCTCACTAGCCGCGCCACGAGTAGCCACCCATTAATCGCTAGCAGCAACGGCCTTAGGCCCAGCCACTCAGACACAGATAGGGGGCTGACTAGCAGATGTAGCAGAATCACCCCGGCCAACAAAAGCGCGTTGAAGGCCAGCAGCGATCGCCAGCGGTTGATGGGCCAGCCAGGCTTTTGGTGCCAGGGCTGCCGGGCGGCATAGGCGGCGTAGCAGCGCACGTGTAGCGGCTGAAGAGTACGACCTACAACCGCCAACGCCTGGCGGGAGAGGATTGGCTGGCTACAGTGTTTGCAAAGGATGTCACGCGTCATGCCCACCTCCATTGTGTAGCAGCACTCGTTAGGCAGGGGTTGTGTGAATTGGAGTTGTGTGAATTGGGTTTGTGTGAATTAGGTTGTGTGAGTTGGATTGGTATTTAAGGATAAACCTGAGGATAGTCGGCGGGGTCGACAAACTCCCCAGGCGAGTCGCTGCACGCCTGGTAGCGGAAGGTCGCCAGCTCCAGTGCGCCGTCTGTCCAGCGATACTCCGCTAGCGATCCACAGTCGCCCAGCCCCCGCGCTTTGCTAAACACTGTCAACAGCCCCTGGGCAGGGTCAAAGGTGGTGAGGCCGCCTACCGTGGCTTCGCGACTGCGCACAAACTGCCCTGCCTGATCGGGATAAAACAGGTCTAGCGGCAGCGGTTGCAGCGTGCCGTCGGGTTGCACAGCCACATAGGTATAGACCGACTGATAGGCCGCCCTGGCACAATGCAGCTCTACCAAAGCGCGATCGCCCATTCTGTAGACCTGCGATTCAGCAGCTACCTCGGGCTGAAAGAATCCATCGCAGAAATCACGCGCTTCGGCCTGGTCAACTACGGTCTGGAGCATGACTTGGTCGGCGGGCAAATTGCTCTCGGCAGCAGGGTCGGTGGTAGCGCCAGGTGCTGCCGAGCCAGAGGGCTGATCGGAGGGCTGAGGCGCATTGCACCCCGCGATCGCGATCAGTAGTAGGGCGGCAGATGCGCTCCAGCGTAGGTTAGTTGGTCTCACCATCGTCTCCTCGGGGCAATTAACGGCTGTGACGTTATTATTCCCGAGTTTCCCCATTCCTTCAGCGATGTCGCCTGCAGCGGGTTCCCTTCCCTAGGTATTATGAAAAACGAACTAACCAATTTTTGCTGATTTTGCTGAATAACCATGGCCCAGCCTAAACATACCCAGGCCCACCTTTCGCGTACGGTGCCTAAAGATCAGTCTGAATTTTTCAAAAAACGCACCCGCGACTCAATGGAGTACTACATGGGGGCCAAGCTGCTGGAAGTGGGGATAAACCCTAAAAACACCATCTACCGCTGGACCTCAGCGATCAAAGGGAGCCAGGAAGAGATTACCATCAGCGCCTACTGGGGTGAGTCGCGCGAAAAGCTAGAGGCCGAAGAAAAAGCCTAGGCCTGTAGCTTCACCATAAAGAAGCCGTCCATCTGGTGGCGATGGGGCCAAACCTTTACCCACCCCTGGGGGGCAACCGCTAGCCCATGACCAAAGCCAGGGGCCGGAGTCTGAATGCGCCAGGTAGGGTGAGCCTGGCAAAAAGCATTGATAATAGCTTCGTTTTCGGCAGGGTGCAGAGTGCAGGTGGCATAGACCAGGGTGCCACCGGGCTTAACGCAGCGGGCGGCTTCGCTCAGTAGATCGCTTTGCAGGCTGGCCAGGACCATTATATTGTCGGGGGTCTGTCGCCAGCGGGCATCGGCGTGGCGGTGTAGAGTGCCCAGCCCAGAGCAGGGGGCATCTACCAGCACTCGGTCAGCCTGCTGGTGAAACGGGGTCAAATTGGTGCTGTCGCCCGCGTGAATGTGCAGGTTGCTGAGGCCCAGACGAGTAGCGTTAGCGACCGTTTTTTTGAGTCGAGAGGGGGCGCGATCGCAGGCCCATATCGTCCCCTCTGGTCCCACAATTTCAGCCATCTGGGTCGCCTTGCCCCCCGGTGCCGCACAGACATCCAGCACGGTGTCACCCGGCTGGGGGTCGAGCAGCAAGCCAACCAGCTGAGCGCTGGCATCCTGCACGCTCCACCAGCCGGCTTCGTAGCCGGGTAGATTGCTCAGCGCTCCCTGGTGATTGACCAAGCGCAGCCCATAGGGCAGCCCAGGAATAGCTGCCACGGCAATATCCACGGCATCAAACGCCGCTTTGACGGCGGTGACCGTGGCCTGTTGACGATTCACCCGCAGGTCAATGGTGGGAACTTGGTTAAACCACTGGCAAAGCTGGTCAGTTTCTGCAAGCCCAAGCTGGTCGAGCCACAGGGCCACCAGCCAGTCAGGGTAGCTGTGCTGTATGCCTAACGCCGCCTCAGGCTGATCGGGCAGACGTAACGGGTCTTCGCCTGCCTCAGCCTGGCGGAGGTACTGGCGCAGCAGCCCATTCACCACCCCAGAAAGCCGACCCAGACCATTGGCTTTAGCAAGGTCAACACTGGTATTGACCGCCGCCGAGGCAGGCACGGCAGACAGGTAGCGCAATTGATAAAGCCCCAGGTGCAGCACAAGCCGCAGCACCGGGGGCTGTTTGTCAGCGGAGCGGGTGCCCAGCTGATCGATCAGAGCATCTAGCGTGCGCTGGCGGCGAACCGTGCCATAGACCAGCTCAGTGGCAAAGGCGCGTTCCGCAGAGCGTTCCCCAGGGGAATCGCTTTCGCCAAAATTTCCCTGGGTCAGGGTGCGGTGCAGGGCTACATCGGCGTAGGCTCCGGCTTGCACCTGAAGCAGCACGTTCAGCGCCAGTTGCCGTGCTCCAGAAGCAGCCCTAGAGGGTGCACTATCGCGAGGGGGTGTGGGCTTAGCCAAGCTACGATTTCGCCCGGCGCTTGGCAATCTGCGGATCGCGCTTGGCGGTCTGCTGATCGTTCTTACGACGACGGCGATCGCGCCAGTCGGCGGCGGTTAAGTACGCCACGCCGCCTGTTACCACAACCATCAGCACCAGGGCTACGGTAGCGAGGATGCTAAACGCTTGGGCTTGAAAAGTCACTTCCATAGCTATACAGACGCCAACTACATCAGCATTGGGTCTAGAACCCGTTGCGGCCCCAGATCACCATTGACAGAGAAAAGGTAAACACCACCAACAGCGCCACCCAACCAAACGACAAAATATCCATAGGTGCTTTCTAAAGCTCAAAACAACACAGCTATTTTTATCATAATGCCACGGCGTTTCTTCGGTTCATTGTGGGGTTGCTGGATCACTGGAGTTTAGACCAAAGCCAAAAAAAGACGCAGCTTGAGCAAGTCTCAGGCCACTTCATAGCAGGCAAGGCAGTGGCTGCACCGCCTGAGCCGACGCTCCTCCTCCTCCTGCAGACACAATGTAAGTAGGCAAGCGTAATTAAATATAAGTCGATGTAGGTTGGGTTGAGGCACGAAACCCAACGCCCGCATGGGTTACGCTATCGCTAACCCATCCTACATTTGGATTGGCCAACTCCTTCATTATGACGTCGTGGCTCAGCCACACAAGCGGGTCATAGAAGACCAACGACCTCAAGCGCCCTGATGCTACGACTACGGGGCTCACCAACTCTTTGGCCATCCGTTTCCTGACCTCTTTGGGGCTGTCTTGAGCATGTTTGCGGGGTTACTCACGCCGAGACGGTCTACTTCGTCACCACAGCCCAGTCCCTAAGTACGGTCAATCTGTCTCAACTTAAGTAAATACCCGGTTGGCAGATCGGGTGGCGTTGCTTAACACGTAAGCAGATTCAGGTTGTCGCCCCAGTGATTTAGGAGTAGACTTAACTCAACTAAAATTGGACAGTTCCAGCCCGTAGCGCGGGTTTTAGTGACTTGTATAAAGTGTGTATGAAGTTGATATATGTTTATTTTAATTTTCAACCAATCACACGTTTACACTAATATCTATCAGCCCCTACTAAAGGGGCTTAAGCTGGCCCGTTTGAGCCGAATAGGCTTACCTGTCGCGGCAGTAAGAATTCCGGGTGGCTTGACTCCCCCATAACCTAGCCAACACACGCAGATTATCAGCAGTAGTGCAGGCGATTTAAGGCAATAGAGCCTTGCAGCTGTGAATAACGTCTGCAATAGATTTTATCAACTTAGTTGACGTGAACCAGACCAAGGAATATTAGCCTCTGCATTCAGCCTTTGGGCTTACTGTTAGCGGTTGCGCGACAGGCTGAGTTCACGGATACTTTAGCTGCAATATTTCAACTGTCGCACATTGTGGGTATCCCACTGTAGTTCGCGATCAAGAAATGCTTCTCCAATGGGGCAGCAGCACAAGGTATCAACCATTTCCAGGGCTGTTAGCTAACGCAGCTATACCAAGTC
This sequence comes from Nodosilinea sp. LEGE 07298, assembly GCF_015207265.1. Lineage (GTDB taxonomy): Bacteria > Cyanobacteriota > Cyanobacteriia > Phormidesmidales > Phormidesmidaceae > Nodosilinea. The sequence continues at coordinate 23,847 of NZ_JADEXE010000058.1, read as the reverse complement.
CAGCTTAGGGTCTGGAATTTTTCCACCGGAAAAGCTCCACGTTTGGACTTGACTTAGGTTGAATTTGGACTGAGGATTTTTTCCTAACTTGCTTTAGCGCGATTCAGACCTAGCCCGAGTTAAAGACTGTTATTTACTAACCGATAACACCTCATCTCTCAAGACTGAGCAAGCCATGCAAAGCAGTGGGTCTTGGTTTCTGTAACTCTTATTTTTTCAGAGGTTTGTAGCCGGTAGTTATATGCCTGAAAAGCAAAGCCGCCCACGCTTGATCATGACCAGAATTTATTGATTCTTTAAAAAAGGATTTACTTGAATGGAAAACCAGAGAGACTCCAAACAGCCATTAGCTGTCGATTCTGAAGTCGCGTCTTCCGTTTCTTGGGCCTACCGAAAAGACGAATATCTGCTGGCTTTGCTGGGCGTCATCCCAACGGGCCTTGGCAGAAAGATCCGCCAAATTGTTTACGCATCTATTTTTAAACGCTTTGGTGAGAAAGTTGGCATTGAAGCCAACGTACGCTTCAATCGCCCAAAATCAATAGACATTGGCAGTTTTTCTTCAATTTGCGACTACTCGCTGCTCAACTGCTGGGAAGCTGGCAGCGAGCTGATTTTAGAAAATTCTGTACGTCTCGACCAAGGGTTTCATCTCCAGGCCCTTGGTGGCACAATTAGAATCGGGGCCGGATGCTATATAGGGCCTTACGTGTGTATGGCAGGCCCTGGCGACATCACCGTTGGGAAAAACTGTTTAATTGCTTCACATTCCGGTCTTTACGCCAACAATCATATCTTTTCAAGGTTGGATGTTCCCATTAATCAGCAGGGCTTGACCACTAAAGGCATAACTATTGGAGACGACTGCTGGCTTGGGTCTGGGGTTAAGATCATGGATGGAGTCACAGTTGGCCAAGGTAGTGTTATTGGCGCTGGCTCAGTCGTAACGAAAAACATTCCACCCTATTCAGTCGCGGTTGGGGTTCCGGCTAAGATAATCCGCCAGCGCTCTTCAGAGGAGTTAAAGCAGGCAGCCCGAGAACTCTCGAAAAGCGTTTAGGCGACTTTGGAAGAATAGTTGCCCCCAGGGTGGGCGCTCCCCACTCTAAAGTAGCTACGGTCGCGGGATTAAAACTGGTGCCTTCTTTACTTCTAAAAATATCTTAAAGCCTCCGTTCATAATGACTCGGAGGCTTTAAGCGTTCGTAGATAGTGATGGGGCCGGGGCCGATAGGTCTGAGACAACCTATATCCGCGTATTCGTCAGATCTTGTCGAGGGTTGCTGGTGCGGCTAGCACGAATTTGCTCGTAGAGCTGACGTTCGGCATCGCTCAAGGTACCGGGCGGCGTAATCACAACTTTGATCAGCAGATCGCCGCGATCGCCCTTAGGACTGGGCCAGCCTTTACCCCGCAGCCGCAGGCTTTGGCCAGAGCGAATGCCCGCCGGTAGGTTCATCGTGACGCTGCCGTCGGGGGTGGGCACGTCGATTTTGCCGCCCAGCACCGCTTCGTCGGGGGTAATCGGCACTTCGGCGCTAAGGCTATCGCCCTCCAGCTTAAAGAAGCTGTGGGTATCGAGCTGCACCACCAGGTAAATGTCGGCGGGCTGCTTGCTATAGGGGTTCATCGGCCCCTTGCCCTTGAGGCGAATTTTGCTGCCCTGTTTGGCCCCTGGGGGAATGCGGACTTCAACGCTGTTGTTGCCGATGCGAAGACGTTTTTGTGCCCCGTGGAAGGCTTCACCAAAGGTGAGGCGAATGTTGGCCTCCTGGTCAAAGGATTGGCTAGATGCCGCTGTGTCGTAGCCAAAGCCTGGGCCAGCCGGGCCGCCGCCTGGGGCACCATAGGCGTACGATGAGCGCCCACCGCCGCCAGGTGTCGAAAAGCGGCCCAGCAGCTCGTTAATAAACTCGTCAAAGCTGCCGTAGTTGCTAAAGTCAAAGCCGCCATCGCCGGGGCTGCCATAGGCTCCACCGAAGGGGCTGCCGTAGGGGCTGCCCGCCCCAGCTCGGCTAGCCTGCTGCCAATACTGACCGTACTGGTCATATTTCTTGCGCTTGTCGGCGTCAGAGAGCACTTCGTAGGCTTCGCTAACTTCTTTAAACTTAGCCTCGGCGGTCTTGTCGTTGGGGTTAACGTCGGGGTGGTACTTGCGGGCCAGTTTGCGAAATGACTGCTTAATCTCATCAGCACTCGCCGTGCGGCTGACGCCCAGCACCGCGTAATAGTCTTTAAAGCCCGTAGCAGCCATACCAATCCTCCTAAAAACCCGCGCCAGCGATCGCCCCAACGGCGATTTTACTGTAGTCAACTTTAAGCTCGGGGAGCAGTAATGTCACTATTCCCGCCGCCCTGCCCACCGTTGGCTTGACTACCGTTGGATTTAGCCTAGCAAACCCAAGGCTTGAGAGAAGTTCGGTTTTCCAGGTCGAAACCGGTATAGCTAGCTGATTTCTTAGCTAATGCCGACCACGGCATCGAGTTCGGCGTAGTCGGGCAGGGTGGTGTCGATGGCGGTGCCCTGGCGAATGACGATGCGATCGCTCTGGGGCCGCGCCAGAAGCTCGCTCAGGTTGCGAGCCTTAAACACCACCAGGTCGGCGGGGCGACCCGCGCCAATCAGCCCCACATCGAGGCCCATGATTTGGGCCGGGGTGCGCGTCACCGCCTGGGGCCAGCCGCCAATCGGGCGATCGAGCTGGCCAATGCGCACCGATTGGTTAAACACCTCCACCATATCGTGGTCACCGTAGGCAAAGAAGGCATCGCGGCAGTTGTCGCTGGCCAGGGCCACCGCCACCTCAAACTGGCGCAGCTCGGGCAGCAGCGTGACCCCTCGGTAGCGGGGCATGCGGCCCTGCTGCCGATCTTGCAGGTAGAGGTTGCACATGGGCAGGCTAACCACGCTCACCCCGGCGGTTTTTAGCAGGGCCAGGGTGGATTGGGCGCGATCTGTGGCCTGCACCGAGAGGCTACAGCAGTGGCCGCAGTTGACCTGCCCCGCAAAGCGTCGGCGCAGCTTAGTTTCAGCCACAATCCGCAGCCCCTCCGCCTCGGGGTTAAGGCTCTCATCGGCATGAAAATCGAGGTCTAGCCCCCGCGCTTCGGCCAGGGCAAAGGCGCGATCGATCTGAGCCTCCAGACCGGGTTGCGGATAGATCACACCGCCTAAAATGCCGCCGTACTGGGCTACGGTATCGGCTAGCTGCTCGGCTTCGGGGCGATCGTAGTAGTCCATCGACACCAGGCAGACGGCCTGCAACGTCAGCCGGTCGGCCCACTCTTGCCGCAGCTGGTCAAATACCGCAAAACTAGTCTTCTCCTGGCCATCCAGGCAGTCTAAGTGGGTTCTGACCGCCTGAGTGCCGTGGGCGTAGCTGCACCGCAGCCCAAACGACATGCGGGAGTAGAGGTCGGCAGCGCTCCAGTGGCGGTGATCGGCGGTGGCAGCGTCGAGGGCGGCGGCAAAGGTGCCATCGGGGTTGGGACTACGCAACCAGGTTTGGCCCTTATCTAAGTGGGTGTGGCAGTCGGTAAAGCATGGCCACACAAGGCCCTGGCCCAGATCGTAGCGGGGCAGGTCATCGTCTGGGGTCGAAGTGGCAGGGGCGATCGCCGCGATCGCCCCCGACTGAATGTGCAGGTGGGCCGCCACCCAATCTTCTAACCGAGGCGGGGCCGCTAGCTCAGCAATGGGGGTGCGCAGAGGGGTGGCAGCATCAAGACAGGCCAGGGGCAGGCGGGCATTGCACAGCCAGTAATTATCGGGCTGTGCCGCACGAAGATGGGTAAGGGGTAGAGTCATGGCATCAAGGTATCACTAAGAGCCTATCCGGAAAATAGCAGCGGAACGGAAAGTGATGACCGCGCTTGCGAACTGGAATAGATGCCGTGCTTTGTACAGCTCCCGGTCATAGTCCCGAGGGGCTTTCCGGTTGCCCTTGGGCGGAATGACCACCGTCTTACTCTGGCACTCCAATCGCTCAATCACTCGTTTGTCGGTGTCATAGCCTTTGTCAGCCAGCAGCGTATCAGCGTTCAACGCTTCCAGCAGCATATCAGCGCCATCCAGGTCACAGGCCTGGTATGAGGTGAAACCCGGTGGGGTTTCTCCAGGCCAGTAGCGAGGGTTTAATTTTCGAGAACCCAAATCACCATTGAGCTTTGACCCTAACTAAAACGCGTTAACGGATGGTGGAACGCTAAAATGGGAAATTGCGCTGTTGCTATTCCCAAAGCCTAGACCTATGGCCGGTTCTGCTCGTCAATACCACATCACCACCTTCGGCTGCCAGATGAACAAGGCCGACTCCGAGCGTATGGCCGGCATTCTCGATACCATGGGCCTCACCTACACCGACGACCCCTATGCCGCCGACGTGGTGCTCTACAACACCTGCACCATTCGCGACAACGCCGAGCAAAAAGTTTACTCGTATCTGGGTCGCCAGGCCAAGCGCAAGCACGAAAAGCCCGACCTGACGCTGATTGTGGCCGGGTGTGTGGCTCAGCAAGAAGGCGAAGCCCTGCTGCGCCGAGTGCCCGAACTCGATTTGGTGATGGGGCCGCAGCACGCCAACCGCCTGCAAGACCTGCTGGAGCAGGTGCTCGACGGCAACCAGGTTGTCGCCACCGAAGAGGTGGACATCATGGAAGACATCACCAAGCCCCGGCGCGACAGCACCATTACCGCCTGGGTGAATGTAATCTACGGCTGCAACGAGCGCTGCACCTACTGCGTGGTGCCGGGGGTGCGCGGCGTCGAGCAGTCGCGCACCCCAGAGGCCATCCGCGCCGAGATGGAAGAACTGGGCCGCCAGGGCTTTAAAGAAGTGACACTGCTGGGCCAAAACATCGACGCCTACGGGCGCGACCTGCCCGGATCTACCGCCGACGGACGGCACCAGCACACCTTTACTGACCTGCTGTATTTTGTTCACGATGTGCCCGGCATTGAGCGCATTCGCTTTGCCACCAGCCACCCGCGCTACTTCACCGAGCGGCTAATTCGCGCCTGCGCCGAGCTACCCAAGGTGTGCGAGCACTTCCACATTCCCTTTCAGTCGGGCGACAACGATGTGCTGAAGGCGATGGCGCGAGGCTACACCCACGAAAAGTATCGCCGCATTGTCGATACCGTGCGTCGCTACATGCCCGATGCGGCAATCAGCGCCGATGCGATCGTGGGCTTCCCCGGCGAAACCGAGGAACAGTTTCAGCGCACGATGGATTTGGTCAGCGACATCGCCTTCGACCAGCTCAATACGGCGGCCTATTCGCCTCGCCCCGGCACCCCCGCCGCGCTGTGGGAAAACCAGCTGTCGGAGGAGGTGAAGAGCGATCGCCTCCAGCAGCTAAACCATTTGGTAAATACGAAGGCGGCGGAGCGATCGCAGCGCTACGCTGGCCGCATCGAAGAAGTGCTGGTCGAAGCGGCTAACCCCAAAGACCCCACCCAGGTAATGGGCCGCACCCGAGGCAACCGGCTGGCCTTCTTTGCGGGCGATTTTGCGGAATTGAAGGGCGAGTTGGTACAGGTCAAAATTACCCAGGTACGCCCCTTTAGCCTCACTGGGGAACCGTTGCGGGTACCCGCGATCGCGGGCTAGCGACATTCCGAGCGTTTGGCTGAGATCAAACAGAGACGCCATACTGGTTGGCGGTATTGGCGTGCGATCGCGTCCTTCCTGCTGGGGCGGATCATGCGATCGCACGCTTCGGCTTTGTCCAGTGCGCTTGCGTGCTCAGCAGCGTTTTAGTATTGAACCTTTTAGCGATGGGCTCAGGTCCTCAGCTATCAGGCCCACGTAATATCGTCCAATTCGGCTTGTCAAAAAGTCTCTAATTTCTGTGCCCTTAGCTACATTTTCTTGGCTAGGTTATGAAGCTGTGACAAAATACTTTCAGAGTACTTTTGCTTACCAACTGCGGCGGTCATTCAGGCGGCTAAGGCTTACAACGGGCACCACACCATGAGACAGCTTAACTCTCGACCTCAGCCTCAGCGGTACACCAGGCTACTGCGCCGATCGGCCCATCAGCCCCAATTTACCCATGGGCAAATTTTGACATCGTACCTGTGCAGTTTTGTGGGCATCGCCGCACTGGCTTACCTCACGGTGTATACCGGCTATCCACTAATTGCAGCGCCCTTTGGTGCAACGGCGGTGCTCGTGTTTGCCGTGCCCGATAGCCCCTTGGCCCAGCCCCGTAATGTAATTGGGGGAAGTGTGATTGGGGCGCTGGTCTGTGTCGCCTGCGTCAGTCTCTTTGGCACTGCACCCTGGGTGATGGCGCTGGCGGTGGCTACCGCTATTCAGCTGATGCAGCTTACTCATACCCTGCATCCCCCAGGAGGGGCGGTTGCCCTGGTTGGCGTTATGAGCCATGCCTCCTGGAACTTTGTCTTTACCCCAGTGTTAACAGGGGCGGTTTTGCTCGTGCTCTGTACGGTAGCCTTTAGCCGCTGGATTCCTGGACGACCTTATCCAAAACACTGGATTTAATACCGAGTTTGAACTGCTACCTGACAGAAAGCTGTTATGAGCCCGGTTCAAGCGGCTCTGCCAACGGCCCAGGAACGGTATAAAAGGCCAGATGACTTGTACCGTAGTGCTTTTGGCGCACCAGGTCTAACCCATGGACGTTAGCTGGCTCCCAGGCATCGGGGCGATATTCGACGGCGATTTCACCCGTGGGCTGGAGCAAACTGAGACTCACTACCCGTTCTAGAACAGGAGCATACAACTCGCTGTCGTAGGGCGGGTCGAAGTAAATACAGTCGAAGGGTTGGCTGTGCAGTCGCGAGAGCTGCTTCACCACGTCGCCGCGAAACAGGCTGAAGGTCTGGTCAGGCTGGGCCACCTTTTGCCAGTTCTCGCGGGTAATGGCGTAGGCCTCCGGCAACTTCTCAATGCCTACCACTTCCGCCGCGCCGCGACACAGTGCCTCGGCCCCCATGGCACCACTGCCCGTGCACAGGTCGAGCCAGCGACAGTCCACAATGCGTCCCTGCCAAATGTTGAACAAGGCCTCGCGCACTCGGGCCGAGGTGGGGCGAGTGTCGGTGCCGGGTAGGGTTTTGAGGGCGCGGTTGCCGTAGATGCGCAGCATAGGCTAGGCCACAGCCACAGGGGTTTGGGCCTTCACCAGGGCGACAAAGTTGGCCAACATGACGAGGCCAGCGGGGGCCGACTTTTCGGGGTGGTACTGCATAGCCATGATGTTGTCTTGGGCGATCGCCGCCGTCACCGACTGAGTGCCGTGGGTCGTCGTCGCCGCATTCACCGCCGAGTCGCTGGGTTCGGCATAGTAGGAATGCACAAAGTAGACCCAGTCGCCATCGCTAACGCCTTGCCATAGAGGATGATTCGGCTGGGTCAGGGTCAGCTGGTTCCAACCCATGTGCGGAATGGCGATCGTCGGCTCTTTTTTGAACTTGCGAATGCGGCCCGAAATCAGCCCCAGCCCTGGCTCAACTCCTTCGTCGCTGCCGTCAAACAAGAGTTGGAGGCCGAGGCAGATGCCCAAAAAGGGTTTTCCCGATGCAATTTCTCGCTTGATCGGTTCGATCAGTCCCTTCTCGCGCAGGTGCCGCATGGCTGGGTCAAAGGCCCCATCGCCCGGCAGCACAAGGGCATCCGCGGCTTCGAGATCGGCCACCACGTCAGTGATGGTTGGTGTGGCTCCGGCCAGCGCCAGCCCCTTGCAAGCCGAGTGCAGATTGCCCATGTCATAGTCGATTACGGCAATGTTAGCCATACGCTCTCTTGCTCTGTTCGTTTTTCTAAGGCGTCAGGGGTTGCTCAGACTCTATCCTACCTGCCAAACCCGAGAGAATTTTAGATTTTAGATTTTGGATTACGCTGACATCAGTAGATCTCCTGCACTGCCTCACCCTCATCTCCCTTCGACTGCGCTCAGGGACCGATCCTCACTTTCTTCATCCTCCCTTCAATTCCGCTCAGGGACCGATCCTTACTTTCCATCCCTTTGACTCCACTCAGGGACCCACCCCTCCCATCCTCACCCACGCACCTACTCACCATGCTCCTGACCACCTTCGCTCCCTGGCGTGCCCATCAGCCCTCCAATGCCGCCGACGATCTGGTGGCTCATTTGCAACAGTGCCAGCAGATTCCCCTCGGTACGACCGTGCTGCGTCACATTCCCGTCAGTTTTGAGCTGGCCCCGATTCGCGTGATAGCCAAGCTGGTCGAACTTCAGTCGCCAGTGGTGGTGTGCTGCGGTATGGCCGAGGGGCGCAGCCATTTGCACCTGGAGCGCTACGGCAAAGGAAATGACCTGGCTCTGAAGACCGCGCTGCCGCTGGAGAAATTGATGGCGGGCACCCATCTGACGGACACTAGCGATTGTGCGGGTACCTACGTCTGCAACCACTTGTATTACCAACTGCTGGGGGCGATCGCGCAATACCGCTGGCCAACACAAGCCCTCTTTGTGCACATTCCGCCGCTCACTCCAGCGACCCAGCCCCTGCTGGCCCACGACCTGATGCTGATACTAAAACGGCTGGCCCAGTTGACCAGCCGCCCAGAAAAGAGTTTAGTGGCCCGACGAAAAATGGCCTAATCGACGGTAGTTCTAAACCGAATTAGCCCCACCTGGTTGCTACCCACGGTGCCCGCATTGACTACGACAGCTCCATTGCCCTGGTTGACGCCGCAGAACGGTGGCAATGCCGCCCCAGGTGCAATGAACTGGCCGGGGTCACCGTCATTGGCATTGGTGTAGTTGACCACGGGGCCAGCGGGGGCCGAAGATGCGATCGCCTGAATGCCTTCACCAGTGCCAAAGCTGTTGGGGTTGAAGGTAGTGCCAATCGGAATTTGATCGCACAGCACTACGTTGTTGGCGTCCCCGACTCCAGAGTTGGCGAAGTAAATGGTGTACTCAATACCGTCGCTGGTTTGTACCGAGGGGTCATCAATAACGTCAATACCCTGACCTAGGCCGTTGTTTTGCAGCAGCGTTAGGCCTGCACCGTCGCCCACCACCTGAGCAAAGTTGGGCAGGTTAGCGGGGCCAAACAGGTTAGTAATCCGCTTCACCAGCGATAGGTTACCAGCTGGAGGCACTGTCGTTACGCGACGAATCAAGCCAAAGCCCCCGGCCACCAGATCCAGGCCACCGGGAGCGGGAGCACCGTTATTAGCCTCTGCAAGGCCAATGGTATCTGTGGGAAAGGCTACAAAGTTGACCAGGTTTGCACCCGCAGGAACATCGGCGGCAAACAGCGAGTAACCAAAGAATGGCTGAGTGCTCTGAGGATCTGGCAGCAGCGAGTTAATGGGAAAGAAAATACCGCGTACGCTCTGGAGAGGAACCGGGTGCGACGGCAGAAAGTCAGGAACAGGAGGAACAGGAGGAGGCACCAGGGGATCCTGATCTCGCCGCAGTACCGCCGATGTAAGTTCGACGCCGATGTTGCCACTGCCCCCCCAGGCATTGGCAGGTACCTGCACCAGCGGGCCGTAGGCAGTAGGGTCGCCCGTTACCGGATCAATAGCCGTAACGGCCGCAATGCCAAAGGGGTCGTTGCCGCCCCGCTCGTCAATTAAAAACCCGACATTCCCCACGTCTGCTGCCGCTAGCTGTACCCCAGGATTGCCAATCAGATAGTCAATGCGCTCAATATTGTTGCGGGTGTCCTGGTTATTGACCGAGATAGAGACGTTGTTAAAGACGTTGTCGATGCCTCGGTTGATGGACCGGCTGAGGAGCGCTGCCTCAACGCTATTTATTTCACTAGGACCCAGAATGATGGTATCGGTGGCATTGGCAGCGAGGTCGACGTCTACCAGCACCGACTCATAGAACAGCTGAAATCTTTCCTGACCAGGAACTCTGCCCAGTGGGGGACCGACGCGGCGAAACACAATACGCTGGGGCAAACCCGCTGGAGGCAGTAAATCGATGGCCGGCTCAAAGCGATCGCCTGCGGCAACCACTGCCTGTAGGATACGCGCTTCTCCACCCCCAAAGGTGAGGTTGACCCCCCCCGGCGCGGTACAGTTCTCAAAGCCCGTGGCAGCGGTAGCATCGCAAGGGTCGGCGTAGGGGGCATTGAGGTAGGTGGTGGTGGTTGCTGGAGTCTCGGGGGGAGCAATGATCTCCGTGACGCTGGCAAAGGGTGCCAGCTGGGCCACAGCCGGACTCGGCCCCACCACCAGCCCCAGCAAAACGATCGCCAAACCGCTCACCCAACGCCCCCAGCACCAGCGGGGACCACGGCGCACAAAGGAGCTTTCCTGGCGATCCGGTATAGAAGACGAACACATGGCAGACATTGGGAGTGGTAACTCAATCAGGACGACAAAACGTGATGGCTGAGGAAACGCCACAGCCTTACTCAAGCTGAAGGTCAGCCTCCTGGTCAACAAAGATAATGTCGAGGCCTCGCACGTCGGTAAAGACAAACTCTACCCGGCGATCGCGGGCGTACTCAACTCGGCCGCTGCCCTCGCTGCGCCGCTGGGTCTCACCAAAGGGCACAATCCGCATTCGCTCTGGGGGCACACCCTCCTGAATGAGATAGTTGCGGGCGGCGAGGGAGCGGCGCTCGCTCAGGGCCAAGTTGTAGGCGGCGCTGGCGCGGGGGTCGGTGTGGCCGTGCAGTTCCACCGTCAGGAAGGGATACTCCAGCATGACCTCAGCGATCTGATCGAGTATTACCGCGCTCTCGGGGCTAATATCTGAGCGATCGAGGGCAAAGTGAATATTGCGGGGTACGGTCAACACCAGCGGTTCTAGGGGCGGCGGCGGCTCAACCGGCTCTGGAGGCGGCACGGGCGCGGCGCAGTTAGGTAGATCGACCGGCGTGGCGGGCAGCTCGGGTAGGGTGCCATCGGCGGCCAGCACGGCAGCGACAGGGGCCGGTTCTGAGGTGCCCCACTCAGGGTCAGAGGCGATCGCGCTCACCCTTGTGCCTGGCGGCAGGGCCAGACTGGCGCTAAAGGTGCCCTCAGGGCTGGCGGTCACGGTGCCGAGGGGCTCGCTCAGGGGGCTGTAGGGGAAGCCATCCTCGGCGACCCGGTAGAGGTCCACCTCGGTGCCGGGGTCAGCCGTACCCGTTAGGGTCACCTCGGCGGCTCCACTAACAAAGCTATAGTCGTCAAACTGGGGGGAGTTGATGGCCGCGTTGCCGGTCTCGCGACGGCGATGGTAGGAGTTGCGGGGCGGGTTGGGGCCATCCCCTTTTTGAAAGTCCTGCACACCGGTATTGCCCTGGGTGTTGAGGTCAATACTGAGCCCGTCTAGCCCGGCATAGCGATTGCCGCGAATTTGGTTGCGCAGGCTGAGCGGGTAGGCGGTCACCGCGACCCCTGGCCCTGGCTGATAGCCAATGAAGTTATCGCTGAGCTGATGATCGTTGCCCATCAGGTACACGGCAGCGCGCTCAAACCGTCGCCCGTTGTACTGAATGGCGTTACCTGAGATCTGGGTGGCCCCCTCCGGCTTAAATAAGTAGATGCCGCTGCCGTCGTTGGCGCAGATTAGGTTGTCGGTAATGGCGCTACCGGCGATCGCACCCTCCAGGCGAATGGCGTCGGGCATACCGGCCAGACCGTTGCCAATGATGGCGTTTTCGCTCACCTGCAGCCCATCGGCCCGAAAGCCGGTAATGATGGCGCTGCCGTCGTGGTTTTGAATCCGGTTGTTGCGAATGGTGGTCTCTACCGCGTTAAAAACGTTGACCCCAAAAGCCGACGGCACCACCGGAAACTCGCCATTGGGGGGTAACCCCAGCCAGTTTTGCTCAATCACCACCCCCCGAGGCTGCGCCTCGGGCTGATCTAGACGAAATAGATCCAGAGCCGGGCTGAGGGGGCTAGCGTCGACCGGCGGGGCCAGGGCGCTAATAAAAATATCGGCGGGCGGCGTGGTCTGGGTAGCGCGATCGCTGGTGCGAAACCCATAGAGGCTCAGCCCTCGCACCGTTACGCCATCGGCGGCAATGGTCAGGCCGCGAGCCACTTCGCTGCCCTCGGCCACCGTCAGGCTGACCACGGGCGCAGGCGGAAATTTAGGATCCAGTCCGGCACTGGCGTCGTAGCCCGCCTGGGTGGTGCCGTCGATCACCAGCTCTGGGGCGGTAATTTCCGGCAGTAAGTCCACCAGGGCAATAGTGGTCTGACCCATGGGCAAATCAAAGTCAATCTGCGATCCCTGCCCAGTGGGCAGGGGCTGCACAAAGGCCTGCTCCGCCTCGCTCAGCTGCTCAGGAGTCAGAGTGCCGTTGGCCAGCTCCACGGCTTCCCGCAGCGTCAGCCCCTCGTCGGGCTGTACTGGCCCATCGTCCGCGCTGGTTACCCGCAAGCTGTAGCCCGCCAGCGCCGACTGTCCAGCTGCGGGGGTCACCGTCAGGGCCAGCCCCGTTACAGTCAGGGCGACAGCGCCATATCCTATCCACCACTGCTGTTTCATTCCTCACCTCCTGGGGCACTGTCTGTCACGTCGGCCTCGGGCACCTCAGGCGTCACACCGGGCTGGGCCACCCCGGCTGCGGGGATATCGGGCAGGGTTGCCTCGTCTACGTAAGAGTCTTGCTGCTGGGGCGGCGACACCGGCTGTACCCCAAAGCCGTTAAACAACTGGTTGACTTTAGCGGTAATGCCGAAGTAAGGGCCGCTAGCCGATCGGTAGCCGCCGCCGCCCACAAACGAACCGTCGTTGGCACCGCCAAAGCTGTAGCCCAGCCCCAGCCGCACATCAGGGGTGAGATAATAGCCCGCCTCCAGGGCAAAGCCGGTTTCGTTGTAGCCCACGGCGGGCTGCCCCAGCCAGCGCACCTCAGCCCCGACATCCCAGCGGTAGGCAAACCGATAGGTCGCCCGCGCCTGAGCCAGGTGAATGCTATTGGAGAAGCCGAAGTTTTCGGCCAGGTTGGCCGTGCTATAGCGCAGGCCGTACTTGCCGTAAAATTCCCATCGGTAGGAAGGAGCATAAATACCCTCCAGCGCCAGGGTGTGGTCCTGGGCCTCAGAGCTGGTGCCCTGCAAAATTGTGTCGGGGGTGCTGCCGGGGTTGCGGCGATACTCGTAGCTGAGCAGGCCGTTGAACTGGTCGCTAATGGGGTTGCGGTAGGCCAACCCCAGGCGGAGGCTGCTGGAGTTGCCCAAGGCATCGGTAATGGTTTGGTTGGCAAAATTAGCCAGGTCAAACCGGGCCAGACCGGTGAGCGAGTCGGTAATCTTGCCAGCAGCGGCGGCACCCAGCACAATATTGCTCGACCCCGGCGAATCGCGATACTCAAAGCGGCCGCTGGCCTGCCAATCGGGGTTGTCGGTGTACTCTAGCCCCACCGAGTAGACAGTAGAGGCCAGCAGCCCCAGGGCCGACGATCCCCCCTGTCCGACAGCGAAGGGCTGGGCAAACTGCTGGCCCGCCCCGGTGAGATTAAAGCCATCGCCAAAAATGCGCTCGAAGCCAAAGGTGGCCCGCAGCCCAGGGGCCAGCACTAGACGGTGATTAAGACCGATCGCCCCCTGGCCGGTAATGCCGTTGTAACCCCCTAGCAGCGAGTAGCGGTTGGTAAGCGTAGTATTCTCGTCGAGATCGTAGTCGACTAGGGTGTCGAGGCTGGTAATCGACCCCGGCCCGTTGCCCCCCGACAAAAACTGCTGGGCCAGCCGCAAACTTACCCCAGGCTGCACCGCCCACTCCAGGCCGACCGTATTGCGGGTGGGATAAAGGGGGTCGGTGGTACCCAGGTTTAGCTCGCTCTGGGCTAGGGCGCTAAGGGTCTCGGTGAGCGGCAGGTTTAGCCGTGACACCAGCTGGTTGGCGCTGGTGGAGGTATTGGCAATGCGATCGTTGCGGTTGCGGTTAACGAAGTCAATGCCCAGGGTGGCCGTGCCAAACTGTTGCACAATACCGGCCCGCAGTTCGGTTAGGGTGTTGTCTACCTGCCCGCCCTGGATAGCGCTTTGACCCGGCCGCAGTAGACCGGCAGCAGAGGTTTGAATAGCGGTGGCTGTGCCGACATTGCGCTCTTGATCCACCACGGCGCGAATTCGGGTTTGAGCCCCGACCTGGGCTAGCACCTGGCCACCCCAGCGCGTTTGTCCGGGGCGAAAGGTAGTGGTGGCGGTATTGTTAAAGCCGCTGTCGGTAGAACGGTAGAAGGCTTGTCCTGTGACCCCTTCAAAGGGAGTCCCGCTCAGCTCGATGCGGTAGGCATTGCCCTGGTTGTTGGTGGCTCCAGCGTTGAAGGTCGATCGCGCAAATTCCCCTGAGATCAGGCCCTGTTCACCCAGGGGAAAGAGCGCGTCAACCCCGTAGAGGGTAAAGTCTTGGGCACCCTGGTCTTCGCTGAGCAGGGTGGCTCCAATGACACCGCTGTCGTCGCCGTTGGGGCGGTACTGCAGGCGTCCGGCGTAGAGATTGCCCCGCACGGAGGCATCTTCAACCTGGTAAGTCACTACAATGCGGCGCACCAGAGTCACGCCCAGGGGGTTGAGATCGACGGCGCTAATCCGTTGATCGAACAGCAGCGTGCCGCGATCGTAGTCGATGGTGTAATCGACGCCGCGATACAACGGCGTGCGCTCAAGCACGGTGCCGGGGCGGTTAAACTCCTCGGCCTCAATGAACACATTCTCACTACCCCGCAAAATTAGCCGCCGCGACAAAAAGTAGTAGCCGCTGGTGCCGTCGGGGGCAATGGTGTCCCGCTGAAAGGGCCGCACATTGTCGGCGTACATGGCGGTCAACTGCAGGCCGTTACCAAAGGTGTAGTTACCCTTAAAGCCGTGCAGCTCTCGCACCGTAGCCGTAAACTGCTGTGACTCGCCAGCAAACTCCTGGGTACCGTAGTCGCCCCACATGGCGTAGTCTGGCTCAGCATCGGGCACCAGTGAGTCGCGCTGAAACCGCAGGTACAGGCTATCAATGGAGGGAGTGAGAAAGTCGGTGGTGGAGCTGTCGCCATAGACTGGATAGGTCTGGTCGCAGGCCTGCACATCGCGGTAGAGGCTGCTGCCATCGCAGCGATCGTTGAGGCCGCGTGTGTTGTTGTAGGCTCCGGTAAATAACCAGTCGCCCACAGCCCCGGTGGCAAACAGCCCCGTGGTAAAGCTCACCTCCACATCATCGTTGAGGGAGTCGGGGTTGAGAAAGTCTCTGAAGCTGCCCAAAAAGTTGGTGCCGCCTCGGCCCACGCGAAAATCGACGACCCCAGAAATAATGGTGGGGCGCAAATCGGTGTAGAAGCTCACCTGGGTGGTGGCTTCTAGAGCGGGGTAGTCTTGCGCCAGGCTAGGATCAACGTCCCGCAGGGTCTGGGCACTGACAAAGGCCCGCACCGTTGCTGGCTGAGCATCGAGGGGCGATCGCAGCTCCGCCTCAAACTGCCCTAGCCGAGCCAGTACCTGAAACCCGCCGCGATCGCTGTCATAGTCGGCCCCAACAAACTCCCCAGCATCGCTGGTCAGCGTTACGACTACGTCAGTCTCAAGGGGATTGCCCTGATCTGTCGTGACAGCGCCCACCAGGGTGAGCGTCGATCGCCCATTGGCCGGAATTTGAGTATCGCGCTCGGGAGCTAGGGTGAGATTGTAAATTGCCTCGCCCCCCGGCCCCACTGGCAGCAAAGGATAGGTAGAGGGAGGGTTGAGCGGCAGTCGATCGCGACCAAAGCGAAAGTCAAAAAGCTCAGCGTTTTCGCGCCGGTTGGCTAAAGGTACCGCTCCGCCGGGTCCAGCCTCCACCACTGCGGGGAGCTGTCCCTGGGGCAACACGGTAGCCGCCGCGATCGCGGTTTCTGGGTCGGCCCAAGGTTGTGCTGCGATCGCGGGTGCCGCTGGAACGCTCACTGCTGGCCCAGGCAGGGTCAGCTCCAGGGGTTCGCCGGGAACCACTTCAATCGTGGGGCTTACCGGGGTGAGACTTTCCAGGTTAGACGTCTCGATGACAGGGGGGGCAACCACGGCTTCCACCGCCGCGCCTCCAGAGACATCCAAATCTGCCGCTGTACCTAGGGCCTCGGGGGCAGCATGGCCGGGTAGCAGCAGCCCAAACGATCCGGCCAGGGTTGTTAACAAGCCCAACCCCAGCGAACGAGAAGCCAGTGAACGAGAAGCCAGAGGCATCATGACTGCTCCTCCCCAAAGGTTGGTGTAACGGCAAAGTTCATACGGCCCAGACCACCCGGCGACAGGCGCACAAAGCGAGAGGCGCTGTTGTCTTCAATCCGGTAGAGGTTAGGAGCCAACGTATAGCCCGGCAGGCTGTACAAGTCGAGAGTGCCAACCCGGTAGCCTGGCAGCACATTGGCCAGCGAAAACAGCCCGTCTGGGTCGGTCAAAATCCGGTTGCCATCGTCCATAAAGATGACGGCGTTGGGTACCCCAGGCTCACCGGGCTGCTGCTGCCCATCAAAGTTCTTATCCACAAACACTCGGCCTAAAATCGTGCCGCAGTCGGCCACAATGCCGGGGCGAATCGTCAGCTGGAACGGTGCCGACACCGGAGAAAACCCTGGGGCAGAGGCCTGGGCCACGTTGCGCCCATCGCCACGCACAGCATCGGGGGTAATCAGCACGCCATAGGCGATCGAGACCGACGCACCCGGCTCAAGTGACGGGAAAGTCAGCGTCAGGCTGCTGTCGGTGATCACTTGCTGCGTGGGCTGTAGGGGCGTGGTTTGCACCGAGTTAGGCACATAGATCAGGCCCCGAGGTAGCTGGTCAGTAATCGTCAGTGGGTTAGCCGCTCGACTTGAGGGGTTGGTAACCAGCAGCCGGTAAACCACCACATCCCCAGGCTCCGCTGCGGCGCGATCGGCAGTCTTTACAATGCTCAGAGGCACAATGTTTTCGCCAACGCGGGTTTCGTTGGAGGTTACAGTCACTGGCCCCGCAGGGCCGTCAAACTGGGCCGCTGCCTGGTTAACAAATACTCGGCTCTGAGCCTGCGCCACCGTTGACGGTGGCCCAATATGGCTCAAGCAATAGCTAAGGACCAGGGTCAGCAAGAACAGCAGCCCCCGGTACAGTTGTCTCTGATTACGTCTCACACTACCCCTCTGAGACTACTCTTCACACCACTGACACCCCGGTTGGGCTTAACCCACCTGTGCCTTCGATCCACTCCTGGAGGGCTTTAAGCCCCTGCGTCAACGACCAAAAGAAATATCTTGCGTCGTCAAACTCGCCAAATCATACCAAGCGCATCCGTAAATACTCACAAATTCTCTATTAAGTTTTTTAATTGGTCCGGATTTACTCAATGCACCTCGTGATGGCTAGGGCTAGATCTACCGATGCAATCTAGAGCCTGGGCGATCGCAAATTGAGCTAGAAACTATCACAGAGGTTATATGGAATTCATAAGAGCAGCTCTCGCTATGCTTTGCTAACGTCAGGCTCAAACCCCTATCGGGCCGAAATCCAATCGTCAACGCTGAGGCATAACGTTATGACCTACACGGGTCGAATTGCGCAGATCAATATTTCGCCTGGCGGGGTACCGAAGCTAGCCGTCGTTACCGCCCAAGTTACCGCCGCTGGGCTCGACGGCGACCAACAGCGCGATCTTAAATTTCACGGCGGCCCCGATCGCGCTCTGTGCCTGTGGTCGCTAGAGGTGATCGAAACCCTGCGGGCAGAAGGTCACTCCATCGGCCCCGGCAGCGCAGGCGAAAACCTCACCCTGGCCGGGCTAAACTGGGCGGATCTGGGGCCAGGCAGACAGATTCAGCTTGGGGAACAGGTGCGGGTTGAAATTACCGACTACGCTCCACCCTGCCGCACCATCATGCGCTGGTTTAGCGATCGCCGCTACAGCCGCATTAACCAAACCCACTACCCCGGCAGCAGTCGGCTGTACGCACGGGTTCTGCGGCCGGGCGTACTGACCACGGGCGATCGCGCCATCCTGGCTGTTGAGGCGGCGGGGGGCTAGGGACTTGGCTAAGGGCATGTCTGCTTTGTCCGTTCTCCTTTGCCATGAACCCTTATACAATGACTTCAGATGCGGCTTTAGAAGCCCTATGATTTGGGGGTGACGGGGTTCCAGTCATCCCACCCTTGGCAACCATTACATTCAGTTGGGTTAGCGGATATTCACCATGACCATACCAACGGCACTATCGTCACTATCGAACGACTTTTTGTTGACGGCGGGGCTGTACGCTGGCATCGCCGGAGTTTATTTGCTAGTGGTGCCCCTGGCTCTACTCTTTTATGTGCGGCGGCGCTGGTACATTGCAGGGTCCATCGAGCGCACCCTGCTGTACGGGCTGGTATTTGTCTTTTTCCCCGGTATGCTGCTGTTCAGTCCCTTTCTAAATTTCCGTCCCCAGCCTCGCGACATTAAGGCCTAGCGAGCATGCGACGCATTGACGTAATTGCAATTGGACTCGGTGTTTTTCTGGCCGGGGGTGGGCTGTTTGTGGGCTTTCGGCTGTTTGGCCTCGACGGCATCTCCGCTGGTATTTGGAGCCAGGCGGTCATGGTGGGCGGTGTCGTGGCCTGGTTGGCCAGCTACCTGCTGCGGGTGGTTACCCGCAACATGACCCTCAACCAGCAAATGGATGACTACGAATCGGCGGTACTCCAGCGTCGGCTCGACGAGCTGAGCCCAGAGCAGCTGGCCGCCCTGCAAGAAAAGCTGGATCGGGAGAAGGAGACGTAGCGGCGTTAGGGGTTCCCATCTCGAAACCGCAATCGCTGGGCTACAATCTCTGAAGCACAATTCCTGCGGCGTAGACGCGGTGCCTCTCTTGCCCTAGAGTGCTGTATTGGGTGAGTTACTTACCCCAGCCCTTTAGCCAATTTTTTTGGATTCAGTCTTCGGTACCCCGCTATGGCCCTTGTTTCCGATCGCTTCCGTGACCTGCGAGCGCGGGGCGAATGTGCCCTGATTCCCTTTATTACCGCTGGCGACCCCGATTTAGAAACGACGGCAGCGGCGCTGAAGGTGCTTGACCAAAACGGGGCCGACTTTATTGAGCTGGGGGTGCCCTACTCTGACCCCCTGGCCGACGGCCCGGTGATTCAGGCGGCTGCCACCCGCGCCCTTGAGAAGGGAGTCACCCTCGATGCCGTGCTCTCGATGGTGAAGGGGCTGCAGCTGCAGGCACCGCTAATTTTGTTTACCTACTACAACCCCATTCTCAACCGGGGCATCGATCGCTTTATGGCCGATGTGGCAGCGGCGGGGGTGGCCGGGCTGGTCGTACCCGACCTGCCTTTAGAAGAAGTTGATGCGGTTTTGACGGCGGCCGCAGCTGCGAGTATCGATGTCACTCTGCTGGTGGCTCCAACCTCGCCACCCGAGCGGATTAAGGCGATCGCGGCCCAGGCCCAGGGGTTTGTGTACCTGGTCAGCGTGACCGGCGTAACAGGCACCCGCAGCGAGCTGCAAAGCCGAGTCAAAGACCTGATCGATGGCCTCAAACAAACTACCGACAAGCCCGTGGGCGTGGGCTTTGGCGTCTCAGACCCCGACCAGGCCCAACAGCTCAAAGCCTGGGGGGCCGACGGCGTGATTGTGGGCAGCGCCTTTGTTAAGCGGCTGGCTGCCGACACCCCAGAGGCCGCCCTGTCAACCATCGGCGACTTTTGCCGCCGCCTCAAGGCTGCTCTGGCCTAGATACCGCGATCGCCCCTACGCCAGTCGCCAGGCCTGGGTATGAATAGGGCTCAGATAGCTCGCCGCTGTCTCCGGCGGTTGGGGTCGCCCAAACAGGTAGCCCTGCATGCCGGTGCAGCCCAATTCATACAAACATAGGCTTTGGGCGGTGGTTTCTACCCCCTCAGCTACCAGGCTGAGCGCAAGCCCCTTGGCCATAGCAATGATGGCGCTGACCATGGCCTGGTCAACCGGGCTGTGAGGCAGGTCTTTGACAAAGGCGCGATCGATCTTGAGGCCGTCGAGGGGAAACTGCTTCAGGTGGCTGAGGCAGGAGTAGCCGGTGCCAAAGTCATCCATCGAAATTTTGACCCCCAGTCGGCGCAGGTCTTGCAGCCGCTCGATGGAAGCCGCCATATCAGCCATTGCGGCGGTTTCGGTAATTTCTAGCTCCAGGCGGGTGGGTGGCAAGCCGGTTTCTTTCAGCACGGTAGCTACGCTGTTGACCAGATTGGGGTGCTGCAGCTGTCGGGCTGACAGGTTGACCGCCAGATTTACCAGGGGTAACCCCGCCCGATGCCAGGCCATCACCTGGGCGCAGGCGGTGCGCATCACCCACTCACCAATGGGGACGATTAGGCCATTTTCTTCGGCCAAAGGAATAAACCGGCAGGGAGCTACCAGCCCCAGGGTGGGGTGCTGCCAGCGCAGCAGGGCCTCCATTTGTACGACTTCGCCAGTGGCCACATTTACCTGGGGCTGGTAGTAGAGAACAAACTCGTCGCGGCCCAGGGCATGGTGCAAAAAAGTCTCTAGCTTGAGCCGCTGAGCGGCCTCGGTGCTCAGGCTTTGGGTATAAAACTGGTAGTTGTTGCGACCCTGCTGCTTGGCTCGGTACATGGCGGCGTCGGCGTTTTGCAGCAGGGTGGTCATATCCTGCCCGTCTTGGGGAAACAGGGCAATGCCCAGGCTGGCAGTCACGTGCAGCTCGTGGTTGTGCAGCAAAAAGGGTGGGGTCAGCTGGTCGGCAATGCGCTGAGCTACTTTGGCGGCATCGCTCGGGTTGGCCAGGTTGGGCAAAATTAGGGTAAATTCGTCGCCTCCCCAGCGGGCCACAATGTCTTCGGTCCGTAGGGCCGTGCTCATGCGCTGGGTCACCTGTTGCAGCAGCAGATCGCCGACCGCATGGCTGAGGGTATCGTTGATGGTTTTGAAGTGGTCGAGGTCGAGAAAGATGACCGCTAGCATCTGCTCGCTCTGGCTGGTGCGGGCGATCGCCAGGGGCAGATGCTGGTCAAAAAAGGCGCGGTTGGGCAGCCCTGTCAGGGTGTCGTGGTACACCTGATAGCACATCTGCGCCTCGGTCTGCTGGCGCTTGAGCGCCCCTCCCAGGCTCGCCGCCACCGCCACCAAAATCGACTCGTCGCTGGCGCTCCACTCCCACTCCTGCTGGCAGGCATCAAAGCCAATGTAGCCCCACAGCTCAGCGTCAATAAAAATTGGCACCATCAAAATGGATAGAATATTGTCCCTCAACAGCACCGCCTGCTCGGCGGCAGGCATGTGGCGAGTCAGAGAGCAGATCGATTTGCCCTGCTGCAGGAGAGTCAGCCAGCGCTCTAGGCCCAGGGCGCGGTAGCTCTGGTCTTGCCAGTAGGGCTGGTCAATGCCAGCGGCGGTAGTGGGGGTCGTCCACTCGTAGCGCAGGGTCATGGCCGGTTCGCCCGACACCGATTGGGGATGGTGGGTGTAGACGTAGGCGCGATCGGCGGTGGCGGCTTGGCCCAGACGGGCTAGCACCTGGGGAATTGCCTGCTGCACGTCGGTGCTGGTGAGCAGGCATTGGCTGGCCTCGGCTACCCCCTGCAGCAGGCGGTCGCGGCGCAAAATAGCGGCCTCTCCCCGCTTGCGATCGGTAATGTCTTCGACAGTGCCCTCGTAGCCAATTAGCACCTGGCGATCGTCGTAGATCGCCCGCGCCGACTCCGAAATCCAGATCACGGCACCGTCTTTGCGGTACACCTCAGATTCAAACCCCAGCACCGACCCATTGGCCCAAATCAGGTTGACAAACTCCTGGCGGCGATCGGGCTGCACGTAGAGCTGCTGGTTGATGTCGGTCAAATTCTGAGTCAGATCTTGGGGCGAATGGTAGCCGTAGAGCCTTGCCAGCATAGGGTTTACGGTCAAATACTGGCCCTGGGGCGTGCTTTGAAACATGCCTTCTACAGCGTTCTCAAAGATGCTGCGGTATTTGGCCTCGGCCCGCATCAGCGACAGCTCGGTCTGCCTTCGCTCCAGGGCCAGGGCCAGGTCAGCGGTCACCACCCGCAGCAGGTCAACTTCGGCTTCACTCCAGAGGCGGGGGGCGGTGCAGTTACTAAAGCCCATTACCCCTCGCAGCTGGTTTTGAATGACTAGGGGCAGCAGCAGCAGCGATTTAACGTGGCTGGGAGAACTGGCCAACACCTGGCGCTGAAGGTCGGAAAAATCGGCCTCCACCAGGTTGATGATCTGTTGCTGATCTAAGCTGGCATACCAGTCGGTAAACAGCGGCTCGATTGGCATCGTTTGAAAACGGGGATCGCTGGCGGTAGAGGGTACCCCAGGTGCCGACCACTCCACCCGCTGCACCAGGAATAGCGATTGTGAAAGCGACGGGTTTCTCTGGGGTTCGCAGCTTCCCTTAAGCTCGTAGTAGTAGACTCGGCTAGCCCCAGACAATTCGCCTAGGGCGGCAAAAATTTTGGTGATGGAGCGCTCCTGCCAGCCCCATTGCCAGGCCAAGAGCTGCCGCTGAATCTCGGCTAGGGTGGCTAAAACCTGCTCTCGTCGCTTGAACATTTGCTGGTCAGCAATCTGCTCGGTGACATCCTCAAAGGTGCACAGCACTCCAATCACGGTACCACTAGGGTCGCGCATGGGCATGCGGCTACAGTCGACCCAGCCCTGCTGGCCATTGGGGTCAGTTTGGGGCTCAATGGCGTGGAGGTCGGGTATGCCCTGGGTCATCACCAGGCGATCGCGGGCCGCACGGTAGGTAGCTTCTGGGGCACTGAGACAGGGCAGATTGTCGTCGGTGCCCCCCACAATATCGGCTGGGGCGGCTAGCCCCATAGCCTTAGCAAAGGCCTGGTTGCAGCCCAAATAGTAGCCCTGGCTATCTTTCCAAAAGAGGGGCTGGGGAATGCTATCGAGCACCAGTTCTAGCAGATCTTCTCGGGCCTCTAGGGCCTGCTCTACCTGGCGGAGGTTCGCCTCCGACTGTTTGAGAGGAGTAATGTCGGTAATAAAGCCTTCAATGCCAACGATCGCGCCTTCGGTATTTACAATGGGCGACCCTTTTTCCCAAACCCATTTCTCTTCACCACTGCGGGTGTGAATGCGGTACTCCACCTCGTAGGCCTGACCCAATTCAATTGCCCGCTGAATGTCCTCCAGCACCTGGGGTAGATCTTCGGGGTGGGTAATCGTGTTGTACGACACGGCGGTAGCAGGGCTAAGCAACTCCGCCGGCTGGTAGCCGGTCAGCGGATAGCACCCAGCGCTGAGGTAGCGCATCGACCCGTTAGTATCCCCATCAGCCTGAAACACAATCCCCGGCATCGCGTCGATCAGGCGTTGAGGGGCAGCAGGGTTTGTAAACGGCGTCTGGGGGGCATTCTGACTACCCCAGCGATTTTGGCCCAGCAGCGCCAGGGTAAGCCAGTACAGTACCGAAGAAGGGGTGGAAGTAGGCCGAGCCGGACGATTAGCAACTATGGGGTTAGGACGACGGAACTCAGAATCGTGCATAGGTCATCGGCATGCGGGTTCAGTTCCCCACGGCTAGTGATTTTAATATGCCCCAAATTCCACCTAGGAATGATGCCTCACTATACGTTAGAGGGCGTTATCGCCCCCTCAAGACCAAATTTCAAGGCTCACATAGGTGTGGTGATGCCAGATAGCACGCAAGATACTGTGGTTATAGCCATAGTCACGTTGGTTAGGACATCCAGAAACCCTATGAACGTTCAAACGTTTGAACGTTCATAGGAGACCTGTCTTAACCAGACTGGCCACAGCTATAAGCCCCGTCACCGGCTAATTGTTTCGCCCTAGCTAGGGGCCAGTGCGATCGCCTGCATGAGGCTCACCACGGCCTGCGGCGGCGGGTGGGTCAGGAGTTCTGGGCAGGCTACTAGGGGCAGATTGAGGGCTTGGGCTGCGTTCCAGTCGACGGGGGGCACCGGGGCCACCAGGGGC
>NZ_JADEXE010000464.1 GCF_015207265.1 Nodosilinea sp. LEGE 07298 | reverse complement strand
GATAGGCATTGGGTCTGTGGCGGTGGCGGAGGCTGGTGCCCTACCGCTTACGCATCCTAGGGCAGACGCTGAAACCTGCGATCGCTGATTACGATTAAGCATCTCCGATGCAGGCTCTATGGGTCGGGGATCACACTAATCATGAAACTGACATTTTTGCGGAGCCGTAGGTTTTGGCTTTTGGTGGCGGCTGGCGCGGGGCTGGCGCTGCTGAGTAGCAAGCTGCCGCTGCAAGACTGGTTTGTGGGCACCTACCACTGGCTATCGGCACTGGGCAATGGAGCCATTCCAGCCTTTATCGGGCTGTACGTGTTGGCTACCGTGGTGGGCTTGCCCAACATCGTGCTCATCTTGGTGGCGGGGGCTGCCTTTGGGCTGAAGGGCGTTGCGGTGGCTTCTGTCGCAGACCTTTTGGGGGCGATCGCCTGCTACGGAGTGGGGCGGGGGCTGGCGCGCGATCGGATCAAACGCTGGATCAGTAAAAATCCCCACTTTACCCAACTCGACCACGCCGTGGGCCAAAAGGGCTGGAAGATTCTGCTGCTCACCCGGCTGTCGCCCCTGGTGCCATCGAATATTCTCAACTATGGCTTTAGCTGCACCCGCGTCAACTTCTGGCAGTACTGCTTTTTTTCGTGGGTGGGTATGCTGCCGGTGATTACGCTGTACGTCTATCTGGGCTCGTTTGGCGTTTCTCTATTTCAAGAGGGGCCGACCGCCGGCAAACTGGCGCTTCAGGGCGGGGGGGCTATGCTAGCGCTCTCCGCCGGTTGGTACACCACCAGCCTGACTCGCCAAGCGCTGAAACCGGACTGTGCAGAGGAGTCATCTGAGCGCGATCGTTAGAATGCCGGTACAGAAACCCGGTTACCGATGTCCTTCGGGTGAGTTACTTGTATTACGAAGCAAGTTCCCAGTCTTCAATCTGTAAACCATCCACACGTTCAAACTCTCGCGTGTTGTGGGTGACTAAGATCAGATTGTTTATCTGAGCGATCGCCGCTATTTGCAGGTCATAGGGGCCAATAGGAGTTCCTGAACTGGCAAGGCTGGCCCGAATTCTTCCAGCCGCCAAAGCCGCTCCATCATCAAAGGGGAGCGAGGTAAATTGTTTTAAGAACAACTGCTGTCGCGCTAGCGTTTGGGCTGGATTGTTGCTGCGCAGGGCACCGTAAAAAAGCTCAGCTTTAACCACTGAGCAAATTACCATAGCTTCAGTTGGTGTAGACAGTAGGCGATCGCGCACCAAAGCCGATCGACCGTTCAAAAACATGACGCATACGTTGGTATCGAGCAAGTAGCGCACGCTCAATCGAAAGCTCCGGTCAAATCGTCGTCAAGGGTGGCTGAAATGCCGTGCCCATCAGTCACAATGGGGTCATCGGCGCAGATGCCGTAGAGAGTTTCTAGAGAACTTTCTACAGAAGCTAATGACTGAACAGGTTGATATATCACCATCACGTCTACATCGCGATCGGTTAACCCAACTGGGAGATCGAGATGTAAAATGCCATCTTGCCCGATGTGCTGACGTACTTTAATACTTTCCATTGTGGTTATCTCCCTTGCTATATTCTTTATGCTGGAATAGGTTTAATTGACTGCTCTTTTAGAGCGTCGAGGAAGACTTTTTGGGAAATTTGGGTTATAGCGCTCAGCAAACCGCTTGCGCAGCAAATCGTGAGTAAATCGATAGCGCCCCCCAACCCTATAACAGGAACAATCCCCCGATAAATCGGCTCGCTACTGCAGTACCGACTCTAGCTGGTGCTGCTCCCAGAGGTCGCGGTAGAGGCCGGGCTGCTGCACCAAATCACTGTGGCGGCCCTGTTGCACAATGCGGCCTTTGTCCATTACAAAAATGCGATCGGCGGTGGCGGCGGCAGACATTTGGTGGGAGATAAACAGCACGGTCTTTTGCTGGGTGCCTTCCGAGAGGGCGTTGAGAATGGCGGTGGCGGTGCTGTTGTCCACACTGGAGAGGGCGTCGTCGAGCACCAAAATGGGGGCATCGACCACCAGGGCGCGGGCCAGGGCAGTGCGCTGCCGTTGCCCACCCGAGAGCGTAATACCGCGCTCACCCACGATAGTCTTGTACTGCTGGGGGAAGTTGGCGATTTCTTCATCCATTTGGGCCTGTTTGGCGGCGTACTGCACTTCGGGAAACTCCGTGTGCGGTTCGCCGTAGCGGATGTTGTTTTGGATGCTGGTGCTGAACAGAAAGCTGTCTTGGGGCACGTAGGCGATCGCCCGCCTAAGATCTCCCAGCGGCAGCTCGGTCACATCGTAGCCATCTAGGTACAGCTGGCCGGGGCCAATGTCGAGCAGGCGGGGCAGGGCGTTGGCCAAGGTCGACTTGCCCGAGCCGATGGGGCCTACGATCGCAATTCGCTCGCCGGGCGCAATCTTAAAGCTAACCGCATCGAGGGCGGGGGTTTTGCTGTCGGGGTAGGCATAGCTGAGGTGGCGGGCCTCCAGGCTGCCCTGCACCTGCTCTAACGACAGCGGAATGGCGCTGGGAGAGGTCTGTACCTCGGGCTCGGCGTCGAGAATTTCTTCGACCCGGTTAATGCTGACCTCGCCACGCTGGTAGGCGGTAATGGTAAAGCCCAGCAGCGCCGTGGGGAACACCAGCCGCTCGACGTAGAGCAGCAGCGCGACAAAATCGCCCACCGTGAGCGCACCGCTGGCGATCGCCCCTGCCCCAGAGGCCAAAATCACCAGCAGACTAATGCTGGCCAGCCCCCCCAGCAGCGGAAACAGCGTGTTTCGGGTGCGGGCCAGCATGAGGTTGGCATCGAGCAGACGGGTATTGAGGCGGCTAAAGGCGCGGCGCTCGTTGTTTTCTTGAGCGTAAATTTTGATCAGCGAAATGCCGCTCATGTCTTCTTGGATCATGTCGCTGAGGTCAGAGATGCGCTCCTGAACTTCGAGCTGCTGCGATCGCAAGCGATGGCTAAAGATCTGTACCAACACCAGCATCAGCGGGTACACAATCAGCGAGATCAGCGTCAGCCGCACGTTGATCGAGAGCATCACCGGCACGGTCAGGGCGTAGGCAAACAGAGTGTTGGCCAAACTCAGAATGGCAAACCCCAGCAGGCGGCGAATATTGTCGACATCGCTGGTAGCGCGGCTGATTAGTTCTCCGGCGGTGTTGCGGCCAAAGTAGGCAGGCTCCATACGCAGCAGGTGCTGAAAGATGCGCTGCTTGAGGTCAAACTCGACCTGACGCCCCACCCCAAACAGGGTAATGCGCGACACCATACGAATCACCCACATCACCGAGGCCAGAATTAGCACCATGAGGGCGTAGTACATCACCCGATTGAAGCTAAACGTAACCTGCAGTTCGTCAATGCCGTTGCGAATCAGCAGCGGTATTCTGACCCCCACCAGGTTGACGACAAACAGCGCACCAACCCCTAGAGCCACCTTTTGCCAGTGGGGGCGGAGGTAGGTGCCCAGTTTTTGTAGCTGCGATCGCGCCATAGTATCTGCCCTAATTGCCCCCCTATCCTAGACGAATTTGAGGGGTGCATTGAGG